>JAEYTO010000031.1 GCA_023433925.1 Pseudomonadota bacterium | reverse complement strand
ATGGTCTGGCCCCTGACCTACGCCACGGCCCTGGGCACCCTGCCCGGGGTGTTCCTGGGGGCCTACATCCGCGTCAAATATCTGCCGGACCCCCGCAACTTCAAGATGTTCGCTGCGGCGGTGCTGGGCTACATCGGGCTGCGGCTGGTGCGGGACACCTTTTTCAAGAAGGCCCCGGTCAAGGCCGCGGCTGGCTCCGGCCCGGGCTGCTCCATGCGCGACGCCGCCAAACCGGTGAGCTGCGCCAAGAAGAACATCCTGCAGCAGGCCGCCGCCATGGGCGGAACGGCCTGCGGCCCCCAGGGCAGCCTGGTGGACTCCATGGCGGTTTCCGATTCGAAGTATTCGTTCCGGCAGGTGGAGTTCGTCTTCCAGGGCGAGCGCTACTGCTTCTCCACGGGCGGGGTGCTGCTCATGAGCCTGGTGGTGGGCATTGTTGGCGGCGTCTACGGCATCGGCGGCGGGGCCATCATCGCGCCCTTCTTCGTGACCTTCTTCCACCTGCCCGTGTACACTGTGGCCGGCGCGGCGCTCATGGGCACCTTCGTGACCAGCGTGGCCGGCGTGGCCTTCTACCAGGCCATCGCGCCCTTCAATCCCGGCATGTCCGTGGCCCCGGACTGGCTGCTCGGCCTGCTCTTCGGCCTGGGCGGCATGGTCGGCATGTACCTCGGCGCGCGCATGCAGAAGCACGTGCCGGCCAAGGTCATCAAGTGGATGCTCGCCGTCATCATCGTCTATACCGGCGGCAAGTACGTGCTGGGCTTTCTCTTCTAGCGCCTTGCGATCAACCGAGAAAGGGCTCCGCGCTCTCTTGGAGTTGACACGGTTTCATGGATAACTCACGGCTTGTGAAGGAGATATCCACGATGCCCAGGGCTCGTCCCCCGTACTCGACGGCATTTCGCCCTGGACCACATGTCGCCTCTGGAATACGAAAGGAGTCACCTCAGTGCCGCTTGATCCTCAAGCGGAACCTCCTCCACGAAACCATGTCAACTCCATGCTGAGGCTATGCGTATGTTGAACTTCCATCCCGAGGTAAACCTGGACTCATGCTTTTAAAGCTATTTTTTCATGGTAATCAACATTATTAATATATTCCTTTGCGCCTGCCATGGAAAGAATGACTCCCGGGACACCGCCGACCACGGCATTGTCAGGGGCATCCTTGGTCAGTACGCAATTCGCGCCGATGGCGACATTGCTGCCGACTACTATCTTACCGATGATTACTGCCCCTGGCCCGACAAATACGTTATCCTTGAGAACTGGGCCGCCTTTCTTGGATCCCCTATGCTTGTACCCGAAAACGACATTAGGGCTTAAGGTTATATTTTCCCCAAGCACGCATTCCCTATTTATAAACACACCATGTGCGCCAGGGATGTACAAACCTGGCCCTATGGGTATTTCCGTAGCAATGTCAACTCCATACTTGTTCATGAGTCGTCTGTATATGCGCTTGGTGATGAACAGAAGCACCTTCTTGTCCGTCACATCGAAAAATCTGCATATCCGATACCAGAATGATAATCGGAATCCTTTATAGCGAATGAGGGCGACAACCATGCCCATCATATCAGTCCTTGCTTCATAGCGATACAAATCGGATTTTATGTGGTATGATAGCCAATCCGCTCCTGGTTTGTCTTTGGTCATTGCTTGCTCCTCATGGCTCATTGCTTCGACAGCATAATCTTGTAGTGTTATGTTTTCTTTTTTTGATCACTCATTGTAATGAACCGGCTAGCAAATCCGCGCACTTCTTCATGGGCATCGCCACGTTTATGCCAATGCAGCGTCCATGGCTTATATATGGCATTCTGCTGGCTCATGAGCGCATTGAATTTCATTTCCTGAATGGCGTATTGGGATTCAAGCTTTGCGACACGTTCCGATAGTTGGGTGCATGTCTCGGCAATCTGGGCGGGAGATGGGCTGTCGCCACCGGTTTTTCCGTCTGGAGGCGGGTTATCCTGGAGGACTCCCAGATTCTCAATTAGATTGCATATGCCGTTCTCCTCCCTGTCGTGTAGCACCTCCTGCACGAGATGCTGATCAACCGACTGGGCATCGTCCGCAAAGGCGTAGAGCAATGCTGCATCGCAAAGGATGTTTATGGCTCTCGGGATGCCGCCCGAGGCCATATGGATCTCATGAATGCTATCGGGGTCGAAGATGTCGAGGTTCCTCGCCCCGGCGCGTGCAAGCCTGTGGCGAATGTATTCGGCGGTTTCAGCGTTGCTGAGGCAGTCCAGGTGATAGCTCGCGGTGATTCGCTGGGAAAGCTGGACAAGCGAAGGAGAGTGAAGCCTTGAGCGCAGATTCGTTTGTCCCACAAGCATGATCCGCAATAGGTTTTCCCGCTCGGTCTGCAGGTTGGAGAGCATGCGTATCTCTTCAAGGGCATCAGGGGGCAAGTTCTGAGCCTCATCAATGATCAGCAGGGGACATCGCCCCTTGACATACTCTTGCAGGAGGAAAGTGTTCAGTTGATCGAGCAATCCTGCTTTATTGCTGGAGCTAGGCTCTAATCCATATTCGTAGAGCACCATCCTGATCAAATCATCCTTATCCAGATTGGTGTTGAACAGGACTGCGACATTTTGTTTGGGGGCAACCTGATTCAGCAGGTAGCGGATGAGAGTCGTCTTGCCGGCGCCGATTCTTCCTGTGAACAGAATTATTCCGGTACCTTCCGCAAGGCCGTATAGGAGATACTGCAAAGCCTTGTGGTGCTTCGGACTCCAGTAGAACGTCTCCGGGTCCGGGATGATCGAGAATGGCTTGCGCGAAAAGCCAAAGTGGGACAGGTACATTGGAGGGCAACCCCCTGCTGTTTCACGCCTTCCTGCGATTGAAGACGATCCCGACCACATTCATATCGGCGAGCAGTTCCAAAGCGGCCCGCAAATCGCATCTTTGGGTCCTTGCCTCCTCCACCACGACGAGAATTCCGTCTACCTGCGCGGCGAACACGAGCGTGTCAGGCATATCAAGCAGATGCGGACAGTCGAAGATGACCTGTCGATCGGGATAGCGAGACCTGAGTTCGCGCACGAGCGCCTTGGTCTTGGGCCAGCCAATGCATTCCGTGGAGTTGTCTTGAGGTTCGCCCGCGGGGAGGATCACGAACTTCTCAATGCCAGGATTGATGAGGTAGTTGGAGACATCGCTGGATCTGGACTGCAGGTACTCGTAGAGCCCTGGCTTTTTCGCGAGCCCGAGGCACTCCGCAAGCCGGGGAGCCCTGAGATTCGCATCGACCAGCAGGACGGTCTGATTCGCCTCCTGGGCCCAGCTTAGGGCGAGATTGAGGGCGGTGAGGGTCTTCCCCTCGCCTGGGTTGACGCTTGTAACCATGAGCGTCCCGCCCCCTTTGGCGCTCAGGCGCTTGGCAACCTGGATGCGGATCATCCGATAGGTATCCGCCATCGCTGGTTTCAGCCATGGGCCCAGGAGCCTGTTTCGGGCCATGATCTCGGAAGGAGCAGGCAGCACTGTGGTCTTCGTGTAGATGATCGCTTCTGGAAATGGATGGCGATCCGGGGCGGAGAATGCATCATCCTGCTCCGCCTGTAGTCCGCCTCGCGTCCATTTGGCGCGCTCCATGGCCTTGACCAACTTGCTCATGATTGCACCTTTGCGTGCAGTGTTTCATGCAGGCTGCTGTTTATGCTCTTTGTCCAGCCTTGCGGCTGCTCCAACACGGCTTGAGATAGGGCACCCTGCCGAGAACCGGAGCGGAGGTTATCAGGCGCACATCCGCGGCCGAGCGGAGCGATGAATCCAGGACTTCGCCGGCGGCGCCAAAACCAATGCCGACCATGATGGAGAGGATCAGGCCCATGAGCAGAATCCGCGGGCGGTTGGGCGAGAAAGGCTTTTCTGGAACCCGCGGGGGGTCGATGAGCGTCAGGCGACCGCCAAGGCTGTTTTCCTCGATCACCTTGGCGTCCTTGGCCCGTTGGAGCCGCTGAAGCGTGTCCTTGTACCTCACGTCAAGGTTCTGATAGTCGCGCATGAGCGCGTTATAGGTCTGCTCGACGCCAGGGCTTTCACCGATGCGGCGCGCCAACTCTTCGCTATGTGCGATCTGATCATTGATGAGCCGTGTCTCACTGGTGATCTCAAGATCAGTGGTCGCAATCTGTTCACGCAAGTTCATGAGCGCGGGGTTCGCCTTGTCAGTCGCGGTGGCCGTGAGGCCGGGATTGACCTTGAGCGCCTGGACTTCCCGCTCAAGAGCGCGCACTTCGATGGCGAGCTTGGCCACGTCCGGATAGTCATCGGTGCGGGTCTGCCTAAGTTCAGCCAGCCTGTCGCGCTTCTTCCTTAGTTCATGAACCTTGGTCTCGTAGTCCTGGGACGCCGTGGTGACATCCCGCAGAGACGCCAGCTGCTTTTTCAAGGCGACCACATCCGGATGGTTCTCCGAAAGACCGGCCCGGAGCTCCAGGTATCGGAGCCATAGGACATCGTACTTCTCTTGAGGAGTGAGGGGCTCGTTCGCAGCCTGGTTGGCTTGGCTCTTCAGCGAGGCCAGCTGGCTTTGCAGCAAGGCCTTGCGGCTTCGCAATTGCCTGATGTACTCCCTGCGCTGGTTGATGCTCTTGTCCAGATCCTCCAGTTGCCGTACGTGCAGTTGAGTCATTTCCGGCATCAGGAGCATGTTGCGCTCCTTGAAGGATGCAATGCGCTGATCGAGGGTGTTGATCTCTAGGCGCAAGCCGCTGGCCTGCTTCTCGAGAATGGCCTGCGTCATCTTGGTGTTTTCGGTCTGCGTGCGTTGATTCTCCTGAAGAAACAAAGATGCCAAGGCGTCCGTGACCTGGGCTGCCTTGACTGGATCATGGCTTTCGAAGGCAAGGGTGAGGCCGATGGTCGTGCCTGCTGGACGACCTGCCCGGGCATCTCCGCCCTCAGCCTGGATCGCCTCGACAATTGTGCTCGCGCGCATGCGCGACAGGAGTTCTTCCGTGGCTCCCTTCGCCCGCAGATCCGGCCAAAGATCATTCTTTTCGACCATGGTCAGCAGGCTGCCCCGGGAGAGCACCCTTTGGGTGATGGACTGGATGCGCTCCTCCACATATCTGGAGCCGGTTTCGATGGAAAAGCGCTCAGGAGTATCCTGCGTCTCGACCAGAATGGTTGCCTTGGCTTGATATTTGGGCGGAAGCATGAATGCTACGGCCGTTGCAGCCATCGCTGTCAGCAGCATGGGGATGAATATCAATCCTTTGCGGCGTTTTATGAGCGCCAAGACATCGGTTATTTCGTAACGGGTGTCCAATGTATGTCTCCCTGTTATAGTTCCAGGCCGCGAAGCGGAGTCCAATCGAGTTGAAGCATGATCCTGTTTCTACTTTGCATATCGCCATCATCGTGCTGCTCTAGTCCGGAGTAGGTATAGGAGAGCGTCAACGTAAGAGTCCTGAACAACTTGCTGATCAAGGAGGGGGTGACCATGAAGAAGTTGCTCGCGCTCCGTTCGATAAGGCCTTGCGTCTCATTGTGGCTGTACAGGCCGGATAGCCTCGCCTCCAGCCGCTCGCCAAGTTGACGCCCGACCGTGCCAGTCACCTGATTCCTGAAGCTGCTCTCTCCGGAGATGTCCTGTACTATGGATCGGTTGATCTCCAGGGAGAGATCGCCGCGCTCAAACGTGTAGCGCAGGCCCAGGTTGCCGATGGGGCCTGCGTGGTCCGTCTCCCGGTTTCCGGAGACGTCATCGAGGCGCGCGGTCCAGTAGGCGAAACCCAGGCTGCCGTATAAGAGCAGGATCTCATTCAGCGCGCGCTCCGCTCCCAGCGATGCCTGCACGATATCCTGGGAAACCGTGGCGCCGGGATCATCTCGCCTGGCTTTGACATGGCTGTAACGAATTTCCGGCAAGGCCCGGGTGCGCTCGTCCGACAGCTCCCGTCTATAAAGGACGCGGCCGCCATGGCTTGTGTAATCGAAGTAGCTCGCGCGGTCGTAGTCAGCGAGAGCGAAGTCGTAGCCGACCTCCAGGGAGGAGATCTCCGATAGTTGCCTGCGGACGCGAGGGGAGACATTCGCGGTGTGGCGTAAGGTCTGCTCCGTGACGATGCCTTCCTCGATCAGGATCTCGTCAACGGAGTTGTCTATGGTAAAGGCGGACGAGAGGCTCAGCCTGGTCCTTTCCGAGGCATCCCAGTAGCTGTCGAGCGAATAGGCCTGATCGACGCGATCATAGGTGTTGAATTTGGGATATCTGTAGATCGCCGCTTCCGCGCTCGTCTTGATCCAGCTTCTCTCGCGGCTGTCCTCCAGGTTCAGGGCCAGGAAGGTGGTGGATTCGAAGTCCTCGTCATCAGTGAAGAAGATGTTGTCGTCGTACCCGCCCCTGACCCCGACATGAGGGGTGAGCACGGTTTCCCCTTGAGCCGGATGCGCCAGAAGGGATGTCCCCACGAGCAATCCCAGGACAAGCAGTGTCCAGCGGACGTCATTCAGGCCTGCTCGCGACATTGATCCTACTTTGCCACCAGCGTATCGTTCGCCTCGAGGTAGATGTTGCCGTCTGGTTTCTTACCTCGAATGAACGCTTCGTAGTTGACGGGAATGACCTGCTGGCCTTCCGGTGTCTGTCTGATGATGACAAGGTCATTGGCGTTCGCAAAAGGAGTCAGGCCGCCTGCCATGGCCAGTGCTTGCGCGACGCTGACCTGCTGGCTCATGATGTACGGGCCGGGATGGGCCACCTTGCCAAGAATATATATCCTGGTGCTGTTGAGCTGCTTGAGGATCACGGTGACCGGAGCTTCGGGAACGTACTTCTTGATTCGCGTCTGAATCTCCACCCGAAGCTCCTCGACAGTGCGTCCCGCTGCGGACACCTCTCCGATGAGGGGAAACGAGATCATGCCATCGGGCCTGACAAGCAGATCCTTGTTGAGCATATCGTCTTTCCAAACCGAAACCTCCAAGACATCCCCCGGACCTATGAGGTAGCTGGCCGAACCGGCCGACGTGAAGCCGGCGCAGAGCATCAGCGCAAGGGACAGCGCCGTGATCAGGACTGCCCGCGCATGACCTGCAAGCCGGCCGTGTCCTCTCTCGATCTCCCTTCCGTCAGATGGATCATCACCCTGAATTCTTATTTTCCGGGCAAAATAGCTCTGCTCCGCATGCATGCGCATGAAATGATTCCTCCCTTCCCGTAGGCCGCCATAGCCGTTAGCGACAGGCCGGATCAGGATTATCTTAGTATCTTTAATACCACCCAAAGCGATTATTAACGCCTTCGCGATAAGCAAATGCCGCATGCGCTAGGTTTTTATTATCCCATGCTCCTTGATTAATTGGTAAACTCTTGCACGTGACAGCTTGGAAATCTTGCTTGCTTTGTTGATGTCGTTGTCACACTTGGTGAGCAGCTGTTGCAGGTATTGGCATTCGTATTTTTTCTTGAAGAACGTTTTCCATTCCTTGTAGGTGGGATACTCCTTCCCTGTATGATCACCGCTCTCGCTGACGTCCAGCTTCTCCTTCCAGGCGGATTCGGAGGCGTGAGGGGCGGGCTTCATGCTTTGAGCCATGCTTCTGGCGATGAAGACCCTGATCTCCACGGGCAAGTTGTGCGGATGGACCATGGATTCGCCGAAGGAGTTCGCGACCGAGGCCACCAGCACGTTCAATAGCTCTCGGATATTGCCAGGCCAGGAGTACGCCAGCAGGAGAGCCAGAGCATCCTTGGATACCCGCATGGGAGCAACGCCGGCTTCCCTGCACACGCGGGGCATGAAGTGGGCGACCAGCTTGGGGATGTCTTCGGCCCGCTGCATTAATGGCGGAAGATGCACGTGTATGGCCCGCAAGCGGAAGTAGAGGTCTCTTCTGAAACGCTTCTGCTCCATCATCTGGCGCAAATTCTTGTTGGTGGCGGCAATGACTCTGAAGTCGCTTGAGAGTTCGACACGGGAGCCAACCGGCCGGAACGTGCGCTCCTGGAGAACCCGAAGGAGCGTCTTCTGCAAAGGTAGGGACAGGTCGCCGACTTCGTCGAGAAAGATCGTGCTCTTGTCGGCCTCCTTGAAGAAGCCATCCCTATCCTCCGTCGCGCCCGTGAAGGAACCCTTGAGGTGCCCGAATAAAAGGCTCTCGGCCAAGTTGTGAGGTATGTTCGTGCAATCGACTACCACCAGGGGCATGTCTCCCCGGTCGCTGTTGCCATGCGTGCACCTGGCGCAGACCTCCTTGCCCGTGCCGGTCTCGCCAGTGATCAATAGGCTTGACCGGCATCTCGCCGCCTTGGAGAGAACCTCGATCACGCTGTGCATGGGACGACTGTCGCCGATGATGTCCGGGCAGAGAAAACCATGGCAACCAGCCTGGGCGGCGCGCTTGCTCCTGCACTGTATATGCCTGAGAACAAGATGCAGTATGGTCTCGGCATTAGGCGGCTTGACGAGGTAGTCGCTGGCGCCCGCGCGGATGGCTTCCTCTGCGTCCTCCGGGCTTCCGCTGCCGGTCAGCACGATGAAGGTGGGACTGCCGGTGAATTGATGAGATCTCTTCAGCAAGCCCAGGCCACTACCGTCGGGCATGCCCAGGTCAAGAAGGACGATGTCATAGGGCCTGCTATGCAGCCAAGCCGCAGCCTGCGCGAGTGTAGGAGCAACCGCGGCCTCATGTCCCTTGTCACTCAATATGTGCTGCAGGAAGTCGGAGATGATCGGATTGTCCTCGACTATGAGGACCCTTGCCTTGCTGTTCTTGCTAGCCGCGTTCGCGGCGGTCTTCGTGCCGTCTCCAGAAGCTCTTGAGTCAGGTGGAATCAGCATACGAATACCCTGCTGGCCAAGTACGTCTGAAGCCTTCCGGCAGATTGCCATGGAAACCATCTCAGCCGTTCTACTTCGCCATTAGAGTAACCCACTGCTGGCCCCCACGAGCGTTGCAGCGCTCATTTCCAGCAGGTCACCGTGCGGCAACGGCGCACGTCCTCAAGCGCCAGATCACCCTCCTTCCAAGGCGCACACCGGTGAAAGCCCCGCGAGGCTCAAGGTGGCCTTTTTCGACAGGGTATCGCAATATCATCTAGTAATTTATCAAAGTGCGGAGCGGCGTCTATAGTCAGTATTCTAATCCCCGGCTTCTTCGAAAAGGGAGGCCCATGGCGCGAGCTCGAGCCTGACTTGACTGGCAGGCTACAAAGATAAAATAAAGGTTATAGTTAGGTGTTGAGCTGGGCGAGTAGGGTAGGAGGGGCGCTCCCGGTGCTGGATGTGGAGCGTCAGGAAAAATCATCCGGCCACGCTGTGACCAGCGCAGGAGTAGCCAGGCAGAGCGGATATGGAATGCCTTAATGATGGGTTACTGTGCGAGATAAATTTCCTCCAGGGCTTTGCAGTGCTTATCAATGGAATAGTTGTTCCTCAGGAACTCGTAGCCAGCTTGGCCGAGCATGTCGCGCAAGTCCCGGTCTGCTATCACCAGGGACATGGTCTGCGCCAAGCTGCCCGGGTCCTCGGGCAAGGCTGTCATGCCGGTTTTTCCATGATCGATTATTTCAGCATTCTCAGCGATCGCGCTGGCAATGACGCACTTTTTGTATGACATCGCCTCCAGCAGTGTCATGGGCAACCCTTCATATCTAGAAGAATTAACATACATATCCGAGGCCAAGTAGAGCTGGGCAACATCCATGACCACGCCTAGGAATTTGACTTTTTCACCAATGCCTAGCCTTTGGGCCTGCTGTTCCAGGCGTGCACGCTCCTGGCCATCGCCGGCGAGGATCAACATCGCTTGGGGATGTTCGCGGCTTACCATAGAAAAGGCGTCAAGAAGTATATCATATCCCTTTTGATGAACTAGGCGCCCGATTGATAAGACAGCAATGTCACTCTGAGTAATTCCAATCTTGTTTCTTGTGCGCTCGCGTTGCGCTTGAACCTCGTCTCCAACGATCTCAGGAATAGGTACCGCATTGTTAACGACAACCAGACGATCTTCGCTTATATGCATGCGCAGCATATCAAAAACGCGCTGCCCACAGCAGATTACCTTGTCATAAAATTTTGCATTGGCGAGGTGCGTCTTAGGGCTATTCATGATATGGAAAGTGGTTATCTTGCGTATATTTCCAAGAATGCCGAGCCATGCGCCCCACCAGTGAAGATGTGAATGGATGAGCGTAAATCGTTCTTTTTTCAAGTATGCGAGCAGTCGTACGAAATTAATAAATAGACGTACATCCCTATGAGGAGTGTTCCAAATTTTTATGGGAACGCCAATCTTGGAAAAATCCCCCAGAAGAGGTCCGGCTTCATGGACTACATGTAGTTCTATGGAACAGTTGGAATGCGCGTGTAGGTATTGCAGTTCCGCTAAGGCAAGCCTCTCCGCGCCACCAATGCATAGTCTGGGAAGGAGTACGGCTACCTTGTTCCGCATGCGCGTCTCGGTGTTCACTGCATCACTTCCTTTTGTTACAGTTGTGAATCTCCCATCTGCGCGACATGTTGGGATTAGGCTTGGCATCAGGAAGGCTGGCTTTCATTGTGGAAGGCCGCGATATCTGCGTGAAGTACTTGAAGAGGCTTTCCTTGTGATGTTCCAAGGTAAAATTCTTTTCCGCAGTCTCTCTCCCGGAAAGGCCTATCCGCTTTGATTGTTCCTTGTCATTCAATGCCTCAAGCACCTTGTGGCCAAACGCGCTCGGATCGCCAAGTTCCGCGATATAGGCATTCACTCCATCGGTGAAATAGCTAGGCACGCTCCCAACTTTATTGGTTATGATGGGGCGACCTGAGGCGAGATATTCACCTATCTTGGTTGGAAATCGAGAAATTGAAACGACATCGCTGAACAAGGGGATAAGAAGCGCGGATGATTTGCCATACAGCTCAAGCAAATCCAGTCGTGGTAGATATCCTGTTAGGTGTACCTTGTCTTGCACCGCTCTTGCCGCAAGCTCCTTCTCCAGCCAGCAATCGCCAGAGCGGGCACCCTGAAAGCCAGTGATGACCAGTTTGCAATCAGGATGCTCCTCCCACACGTGCGCCATTGCATCGAGGATGAACTCTATGGTGCTGGCGTACGCCGCTGACCCGGCAAACACAACCTGCTTCTCTGTTTCATCTTCGGCATTTGCTTTGAATTCATCCATATCGACAAGGATTGGTATGGTAGCCACTGAGATGTCTTGTCCTCGTCTCTTGGCTTCCGCATTTATCCAGTCAGCCAGATAGTCTGATATGGCTATTGCTCCAGACGCTCCGAATAGGGGCGACGTTATCCGGGAGAGAAGTGGCTTGTTGTCAATCAAGGGCCAGGGACGCTCGTTCACTTCAAGAACCACGGGCACTCCCAATGCCTTTGCAATCGCCAAGACCATGCGATCGAAGAAATGCGGTTTATAGAAGCGATACCAGAGGTATATGCACGCGTCCTCCCCCTGCCTCCTCAGCCTGATAATCCGCCGGAAGGTCAGGATATGCGCCAGGAAATCATGGAGCCTTCGCTGAAGGAATGAGTCCGAGCGGACCGTCGTATTGGGCAGGTATTCGAAATGAACTCCCTTGTACTCACCGGCAGCGTCTTGATTGACAATATTGTTTGGACGCTCGCTGGGGCCGGCAATGAGCACCGTGACTCGCGCGCCCTGTTCCACAAGCGCCTGGCCTATTAGCTTGATCCGTTGCGTGGTGGCCATGCCGTTTGGGAATCCTATCCATCGGTCGATTATGATGACATGCATGCCGGTCGCCCCTGGTGGCGTAAGTTGCCGGTTAGTACTCCGCCGGAAGGTAAATGGTCGTCAGGCTGTGAGGCTCCAGGGCCAGAACGATATTCGGATCGTTCAGAGCGATCATTCTGGTCCTCACGGCAACGTTATTCGGGTTCTGCTCGTTGTCGGCCTCCAAACCCTTGCCATCCGCCGCGTTGAGCACTTCCTGCCTATACTTGCCGCCATTGATTCTCATGGGGCCCAACTGCAGTTCTGTATGGATCGTGTTTGTGGAGTGCCTGTTCAGAAGTGTCATGATGAGCATTCGGTTCTGTTCGTCATAGCTGGCCACGGCATCCACGAAGGGGTTGGCGGTGGTCGCCTTGCCGAATGCGGTTGTCTCCAGGAGCGGCGCATCAAAGGCCGGAGAGGAGATTGCCAATTCGACGCTGCGTTGATTGATATGCTTCGAATACAGCTTAAAGACATGATAGGATGGAGTAACATGCCCATCGGGCGCCACCATGTTGAAGCCCATATATGCATCCGTCAGCTTCCAATGGGTGAAGACCGGCACATCCTTTCTTATGAGAGCATTGAGCAGGCCAGCCAACCAAAGGCCAGCCTTTAGCTTGCGCGTCTCCTGGCGATTGATATTTCCTTCATTAATGCCGTAGCCCGCATTCCCTTCGGTGATCATCAACGGCAGATCGGGAAACGTCCGTTTAATGAGTTCAACATGTTCCTCAATGAGTTTATTGTTTGCGAACAGCCATGCGTACTCGTATTCGCGAGTATTCCATACCTCCGTCACATTCCGATCTGGCCCCACGAGCTTGACGCTTTTTACATGGAGGTTGCTGTCAGCCATGCCTGGGATATGCATGTCGTTGACGAACGCTATCACAAGTGTGTTATGGCCCTGCTTGAGTTCGACCGTGGCTCGGTATGTTTCGAGAGAAGGTGAATCCACCTTGAATTCACGCACAAGGGCTCCATTCACATAAAGCGGCATGCGCGGCCACTCCAATGCTCTAGACCCTTTGGCGGTCACACGTATTTCATATGTTCCGGCATTTGAAACGGTGACGTCTCGAAAGCTTTCATCATCGTTGTAGAAAATGGTCAACGGGCGCCTGGTCTTGAGGGTGCTATAGTAGTGAATGGTGATGAAATCAAAGATGCCTCTGGGTATGGAAGCGTACTCGATGTTGTTTTTGCTCATATACAGGAAGGATTCGACATTGAGCCCGACTTGTATGGTCGGGTCCGCCGCCTTCATCAGGCGGCTGTACTCGGCGGCTCTATCCAGATAGCTGGTGTCTTTGTGGAAAAGAATCTCGTTGCCTATCTCCCAAAATTTGACGTTCAGGGGTTTGACCCGGCCATGGAGGGCGCGCAGCCAGGCAAAGTAGCCTGCGGGGGCACTGGCGCTGGCGGGGAAGGTGGTATCCGTCCAGCCAGGTTGAGAGCCTCCGGCTCCCCCGTTGCAGTACTCGACCCAGTTGGCGGCCTCCTGCGCCGTTCCTGTCTTGTAGTTCGCGGTGATCATCATCTCGGCCCCCAATGCGTCAGCCACTTCGCCGAACTCCAGTGTGCCGAGGAAATGCTTCATGTCCCAGCCGTACTCATCCTTGCCGATGGGGCGCTTTTCCATGGGGCCCACCCCTTCTCGCCACCGGTAGGCGTCGCTTGTGCCGCCTCCGGGGAACCTGAGCATGTGGATGGAGGCTTCTCGGCAGCGTGCGATCAGTTGCCGGTTGAGCGTCATCCGCGTGCTTGGCTTGAGTTGATAGAGATGATTCTTCTTCCGATCCGTATCAATGTCCCGTTCGTAGCCGACGTGCAAGTTTGTGCCGATCAAATTATTGCTGATAATACTGTTGCCGATGGCGTTTATGCTGATCGATGCTCGCATGTTTTCATTCTGCTCCGCCAGGGCAGTGCTTCCGAGCGATAAGCTTGCACAGATTAATAGCAGTAGATACTTAGGCTTTGGCATTGTATCTCCAGGCATTTTGCATGCGGATATCCACATGGCTGGCAATAATTGGAATGGCGAAGGACATGGCCAGCAGTTGAAGATGTCTGAAATTGATGATTGGTGTGCCAAACATTATGTCTGGAAGCCAAAAGAGGAAGCCGCAAAAGAATGCTTCCGCAATGCTCCTAAGGGATTTATTATTCCAACTGCGTCGGCTTTCCTTCAGCCACCAGATTGGAAATCTGATCAGCATCATCATGTATGGTATAAAGCCCAGCAAGCCCATTTTCATGAACATGTGCACCAAGGAGCTATGAACAAAAGAGGCTGTCACGTCGCCGCGCTGGACAGTAAATTCCTTATTCATCCCCCAGGGGCCCAATCCGATGAATGGTGACTCCATCGTCGCCACTAGCGCATCGTGCAGCTCGGCAAACCGGCCGGTCTTGAAAGAGACCTCTCCTTTCGCATTGGTTATATCCGAGATAAGAGATGCATCTTGGGCATTCTTCTCGCCTGTGAACCGGGCTTGGGCGATCGCCAGGGCGCCAAGGGCGACCACGATTCCTAGGAAGGATAACGCGACTTTCTTTCGCAAATCAGTCGTCATCATATACCAGAGGAGGACAACGAGCAGTCCAATCCAGCAATTGCGGCGATAGGAAAAGAGAATGTTGGCGAAGCAGAGCAGGATGACCGCTATTCTTGTCAGGCTGAATCTGGTCAGCCTGCCCTGCAGGAACACATAGATTCCGGCGATGCAGAAGAGTGCGCTCTGACCAAAATCAAAGTAGCTCAGGCTGACGGATTTCTCCTCGAATGTCGCATAGTAATTGGCTGGGTCGCCCCCTAGGGGGATCCTGGCCAAGCCGTATATGGCCATGAAGGCGCACAGGCTGACGAAGAGCTTTCCGAAGCGCTCCAGGTCTTCCTCGTCAGTGAGGGAATGCTTGAGGATGACATAGAAAAACACCATGTTGAGTATATTGAAGACTCCGTACATGGATATTACGTTTTGCATGGTGATGTTCAAGGGGATGCAACATGTGGAATATATTACATATGCTAGGCTGAGAAAGACCGATGGGGCTAATATCGGATCGCCTTGAGCGCCTTGCGGCCGTAAGGCAAGTTTGAGGACGAGCATGGAAAAGATAAAGAGTATGATGAGATAGATGTTTATGATGCTTATACCGAGCTGGCCAACTCCTCGCGAGTATACTGTAAGAACTTCATTTGGCTTGATGCCTGGATTCTTGGCCACGCCATATAAGGTGCCGGTGAAAACAAGGAGTAGCGCTACGTAGAGCAGAACGATCCGCTTCGGCTTCAAGGCGTAGAATACTGATCCAATCGCCAGCATCCCAATCATGCCGGCGGTTACAGCATTTGAGTACTCGTAAGTTACCTGCACTCACCGGCCCTTCCGTTGTCATTTAACAGCCTGTTGAAAAACAGGCTGAGCGAGCCAGGATGGCCCGCCGAATGCGCAGCATCCGTGAGCAATGCCTGAGCTTTACTCAGGTATTGCGAAGTTGAAAAAAGCCAGGACGGCTTTTTCAACAGTCTGTTAGGACGCGTATGGCGTCTTTCCATGACTTGCATTCAATTCCTTATAGATGGCGGCATACCGCTCGGCCATCCTGTCCTGCCCGTATTCACGAGTGGCCTTATCTCTGGCGGCCTGACTCATGGCCGCCTTGTCGGAATGGGTCAGCACATCGGCAATCCCCGCTCCCAGATCGGCGGCGTCATAGGGCGCAGCCAGATAGCCATTCACGCCATGCTCCACGATGTCTCGAAATCCGGTCGCATTGAAGGCAACGACAGGGATGCCGCAGGCCAGCGACTCTGCGGCCATCTGCCCGAATGACTCCTGAAGGGACGGCAGAACCGTGGCATCCACCGCCGAATAGAGGAGCCCCATTGATACGTTATCCTGCAACGCGCCAATGAAACGCACGGGGATTCCGATATCCGCGGAATCGCGCGAGGCGGCTTCCCCAACCACGACCAGTTCCAGGCTCGATGGATCGATATGCCTGGAGGTCTCCTCAAGGGCGGGCTTGATGAACTGGAAGCCCTTATTGCGGTCTGCAGTGGCCATGATGCCGCCGAACAAGAGGAGGGTTTTATCCTGGGGGAGCCGCAATGCCCGCCTGGCCTGCCGCTTATCAAAAGGTTGGAACGCCTCCAGGTCCAGGCCGTTCGGAATGACCAGCAGGTCCTTGCCGGCAAGCAGCGGGCTGGAAGCCGCACACGTGCCGAGCCACCGGCTCGGGGAGACGGCCGTCATGGCCACGTCGCGCCAAGCCTTGCTTTTCCGTCGCCAGAGCCACCATGAAAGGTCGTGAAGAATAGGGCTGCCAAGCTGCGGACATCGTCCGCAGCCCTCCCGATAGCGCACGCATTCAAATGGCACATTGCAACCGCCGGTGAATGGCCAGGAGTCATGCATGGTCCAGACAATCGGGCAGTCGATTCGCCTTAGATCCTCAACCCGGAGGAACGAGCGGCAGATCCAGTGCAGATGCACGATGTCAGGTTTGAGCATGTCAAGCTTGCGAAGAACGCGGCCTGGAACCCACTGCAGGTTGAACTCGCTGGCCTGACGCCGAGGGAACAGCCGCAGAGGCATGATGTCCATCCGGTGGAGGAGCTGGTTCGCGATCTTGCCGCGCAGCCCTGCCCGGAAGGCGGCGCTTGATCCGCCAATGCCGTCTTGGGTAAGAATGACCGAATCCGATCCGGCCGCGAGCAGGCCTTCATGGAGGCGCGTCATGGCTTTTGCCGCTCCGCCGAGCATCATTGTGTTGATGTGCACGATTCTCATACTGCCTCGCTCTACTTGGCGGACACGGCTTTCCTGAGCATGAGGCCCAACTGGGAGTGCAGCTGTCTCTTCCGCTCGCCATCCAGAAGCCGCGCATAGCCGTAAAGACAGAATGCCAGCCCTGCCGCTGACCCCTTGAGCAGGAATGCCGCTACATCCAGGGTTTCTCTCGGCTTGAAGACGGTGAGGGGAATGAAGGAGGCCAGGACAAGCAGGCCGAAGACAGTGATTTCGGCGTACGATAGGGCGACTTTCACCATGGAGAGCTTGATGATGCGTGGATGCACATAGATGTTGAAGGCAAGGCTCATGATGATGCAGGAGAGCGTGAATCCCGCCGCCACGCCCAGCACGCCCGCGACATGGCCGCCAATCAGGACAAATAGGATGCCAATGGCGCCTCGAATGAACGCGAAGGTGCTGGTGATCCTGGGGTGGCTCAATCCGTCGCAGATTTGAGAAGGCAGGTTTGTCAGGGAGTCGAAGAAGACGCCGATGGCCAGAAGGGTGAGGATGAGGCTCGACTTGTCCGCGAAATCGCGTCCCATCCACAAGCTCAGAAGGTCCCAGGAGAACAAGCTGAACAGGACAACCTGCATGATGTTCAGGAAGAAGATGTTGCGCCCCATGGTCAGGTATATCTCGTGAAGGCGCTTGAGATTCGCCTCACCGGCGCCGAGTTCGCTCGAGATCGGGAAAATGACCATGGATAGCCTGTAGGACAGGCTCATGACCCTGCTGATGAGCTGAAAGGGCACGCTGAAGATGGTCACGGCGGTAGTGCCGAGAATGGATCCAATGACAATGGTCTGCAGATGGTTGGCAGTGGTCGTGCCAAGCCTACCCACGAAGGACACGAGACTGTAGGAGAAGACCATTCTGGCAAGGCCCTGGTCGAAGCGAATGGTCAGGCGCAAATCCGGCAGGCATTTCTTGAGCGCATGATAGAGCGAGGCGCAGCACAAGATGCTGCCGACTATGCGGATGACGATGATGCTCACGAGGCCGAAGCCGAGGCTCAAGGCGATAACGGTCGCCGCCGTGGTCAGAATCTGGTTCGCCGTGTCCACCTTGTTGCTGATATCGAATCGGTGCACCGCCTGGGGCAGGGAGAGCATGTAGGTCTGGAGCATGGTGACCAGGAAGCCGAAGGCGGCGAGGTGGAATACCTGACGGGCCAAGTCGTGAAGCTCGTCAGGCAGCTTGATGAGCGGGAGCAGCACCGGGTCGGTGCACAGGAGGGTGAGCCCGCAGCCCAGCAGGCCGATCAGCAGGTAGGCGTAGAACCCCAGGGAGATGACCTGGCTGGCCCGTCTCATGTCGTTGGCGGCGCTGTACTCGGCCAGGAATCTGATGCCGCCTTTGACCACTCCAAGGTCAAGCAGGGCGAAGTAGCCCATGACGGCCATGACCAATACCCAGACGCCATACTGGTCGTAGCCGAGCTTCGCGACGATTATGGGAATCGACACGAAGTTGACGATGATTGGGATGACCCAGCCCAGGACGTTGTAGAGCGAATTCCTGGTTATTGAATATTGCTTATTCCGCATATTGATACTTGTTGCTGAATAATGCCTGAGGTTCTGCATGGACAGCCAGTCGGGAAAGCAGTCTGCGCTGGCCAGATCGATCCGCCTGGTGCGAAGCATGCGTGAGCAACGGTTGAGCTTCGCCCAGGCAGTGCGAAGCTGAAGAAAGCCAGGACGGCTTTTCCAACAGTTTGCCAAGCGTCGCACGGCAATGCTGGAGTGCCGACGAGAACCCATCCCGGGAGTGGGCAGTCAAGGCCACGGCTAAGACGTTCAATGTCCCACTGGGCCGACGATACACCTTCAACATTCTGGAGCTCCTCCAAGTCCATGGATGACTTTGCGAGGCCGTTCAGCGTCATCTTTGGCGGTTCTTATCCATGGAGTGAGGGGCGGGGCATTCCACGCCAGGCTCCTTGGAAGCCTGGTGGACGTCATCGAAACACCAGGCAGGCTCCTTGCCGGCAAGGACGCGCAGCTTGTTCCTGGCGACCCATGCCGCTGGAATCCCGAGGCGTTTCTTCATGGCTGGCGCGACACTGCCCACCATCCAGCAGTTCTGCTTGCATTCCGAAACCTTGCGTCGCACCTCGGCGGCTTTTGCGCTGTTCCATATCTCCTCGAAGGCGGCCTGGCGTATGTTGCCCATGCTCTCCTTCATGCCGTTGCAGGGTCGTATCTCGCCAAATGGATCCATGAAGAACACGTCCGAGGCGACTTCGCAGGGCAGCAGGCGCGCGTTGCCCCGTACGTAGTTGGCCAAGCCATGGTTGAAGTAGGCCCTGAACCAGTTCTTGGGACGATTTGTCTTGAGCAGGCGGGTGGCAATGCGCCTGAATTGCTCGGAGATCATGTCAACGTCCTGGAACGAGTTGTCGTACTTGTGAAAGTAGTAGGTGTTGTGCATGGCCGCCGTGGCGAACTCCAGGCCCATGGACTCGGCCAGCGCGTAGAGCTCGAGCATGTCGCGGGCATTGCGGTCCGAGACGGTTATGCCAAAGCCGATGTCCTTGACTCCAAGCTCGCGCAGCCTGAGCAGGGTCCGCAGCCCGTGGTCAAAGCCGTTCTTGATGCCCCGGAGTTCATCATTGGCCGCGGGCAGGCCTTCGATGCTGATGCGCACGCCCATGCGCGGAAAGAACCGTTTCGCCGCCTTCAGGATGCGCTCGGTGAAGAAGCCATTGGTGCTCACCACGAGCCGTTTTGTCTTGGCGAGCACGACCTCGATGACATCCTCGATGTCCTTGCGGAGAAAAGGCTCCCCTCCCGTGATGTTGGCGAACGTGAAGCTCTCCGGCAGCTTATCGAGATCCGCGGGCGTGACCTCCTCCGCTGGCGCGGAAGGGAACCGCCAGATGTTGCACATGTGGCACTTGGCGTTGCAGCGATATGTGAGCGCCAGGAGAGCCTCGGACGGCATGGGGATTTCGGCGGATTGCCTCATGCGCGCACCTTTCCCCTGGTCGGGCGCTCGTGGCCGAGCAGGCGATAGTAAACGTCGAGCACGGCCTCCTGTCTGACCTGGTTGATATGGCGCTTGAGCTGCTTGGCCTTGGCCGCGAACCCCATGCGCCTTCGCAGCGGCTCGTCCCGCCATAGGCGCAGCATCTTGTCGGCGAGGTCGGAGACGCTTCCTGACGCGAAGAGCAGCCCCGTGACCCCCTCGTCGATGATCTCCGGAAGACCTCCAATCGCCGCCGCGATCATGGGCTTGCCCAAAGCCATGGTCTCCAGGGCCGACATGGGGCAGTTCTCGTACCACTCCGAGGGCAGCACCACGAACGAGGCGGAGCCGACACACTCCCGGAGCTCATCGCCCGAACGGTATCCGAGGAGCTCGACATCGGGATACCGCCGTTCCAGCTCGGCCAGGAGGGGGCCAGTGCCGACAATCTTGAGCGGAATGGCTCCGCCAAGGGCCGCATGGGCCTTGCACAGGGTTTCGATGCCCTTTTGCCTGGAGACCCGGCCGACATAGAGCGCATACCCCTTGTCATTCCATGTGGGGACGTACTGGTCGCCCTCGATGCCGTTGCGGATGACGGTGATCCGCTCGGCGGGAATCCGGGCCGATATCCTGTCGGCCATGAACTGGCTCGGGGCTATGCACATGTCCACCGCCTCGTAGCTCTTCCGCCATTTATGGTAGTACGCTTCCGCGGAGAGGAGCAGTTCCTTGGCGCGGGAGCCTTGACAGTGATGCACCAGGGGCCCATGGAACCGATATCCCCGACAGTAGTCGCAGACGACTTCCTTGTTCAGCATCGTGTAGCTTGGGCAGATGAGTTTATAGTCGTGCAGGCTCAGTACGATCTTGAGCCCTTGCTTCTTGAGCATGGGAATGATGGAAGGCGTGATCTGGTGGTAAATGTTGTGCAGGTGGACGATGTCCGGGCGCTCCTTCTCCACGAGCTTTCGCAGCCTCGACACGGCGAGAGGAGAGTGGATGAAGGTCGCCGTATTCCTTATCTTGGACCACAGGCTTTGGTCGCCGTCATACTCGACTTGAGGAATGAAAAATGATGCGTATGCCGAGTCGATGTTCCTGGGATGCTGCATGGAGAAGTCAACGACCTGATGGCCCAAGCGCCGGAAGTAGTCGCGCTCCTGGAAGAGCACGCGCTCGGAGCCTCCGTTCAGGTAATAGAACTTGTTGACCAGAAGTATCTTGAGCGGTGGATGCGAATAAGCAGAGCGGGCGTTGGAAACTTCGCGCCTTTCCGGCTTCTTGGCTACGGGATCGAACATGGCTTGCATTGTCTTACATCCCCATGGGCCTGGCCATTTGAGTGACATATGTGCTGTTCAGGGCGAACCGAGCCCGATGCCAGTTCCAGGCGCTCTCGACAATGGCGTCGATGGAGTTCCACTCGGGAACCCAGCCGAGCGTCTGGCGCGCGAGCTTGTTGGAGGCGATGAGGCAGGGTGGGTCGCCGGGCCGGGGGGCCTTGACGATATGCGGAATCCGCCGGCCGGTAACACGATTGCACGCCTCGAGCACCTCCATGACCGAATAGCCCGCGCCGCAGCCCAGGTTGACGATGCCGCTCCCGCCTCCGGAGCGCAGGTGGTCCATGGCGGCGATGTGCGCCCGGGCGAGGTCCTCCACATGGATGTAGTCCCGCAGGCATGTGCCGTCGTGGGTCGGGTACTTGCCGCCGTACACCTCGAAGACCTGCCCGTCGTCGCGCAACGCCGAGAGGAGGATGTTGGGGATGAGGTGGCTCTCCGGGTCGTGCATCTCGCCCACGGGCGCTCCCGGTATGTCGCCTGCCGCGTTGAAGTAGCGCAGGGCGAAGAAGGTCATGCCGTAGGCCTTGGCGTAGTCGGCCATGGCCTGCTCCATCATGATCTTCGTCCAGCCATAGGGCGTGGTCGGCGCCAGGAGATGCCTCTCGTCAATGGGGGTGTAGAGGGGAACGCCATATGAGGCCGCCGTGCTGGAGAAGATGAGATGTCTGACCCTGGACTCGCGCATGGCGTCCATGACGTTTATGGTGGCCAGGACGTTGTTGTTGTAGAACTCGCTCGGGCTGCTCACGGATTGAGGAACGCCCTGCGAGGCCGCGAAGTGCATGATGACCTCGGGGCGGACGTCGAGCATGACCTTGCGGATGGCCTCCCTGTCGCGCAGGTCGCAACGGATGAGCGGACAGCCCGTGCCGTCCGCCAGCTCCTGAAAGCCGCTGGAGAGGTTGTCGACGATGACGGCTTCCCTGTCCGTCTGGCGCAGGTAGTAGGAGACCGCCGAACCGATGTAGCCGGCCCCGCCAAGCACCATGATCATATCTTCCTCCTTGGGCAGGGATGTTCATGTCTCTTGACCCTAAGCATCTGAAATGAATGCCGCGTCAGATGAGCCATACTGTCGATTGGTCAATGACATAATCGTTCTTGGACGATCCTTTGCCGCTGCCCCTGGCTCCCTCCCGCGCTACGTTCGCAGGCTGGTTGCGGTTCGACCGTGATGTAGCCGCCGTATCTTCCAGGCTGAGATCCTTGCGCCACTTGGAGCGTGGCATGATGGTCGATGTGTCGCAGCGATCGATGTGCTTGCGCACGACCTCCATGACTTCGTCCAGGAGCGTGTCGGAGATGAACGTCGGCTTGAGGCCGAGCGACAAAAGCGTTGAGTTGTTCACCGAGTAGCGCACGTCCTCGTTCTCGATGCGCGGATTCGGCACGTGCCGTATCTCGGCGCCGGTCTTGGCGGCCACGATTTCGGCGATGTCGCGGATCTGATAGACCTCGGTCATCTGGTTGTAGATGTGCACGCCGTCGCCGAGCGCGGGAGGGTTGAGCAGCGCAAGCTCAATGCTGCGCATGGAGTCGTTGATGTGAATGATGGGCCTGCACTGGCCGCCCTTGCCGTACAGGGTGATGGGGTGGCCGATGGTGGCCTGCAGAAGGAACCGGTTGATGAAGGTCCCGTAATCGCCGTCGTAGTCGAAGCGGTTGATGAGCGCCTCATCCTGGCGCGTTTCGTCGGTGAGAGTCCCCCAGACCACCCCCTGGTGCAGGTCCGTGATGCGCATGTTGTTGTTCTGGTTGTAAAATTGAAACAGAATGGCGTCCTGCATCTTCGTGCAGTGGTAGATGCTCGCTGGGCTGCCCTGGCACAGGAAGCGCTTTTTGTCGTTGAACTTGGAGCCGTTGCCGTTCCCGCCCGGAGTCTCGAACTCGATATAGCCCTCGGGCACGGTCGTATCCCTGGAGAAGTACCCGTACACGCCCATGGATCCCAGGTGGACGAAGTGCGTGTCCTTGCCGGAGTCGGCCACGGCCTCCAGGAGGTTGAACGTGGCAAGCAGATTGTTGCCCAGGGTGTACTGTTTATGCTGGCTGGTCTTCATGGAGTAGGGGGCGGCCCGCTGCTCCGCATAGTGCAGAACCGCGTCTGGCTGCTCACAGGCGATGAAGCTCCTGAGCCGTTCGCCTTGCTGGGCGATGTTGATGTTTTCGAAACGAATAGGCTTACGCGGCTGCAGCTTGCTCCAGGCCGCGATGCGCTTCTGTATGGGCTCTATGGGCGTGAGCGAGCACGCGCCAAGCTCCACGTCGATCTGCCTGCGCGACAGGTTATCCACGATGATGACATCAAAGCCTCGCTTGGCCAGATAGAGTGAGGTGGGCCATCCGCAGTATCCATCACCTCCAAACATGATGATCTTCATTATGGGCTCCATGTCGTTAGCCTTGACCGGTTTCGATCAGTAGGCGTTCTTATGTATGAATCCTCTTGTAAGTGTGAGCAGTATTATCTTGATATCTAATAGGATTGACCAATTGGTTATATAAGCGAGATCGTATTCAACCCTGCGCCGTATCATCTCGGCGCTGCGAACTTCTCCTCGGAATCCATTGATCTGGGCCAATCCTGTTATCCCTGGCTTCATCTTCAATCTGTGCATGTAGGCGGAGACTTGCTTGCGATATATTTCCGTATGGTGGATTGCATGGGGCCGTGGTCCGACAAGGGACATGTTCCCCTTGAGCACATTGAAGAACTGCGGCAGTTCGTCGAGGCTGGTCTTGCGCAGGAGAGCCCCGATCCTCGTGACGCGAGGATCGTCTTTGGTGGCCTGCCGCACGTCTGTCCCGTCCTCGACCACGCGCATTGTCCTGAATTTGTAGACTTGGATGATTTCGCCGTTGAGGCCATGTCGCCTCTGTTTGAAGATGACCGGCCCGGACGAGCTGAGCTTGACGGCAATGGCTATGGCCGCGAATAGGGGAGAGAGCAGCAGGATGATGAGCAGGGCAAGGGTCTTGTCCTCAAGCCACTTGAGCACTTGGCTCGCCTCATCGGCGCAGGAGGGGCGGCCCAGGGAGACCACGGGCATGCCCGCGAGATCCACGGCGCAAGGCTTGAGAAGCGCCAGGCCATGCACGTTGGGGACGAAGTAGGAATCGGCCGTGGTGTCTCCCAGCATTGCCGTGATCCGGGAGGATATCTCCTCGTTGTCCTCATACTTGGTGATGAAAACGTCCTCCACGCCCATCTTGTTGATATGCTCCGCCAATGCGCTCAGCGAAGTCAGGACGGGCACGCCCTTGATGGAGGTCCCGGCCAGGCTTGGGTCGTCATCGATGAAGGCCATGACCTCGTAGCCAAGCTCGTAGTGCATGAGGATCGCATCAAGCATCTTGCGGCCGGCTGGGCCCGCGCCGACAATGAGCGCCTTGCGTTCAGGGTATGGCTTGCCGGTCAGGCCGCGCAGCAGCGTGCGCAGGAGGAAGCGCCCACCGATCATGAGCAGCGGGCAGAGCGAGGCCCATAGCCAGGTTTGCGGACTTGTCAGCACCCTGGTGGTCTCGATTGGCACCAGTTGGAAGAACTCGATGCCAAACATGCCTAAGGCCATGGTCGCGAGGATATGCAACCAGACGCGCGTGAGCGTGAATCCCTCATGGAGGAACGATGGCCTTCTCCATAGGCGGTACAGCTTGGCCTTTGTCAGCATGAGCGAGGTCAAGCACATGCCGAGGATGATGAGGGTCCAGTATACCGCCATACTTCTTCCCCTCAGTTCGAAAGAGAAAAGATAGAGCGAAACTCCAAGCACGACGGCGGAATCCAGCAAGCGAAGCGCAATGAGAATGGATGCCATACGGCTGGCTAGCGAGCCGGACACGAGTTCCTTCTTTCCGCTAGTGAGCATGGTGATCCATGCTGGTGGATTTGGCCGGTACAGAGAGGAGGGGGCTCATGGCCTGCCCGTAGACCTCCAGGGTCCGATGTGTGATCAAATCCCAGTTGTAGGTCTGGAGTACGTGCTTCCTGGCGAGTTGCCCCTTGGTGGGCAAGGAGGGATCGCTCAGCATCCTCTCCAGTTCCACGATAAGAGACTGGAGATTGCCGACCTTGAATATTCCACAGGCATATCCCTCCGGCTCCAGAGCAAGGCCTGGAGCTTGGCTCACCTCCCTGCACTCGGGAATGTCGCTCGCAATGACCGGACAGCCGTAGCTCATGGCCTCGAGGAGGGTTATGGGCATGCCTTCAAGCTCAGAGGGCAGGACAAAGAACATCGCATTCGAGAAGGCCTCGTCCTTTTCCTCGCCATGAAGTGAACCGGTGAAGATGATGCGGCCATCATCCTGAGCCAATGACCTCAGGCGCCGCACATAATCGTCGGAGTGGGAGGAGTCGCCCGCGATGACAAGCCGCACATCAGATCGTATGCGCTTGAAGGCCTCTATGAGGGTGTGCAGGCCTTTTTCAGGAACAAGCCTGCCCAGGGACAGGATGTACTTATGCTTGGAGATGCCGAAGCGCTTGGCGAGCGCATCCAACGGGCGCGTGGACGGCGCAGTGACCCCGTTGGGGATGTATACCGGAGATCTGCCATAGATCTCCTCGTAATGCCGCTGAAGCACTCTGGAAACGACGATCGTCTGGTGCGGGCACTTGGCGGAAGTCCATGCACCTGCACGGAGAATGGCCTTGGCCATGCCGTTCCACTTTGGCCGCTGAAAATCGAGACCGTGGACCGTCACAATGACCTTGGTGCTGAACATCCTGGGCAGCCAAGAGAACAGCGACGGCCCAAGTGCATGGAAATGGACGACATCATACCCCACCATGACGCAAGGGGCACAAATCGCGGTATGCGATATTGTTTCCAAATGCTTCGTGTATATGGCTGGCATGGACATTATGACAATGTTCACGTGCGGAGGGGGTTCGCTAAGACAATACTTGTCTCTGCTGCAAATAGTCACCTTGTGGCCAAGATTCGCTTGGCGCAAGGACAGATTTAAGACGTGCCTCTCAATTCCTCCTGAGCAGTTGTAGTCGATTGCTCTTAAACCTACATGAGCTATCCTCATGCGAATCTCCCTAGCTTTGCAATTCCCCCTGTATTGCGTTTTGGTTAAATTATGTTTTTAATAAATTATATTCTTTTATTATTCTTAATAATAAACGAATTTCCTAATCGATCGTGATTAAATTAAATTCAATTTGTTCTATTTGGATTTTTAACCAACCTTATTTTTCAATTTTTCAAAATATATTTCTTCTCTGGGCATTATTGCTTGAATAATGCCTTATCCAAGGCTAGCTCGGCCAAATCAAGAGATATGCCAATGGTTTTATATGATGTTTTTCCAGGCCCTTATCGTCTTTGCATTGCGCCAATCGGTTTGCAATGAGGAAGAAAGTAAAACTTCTTCAGATTCCATCAAGGCAAGGCATTGTAATTGCTGGTTTAGTAAAGTGCGGCTCGGCTAATTTCCCTATACAGGTCTGTGCTGTTGGGCATCAGGGCCACCAGCAGAACCTGTCCACAGGCCTGAACATGATGAAGCGGCAGGCGAGCTTGCGCAGAGCCAGATGGTGTCTGCGCATCGCCCATGGCGGATGCGTAGCGTGCGAAAGTAATGGGCTGGAAAACTGGGCGCCGTGCGATCCAAGGATGCCAGCCCAGGCGCCGTCCCGCCGGCCTCCTTGAGTGCCCCACGATTCAGGCAGGCTCCAAGCCTGAATTGCCTTTTGCCGCCAAAAGGGTACAAACAAAGGCTATTCCGCCTTTTGTCATTTCATACTCACAAAGGGAGGAGAGTGGATGGACGCCTTGCTTCTGTCTCGGCTGCAATTCGCGGCGGCGACCTTCTTCCATTTCCTGTTCGTGCCGCTGACCCTGGGCCTGTCGCTCCTGGTGGCCGTCATGGAGACCAAATGGGTGCGCACGAGGGATGAGACCTACCTGCGCATGACCAAGTTCTGGGGCAAGCTGTTCCTCATCAACTTCGCCATCGGCGTGGTCACGGGCATCACCCTGGAATTCCAGTTCGGCACCAACTGGAGCCGCTACTCGGCCTACGTGGGCGACATCTTCGGCTCGCTCCTGGCCATCGAGGCCACGGCGGCCTTCTTCCTGGAGTCCACGTTCGTCGCCGTGTGGGTTTTCGGCTGGAAGAAGCTCTCGCCCAGATTTCACGCCACAGTGGCCTGGCTCATCTTCTTCGGCGCGAATCTGTCGGCCATCTGGATCCTGCTGGCCAACGGCTGGATGCAGCACCCCGTGGGCTACGTCATCCGTAACGGCCGAGCCGAGCTCGCCGACTTCATGGCCGTGATCACCAACAGCTTCGGCTGGCAGCAGTTCCTGCACACGGTCAGCGGCGCGTACCTGCTCGGGGCCATGTTCGTCATGGGCATCTCGGCCTGGCATCTCCTGCGCAAGTCCAACACCGACTTCTTCCTGCGCTCCTTCCGCCTGGCCTTGCCGCTCGGCCTGGCCAGCGCCCTGTTCGTGGCCGGCCAGGGCCACTTCCACGGCAACGAGGTGGCCGCGGTCCAGCCCGCCAAGCTCGCGGCCATGGAGTCGCACTGGGAGACCACGGACCACGCGCCCATGCATCTGCTCGTGCTCCCGGACCCCGAGAACGAGCGTAACAGCATCGAGCTGTTCAAGCTCCCGTCCATGCTGTCCATCCTGGCCTTCAGCGATCCGTCGGCCACGGTCAAGGGCCTCAAGGACTTCCCCAAGGAGGACCGGCCGCCCGTGCAACTGACCTTCTGGTCCTTCCGCGTCATGGTCGGCCTGGGCACCTTGTTCATCGCGCTCATGGCCTGGGCCTGGCTCAAGCGCAAGGACATCGAGAACCAGAAGCTCCTCCTGTGGGCCATGCTCCTGGCCATCCCGCTGCCGTACCTGGCCTTGCAGGCGGGCTGGGCCGTGGCCGAGGTCGGCCGCCAGCCGTGGATCGTCTACGGCGTCATGCGCACGGCCGACTCCGTGTCCCCGGCCATCAGCGCGGGCCAGGTCTGGTTCAGCCTGGGCACGATCATCGCCATGTACACGCTGCTCGGCATCGCGGGCTTCTGGCTCATCGTTCACTTCGCCAAGAAGGGCCCCAAGGCGGTTTAGGTCCGCAAAGGAGGACGCTCATGGATCTGCAAGCCATCTGGTTCTTTCTCTGGGGCCTGCTGTGGGCCGTGTTCTTCATGCTCGACGGCTACGATCTGGGCGCGGGCAGCCTCATGCCCGTGCTGGCCAAGGACGAGCGCGACCGGCGCATGCTCCTCAACGCCTCCGGACCGTTCTGGGACGGCAACGAGGTCTGGCTCATCACCGCCGGCGGCGCGACCTTCGCGGCTTTCCCAACGGCCTATGCGGCCATGTTCAGCGGCCTGTACACCGCGCTCATGCTGCTCCTGTTCATGCTCATCCTGCGCGGCGTGTCCTTCGAGTTCCGGGGCAAGGTCGAGGGCGCGGCCTGGCGGCGCACCTGGGACTGGCTGCACACCATCAGCAGCTTCGCGGCCACGCTGCTCCTGGGCGTGGCCTTCGCCAACATCTTCCGGGGCCTGCCGCTGGACGAGAACGGCATCTTCCAGGGCGGCCTGCTGACCCTGCTCAATCCTTACGGCCTGGCCGGCGGCGTGCTCTTCGTGGTCATGTTCATGCTCCACGGGGCCCTGTGGCTCGGCCTGCGCACCGACGGCGAGCTGCGCAGGCGCTCCCAGGCCATGGCCGAGAAGCTCTGGATGGCCTTCGCCGTCATCCTGGTGCTCTTTCTCGTCTACACCTCCGTGGAGACGCATCTCTTCAGCAACTACATGCGCTGGCCCGTGCTGTTCGCCGTGCCGCTGCTGGCCGTGATCGGGCTCATCGCCACGCGGGCTTTCCTGGCCAGCCGGCGCATGTGGCCGGCCATGGGCGCATCGGCCCTGACCATCCTGACCGTGACCTTCTTCGGCATCATCGGCCTGTTCCCGGCCCTGCTACCCTCGCGCCTCAACCCCGGCTGGAGCATCACTGCCTACAACTCGTCGTCCAGCGAGCTGACCCTGACCATCATGCTCGTCGTGGTGGCCATCTTCGTGCCCATCGTCATCTTCTACCAGACCTGGGCGCACGTGAAGTTCGCCAAGCCCATGGGCGAGGAGGATCTGGAGTACGAAGAGTCGTACTGAAGACCGGAACCGAGAGAGGGCTTCGCGCCCTCTCTCGAAATCGGTTATAGTTCTTGAGGAGGTGAGGACCATGAGCGTGACAAAAGATCAGTTCAAACGCGGTGACGCCGCTTCGGCCGACACACCGGCCGGAGCTCCTCGGGACGGCGCCCAGGCGAAGATGCCGCCGCGCAAGACATGGCTGTGGTTCGTGCTCATTCTGCTCATGAACTACTGGTTGGTGAGACTGCTGCTGCCCGGACCGGAAGAACCGCTCACAATACCTTATACCGTGTTCAAGGAGGAGGTCGGCAAGGGCAACGTGCAGGCCATCTTCAGTCGGGGCGAAACCATCAAGGGCCGTTTCGAGACGCCGATCACCTACCCGCCGGCGGAAGAAAAGGGTGCGCCGGCCCAAGGCGAATCCCGATCCACGGGCGAACGCGGCCCGGCGCCCCGGCAAACATCCCGGACAGCGGCCGCTTTCACGACAACCCTGCCTTCTTTCGTGGACCCCGGCCTGGAGGCTTTTCTCATCAATCATGGGGTCGAAATCAGCGCCACGCCGATTAACGAAGAGCGCAGCCCCTGGTTGACGCTTCTCTACAGCTTCGGCCCGGGTCTGCTGTTCATTGGGCTCTATGTCTGGCTCTTCCGCCGGGCGGCGCAACAAGGCAGAGGCATGGGGGAGACCCTGGGCCTCGGCAAGAGCAAGGCGCGGCGCTACGATCAGGAGCAGGGTCCCAAGGTCACCTTCGATGACGTCGCCGGTATTGATGAAGCCGAAAACGAGCTGGTCGAGATCGTGGATTTCCTCAAGGATCCTCCGAAGTACACCCGCCTGGGCGGGACCGCTCCCAAAGGCGTGCTGCTGGTGGGAGCGCCGGGCACGGGAAAGACCCTGCTGGCCAAAGCCGTCGCCGGAGAGGCCGGGGTGCCGTTTTTCTCAATGAGTGCCGCGGAGTTCGTGGAAATGATCGTGGGTGTGGGCGCGGCCAGGGTGCGGGACCTGTTCAAACAGGCTCGCGAGCACGCGCCGGCGATCATCTTCATCGACGAATTGGACGCCATCGGCCGTGCGCGGGGTCAGGTGGCCATCGGCGGCTCGAGCGAGCAGGAGCAGACCCTGAACCAGCTCCTGACGGAAATGGACGGCTTCTCCAGTCGGGAGGGCATCATCGTGTTGTCGGCGACGAACCAGCCGGAGGTGCTCGACAAAGCGCTCCTGCGGCCCGGGCGTTTTGACCGGCGCGTGGTGGTGAACCTTCCGGACAAAAACGGACGCGAAGCGATCCTCAAGGTCCATATCCGCAACGTGCCGCTCGCGAACGACGTACGCCTGGAGGAGCTGGCCGCCACGACGCCCGGGTTCTCGGGGGCCGACCTGAGAAACCTTGTCAATGAGACGGCGCTGCTGGCGGCGCGCCGCGGGCAGAACGAGGTGCATCAGAAGGATTTTCTGGATGCGCTGGAAAAAATTGTGCTTGGCCCCGAGCGTCCTCTTCTCCTGAGCCGCGCCGACAGGGAACGCATCGCCTACCATGAGGGCGGGCACGCCATCCTGGGTCTGGTGATGCCGGGCGCCGACCCGGTAAACCGGGTGACGATCGTGCCGCGGGGGCAGGCCCTCGGCGTCACCTACCAGCGCCCGGACAGCGACCGCTACAACTATCCGGAAGCCTATCTGCGCGCGAGAATCGTCGGCATGCTGGGAGGCCGCGCGGCCGAGGAGATCGTCTACGGCGCCAAGACGACCGGGGCCGAAAGCGATATCGAGCAAGCCACCGGCCTGGCCCGGCGCATGGTCACGCGCTGGGGCATGAGCGAGCAGCTCGGCATGGTGCAGCTCGCCCCCAGGGAGAACCCCTACCTGGGAGGATGGGGGGGGTACGGCGGATCGAGACCCTTCAGCGAGGAGACCGCCAAGACCATCGATGCCGAGGTGCTCAAGATCATCGGCGAGAGCCACGAGGAGGCCAAACGGCTCCTCACCGCGCACCGCAAGCAACTCGATGCGCTCGCCGCGGCCCTGGTGGCGCGGGAGAGCCTCGGCGAGCAGGAAATCCTCGCGGTTACAGGGTTGCCACCCGCGCCGGCCCTGGACACCAGGAAGCTGTCCGTTCCGGGCGCGGGCGGCGAGGGGGGTGCTCCCTCCTCGTGAGGGTGAGCATGTTCTTGCCGAGGATGGCTTGGAGAGCGGCATCGCCCACAGCTTGCGTGAACTGCGCGTATGGGCGTAAGCGATTTCGCTAAAAAGCGGCGGCCGGCTTGCCGGGCCGCCGCTTCGCAACGCACGGGTCCTGGGGCCGTCGCCCCTCCGTATTACTTCACCCCGCAGGCCTGCATCTTGGCCTCAAGGGCCTGGGCGATCTGCTTGCCGTACTCGAAGCACTGGCCGAGCACGTCCTCGCCGGGCACGAACTTGCTCTTCACGCCGTCGCCCACGACATCAATGCTCATGGACGCCAGCCACTCCTTGAGCAGCTTCATGCACTCGCCGCTCCAGCCGAAGGAGCCGAACACGCCGCCGACCTTGTTCTGGGGCCGCAGGCCTTTCATGTACTGGAGCGTGCCGGCCACCATGGGCAGGATGCCGTTGTTGTGCGTGGGGCTGCCCACTACGACCGCGCCCGCGCGCGAGACCTCGGTCATGACGCGCGTGTGATGGTTGGCTTTGAGGTGCATGATGATCACCTCGCAGCCCGAGGCCTTGAGGCCGTCGCCGATGGCCCTGGCCATGGCCTCGGTGGAATGCCACATGGTGTCGTAGAGGATCACGGCCCGGCGCGTGGGGTGCTGGGCGGCCAGTTCCGCGTACTGCTGGATGGCGAAGGCCACGTCCTTGCCGCGGAACATGAGCCCGTGATCCGGGGCGATCATGTCGATCTCCCAGCCGAGCTTCTGGATCTGCTCGAAGGTCTTCTGCACGATGGGCGAGAAGGGCAGCACGATGTTGGCGAAGTACTCGCGCATGAGCTCCGTGAGCCTGGCGCGGTCCACCTCGTCGGCGAAGCGCTCGCTCGTGGCCCAGTTCTGGCCGAAGGCGTCGCTGGAGATGAGCAGTTGCGCCTCGGGGATGTAGGTCATCATGTTGTCCGGCCAGTGGAGCATGCGCGTCTCCATGAACTGGAGCGTGTGCCGGCCGATGGACAGGCTCGCGCCCGTGGGCAGGGGCTCGATGGCCCAGCCCTTGTCCTTCATGTGATAGAGCGCGTCCATGGCCTTGCCGCCCATGGGCGAGCAGTAGATCTTCTCGGGCTTGATGCGCTCCACGGCCTCCACGAGGCAGCCGGCGTGGTCCGGCTCCAGGTGGTTGACCACGAGGTAGTCGATGGCCTCGAGGCTCCCGGCGGCCTGGATCACGTTCTCGAAGAACTCGTCCTCGAAGCCGTGCTTGACCGTGTCGAACAGGGTGACCTTTTCGTCCTTGATGAGGAAGGCATTGTAGGTGGTGCCGAAAGGCGACAGGGCGTAGCCGTGGAAGTCGCGTGCGTTGTAGTCCACGGCGCCCACCCAGTGGATGTCCTTTTTGATCTCCACAGGTCTCATGGCTCTCCTCGCTTGTTGAGGGGCATGCGTGATGGTCCATGCAAGTTAGGGAAAAACGTATCCGCTGCAAAGCGAAAAAGGCCGGAAATGTCTCGGGCGCGGGAAAAAGGCCGGGAGCGCTAGTCCGCGTTCCCGGCCCAGGCGCGCCTCGGCGGAGCGCGGATCAGCCTTCCTTGGAGAACTCGGACTTGGGCGCGCCGCACACGGGGCAGACCCAGTCCTCCGGGACGTCCTCGAATTTGGTGCCGGGCTCGACGCCGTTGTCGGGGTCGCCCTCGGCGGGATCGTAAACATAGCCGCAGATGTTGCAGACGTACTTGTCCATGTGATCCTCCGGTTTGTTGACGCGATTCCGGCCCGCCGCCGCGAGCGGCCACGGAGCGGCCGAGGCTCGCCTGGAAGCCTATTCCTCGACTCTCTGGAAAGCATCCTTGCCCGAGCGGCAGATGGGGCATCGCCAGTCCTCGGGAAGGTCCTCGAAGGCTGTGCCCGGCGCGATACCGGACAGGTGATCGCCCTGCGCGACATCGTAGATGTGGCCGCAGACCGTGCATTCCCATTTGCCCATGGCAGCTCCTAGCGGTTGGCCGCGCCGTGCCGATCAAGGCTTGCGGGACGGCGCAGATGACAGACTGATCTGACTCTAGCGGCATTGTGCCGTCAATTCAATACTTTTGGTGGAAAAAGGATGGTGTCCGCGTTGGGTGCGGGCGTTGCTGGAGCATTTCGTTTTTGAAAATGCTCTGCAAGCCATGCGTCGGCATGGCTTGCCGCCGCGTGGGCGTGGGCGCAATCCGCTTGCGCCGTCAACGCCGGAGCGAGCGTCTCAAAGTCAACCTGCCCTGGGTGGTGCGGATGGTCCGGGGCGCTGGCTTGTTGTCAGGAAACTGAAGGTCCAGGGAAATCATTTCCCTGGCGGGAGAGGGGCTGGGAGAGGGCCGCGCCTTCTCCCAGTTGAAATGCACAAGTCCCTAGTGCGCGCCGGCGTGGATGAGCGGCTTGAAGCCGAAGGAGGCCACGCGCGCCTCGTTGTGGCAGTGTTCGCAATCCTTGAGCGTGGGCAGCGCGATGAGCGAGGTGTCGCCGCTCTCGGCGTGCAGGGAGCCGGCCCCGTGGCAGACCTCGCAGCCGGCGTTGGCCAGGTGCGGCGTGGCTTCCAGGCTCACGAAGCCGCCGGGCTGGCCGTAGCCCGTGGCATGACACTCGAAGCACTTGGCCAGCTCGAAGGGCTTGAGGTCCGCGGCCATCTGGGTCACGTGCCGCGCGGAGCGGGCTTTCTTGGAGTGCGTGCTGTAGCGCTCGTATTCATCGGGGTGGCATTGCCCGCAGGCTTCGCTGCCGACGTATGTGGCGTTCTTGGCGGAAATTCCGGGAGTGTCGTCCAGCATCAGCATTGCGGCCATGGATACGGCGATGATGAATGCGACGCGCGGCGTGACCGGCATGTTCAACCTCCCCCGGACCGCAGCAGCGCCATGATGTGCGCCCTGCTTGTCCGATCTTGGACGGGCTATAGCGCGTTTGCCCCGCACGGTCAAAAGGAAAACCCGATACGTTGGAATCCCCGATGCATGCACGTGCATGTACGACATGCCCATGCCGCACGAAAAAAAGCCGGCCCACGCGGGTATCGCGGGGGCCGGCCGGCTTTGCATATGTAGGCGGGGGGAAGCTACAGCTTCAGCGTGGCCTTGAAGGCCTGGGCCATATCCTCCACGTCCGCGCTCAGGATCGTCCTGCCGCCTCGGGTGACCGTGAGCGTGCCGCCGGACGCGACCTCGCCCACCAGCGCGCAGTCCTGGCCGGCGAAGAAGGCCTCGAAGGCCGCGCGCGTCTCGGGCGTGACCGTGACCAGCAGGCGGCTGTTGGACTCGGAGTAGAGCAGGGTCAGGTCGTCCAGGCCTTGGGGCGTCGCGGGCGCCTTGTCCAGGTCGAGCCGCGCGCCAAGGCGGCCGCCGATGCACATCTCGGCCAGGGCCACGGCCAAGCCGCCGTCGGACAGGTCGTGGGCCGCGGTGACCAGACCCTGCTGCATGGCCCGATGCAGGCTGCGATAACGGAGCAGGGCCGCCCCGGCGTCCACCTGCGGGGCGGAGCCGCCGGCCACGCCGAGCTGCGAGGCGGCCTCGCTGCCGCCGGTCTCGTCGAAGGTGCGGCCGAGCAGGTAGATCAACTCGCCGGGCCGCTTGAGGTCCGAGGTCACGCAGCGCTTCACGTCGGGCGCGATGCCCACCACGGAGTAAAGCACCGTGGGCGGGATGGATATTTTTTGCCCGCCGCCGTGATAGTCATTCTTCATGGAATCCTTGCCCGAGATGCACGGCACGCCGAAGGCCCGGCAGAAGTGATCCAGCGCCTCGTTGGCGCGCACGAGCTGGGCCAGCTTGTACTCGCCGTCGGGCGTCTTCTCGCTCCGCACCGGGTCGCACCAGCAGAAATTGTCGCAGCCGACCATCCGGTCCGGGTCCGCGCCCACGGCCACGGCGTTGCGCACGGCCTCGTCGATGGCCGAGGCCATCATCCAGTACGTGTCGAAGTCGCTGAACTTGGGGCAGATGCCGTGGGAGATCACCAGGCCGCGATCCTTGCCGAGCACCGGGCGCAGGGCCCCGGCGTCGGACGGGCCGTCGCGCAGCGCGCCGACCATGGGCTTGACCGCGCTGCCGCCCTGGACCTCGTGGTCGTACTGGCGCACGGCGAACTCCTTGCTGCACACGTTCAGCCTGCCGAGCATGTCCAGGAGGAACGCGCCCTGGTCCTTCCGCGGCTGCGGCAGCTTCTGGCCGCCGATCTTCGGCCGCTCCCAGACGGCGGACAGCTCCATCTGCGGCACGCCGTCGTGCAGGAAGGCCATGTCCAGGAAAGCCACCTGCCTGTCGCCGTGGACCACGTGCAGATAGCCCGAATCCGTGAACTCGCCGAGGTCCGTGGCCTCCACGTCCATCTCGCGGGCCAGGGCCAGGAAGGCCTCGATCTTGCCGGGCGGCACGGCCAGGGTCATGCGTTCCTGGGCCTCGGAGAGCAGGATCTCCCAGGGCCGCAGGCCGGGGTACTTGAGGGGCGCGCGGGACAGGTCGAGCCGCGCGCCGCCGGTGTCCTGGGCCATCTCGCCCACGGACGAGGACAGGCCGCCCGCGCCGTTGTCCGTGATGGCGTTGTACATGCCGGCATCGCGGGCGCGCATGAGGAAGTCGTACATCTTGCGCTGGGTGATGGGGTCGCCGATCTGCACGGCCGTGGCCGGCGAGCCCTCGTGCAGCTCCTCGGAGGAGAAGGTCGCGCCGTGGATGCCGTCCTTGCCGATGCGGCCGCCGCACATGACGATGCGGTCGCCGACATGGGCCTGCTTCTCGTGGCCGGGTCTGCCGGCGACCGTGGCCGGGATCGTGCCGATGGTGCCGCAGTAGACCAGCGGCTTGCCCAGGTAACGCTCGTCGAAGACCATGGAGCCGTTGACCGTGGGCACGCCGGACTTGTTGCCGCCGTGCTCCACGCCCTTCTGCACGCCCGCCAGCACGCGGCGCGGGTGGAGCAGGCGCGGGGGCAGTTCGCCCTCGTGGAAGGGCGAGGCGAAGCAGAACACGTCCGTGTTGCAGATTAGGTTGGCGCCCATGCCCGTGCCCATGGGATCGCGGTTCACGCCCACGATGCCGGTCAGCGCGCCGCCATAGGGGTCCAGGGCCGAGGGGCTGTTGTGCGTCTCGACCTTGACGCACACGCTGACCTCGTCGTCGAATCTGAACACGCCGGCGTTGTCCTTGAACACGGACAAGCACAGGTCGTCCTTGCCCTTGGCCGCGCGGATGGCCTTGGTGCTCCCGGCGATGAAGGTCTTGAACAGGCTGTCGATCTCGTAGGCCTCGCCGCGCTCGCGGTTCTCGTAGCGGATGCGGGCCGCGAATATCTTGTGCTTGCAGTGCTCGGACCAGGTCTGGGCCAGGGCCTCGATCTCGGCGTCCGTGGGCTCGGCTGGCAGACCCTGCGCGGCGCGGGCCTGACGTGTCTCGGGCCTGGCGTAATAGGCGCGGATGGCCCGCATCTCGTCCAGGCTAAGGGCCAGGGTGTTCTCGCGGCTGAAGGCTAGCATTTGCTCGTCGCTCATGGCCGACAGCGGTATGGCGGCCACCTCGTCCACGGCTTTGCTCGTCACGCGCGCGGCCTTGGGCGCGCTCACGGGGCCGTCCTGGCGCGAACGGACCTCGATGGACTCGATGAGCTCGTTGGCCAGCAGGTCCTTGCCGATGTGCTCGACCTGCTCGCGGGTAAGCCGGCCCTTGAGCAGGTACTGCGTGGCCGTGTACACGGCCAGCTCCTCGGCCTGTCCGGGCGCGAGGCCGAGCACCAGGGCCACCGAGGCCCTGGCCGTGCGGCCCTCGTTGTCCGTCACGCCCGGCCTGAAGCTCACCTCGATCAGCCAGTCCCAGTCCATGGACGCGGCCAGGGGCTCGCGCGAGGCCACGTGGAGCACGGGGTCGTGCAGCACGGCCTTGTCTAGCACCTCGCGGATGGCCGCCTCGTCCACGCCGTCCACGGTGTAGACCTTGACCACCCGCGCGGCTTCCACGGCCATGCCCAGGGCGTCGCGAATCTCGCCCGGCAGGCTCCTGCCCCTCGTGTCGGCCACGCCCGGACGCGCAGCCACTTCCACTCGCCACAGCATGGCTTCCTCGCTTTACGCTAAACGATGCGGTTTTGTGGGCGGGGCTCAATCCCGCGCCTAGCCTGGAGAGTCTTGCCGTCTCCGGGACTCATACCCGCCGGGGCGAACACGCCCATGTTCCGGCGGGCTTCGGCAGGGTCGCGGCCTTGAAGGAGCGGCTTGCGGCCCGCCAGGGAAGAGAAATATAATACGTCCGAGCGTTTCGGCCAGTGCCGGCCGGCCCGGACGGTGTGCTAGCGCGGCCCTCGCCTGCGCCCGCCGCCGTCACGCCTTCGGTGGGCTTGTCGCCGGGCGTCAGGCGCGGAATCAGGCGAGGAAAAGCTCAGGCCTACTTTTCCCGGTGCAGGACGAACTCCAGGGCGCAGGCCAGGACCTTGCGCTCCTCGCTGTCCGGGAACATCTCCAGGGCGCGGGCCGCCTTGTTCGCGTACTCGCCGGCCAGGGCCCGCGCGTTGGCGGTGTGCGAGCCGGACTGCACGCCCTCAAGGATCTTGGCGAAATCCGCCTCGCCGAGCGTCTTGGCGCGGATGTCCCTGAGCAGGGCTTCGCTTCGCTCGGGGCCAAGGGTCTCCAGGTAGCCGATGAGCGGCAGGGTCAGCTTGCCCTCGCGCAGGTCGCCGCCGGCGGGCTTGCCGGAGACGGAGCTTGCCGAGGTGTAGTCCATGGCGTCGTCCACGATCTGGAAGGCGATGCCCATGTTCAGGCCGAAGTCCGAGGCGGCCTTGATCAGCCTGTCGTCCGCGTCCGCGAGCATGGCCCCGACGACGCAAGAGGCCTCGATGAGATAGGCGGTCTTGCCGGTGATGATGCTCAGGTAGGTCTCGAGGGAGGGGTCCATCTCCCGCGTGTTGACGATCTCGGCCACCTCTCCGGTCACGGTGCGCATGATGGCCTCGGACAGGCAGACCGTCAGGCGCGGGTCGCCGTACATGGCCACGAGCTTGTTGGACAGGGCCAGGAGCACGTCGCCGGCCAGGACCGCCTCGGTGCGCGAGAAGACGATGTGCGCGGCGGCCTTGCCGCGCCGGAGCACCGCGCCGTCGAGGATGTCGTCGTGGAGCAGGGTGGCCGTGTGGAGGATCTCCAGGGAGCAGGCCAGGGGATAGATGTCGCTGCCCTTGTGGCCCAGGGCCCTGGCGCAGAGGATGGCCAGCACCGGCCTGAAGCGCTTGCCGCCTGCCGAGAGCACGTGCGCGGCCGCGGGCCTGACGAGTTGGTCGAGCTTTTCGGTCTCCTGGGCCAGGAAGGCGTTGATGGCCGGGAGCTCCTGATCGATGTAGGCGGCCAGTGCGCGCATCCGCGCATGGTAGCGTTCGTTGGTTTGGCTTAGCAAGGCATTTCCTCCTGCCCCTCGCGGGGGGCCAAGAGCTTTCGCGCGGCGGTTTCCAGACCCTTGAGCGCCAACGGCATGTTCCAGCCCTCGGGGGGGCGCAATCCCACTGCATTGGAAATGGCCCGGACTTCCAGGAAGGGCAGGCCCGCCCGCAGGCAGCCCAGGGCCAGGGCGAATCCTTCCATGTTCTCCATGTCGGCGCCGCCGGGCGCGTGGCCGCGCCGTTCCCGCGCCAGGGACGGGCAGCCGCTCACCCCGGCCACGGTCAGCCCCTGGGCCGAGGGCCACTCGGGCGGCAGGCGCAGGCCCATGGCCGCGGCGGCCCCGGTAGGGTCCAGGCCGAGAGTGCCGAAAATCGGCTCCCCGGCCATCGTGAACTGGGCGAAGCCAAGCCCTTGGGGGTCCAGACCCGCCGCGCCGCGCAGGCCGAACTCGGGCCAGGTTTCGCTCGCGGCCGTCGCCAGGCTGCCCAGGGGCAGCCGCTCCAGGTCGAAGCTGCCGGCCAGGCCCAGGTTGAGCACCCCGCGCACGGCATGTTGGCCCAGGGCCAGGCCCAGGCCGAATGCCGCGTTGACCGGGCCGATGCCCGTGACCAGCGCCAGCAGGCCGCCAGGGGAGTCGGGCAGTCCGGGAACAGCCACGGGCAACGCCCGGCCTTCCTCGGTCGGGAGCGGCCGGTCGGCCCAGCCCAAGGCGGCCTCAAGCTCCATGCGCGTGGCCGCGGCAAGCAGGATCGCCATGGCGGTTCCGTCGAATCATGTTTCGGGGCATTTCGCGGCCGTGGAGCCGCGAGGGGCACATTGACCCAAACCGCCGGGATTGTCCATGGCCGGCGAACGCTTCCGATGCCGGATGGGCCGTGTGCAGACCTGCCCGCCGACCGCAAGCGCGCCGGGTACATGGAGATATGGACAAGCGGGACCGCCGCGGCTAGGGTTTCGGCCATGCACATCGACTGGACGCACGTGGTCACAGCCCTGGGGCTGGCCTTCATCTTCGAGGGCCTGCCCTACTTCCTGTGGGCCGAGAAGATGCCCAGGTACCTGTTGCTCCTCGCCGCGCGGCCGCCGTCCATCCTGCGCCGGCTGGGTCTGGCCGCCATGCTCGGCGGCCTCCTGCTGGTCTACGTGGCCCAGAGCTAGGGCATTTTCATTTTGAAAAATGCTCCGCAAGCCATGCGTCGGCATGGCTTGCCGCCACGTGGGCGTAGGCGCAATCCGCTTGCGCCGTCAACGCCGGAGCAAGTGTCTCGAAGTCAATCCGCTCCGAAGCCGGCGTCAGGCCTTCTGGGCCACGTGCAGGTAGACGATGCCCGACAGGAGCGGCTGCCAGTAGACCTGGGCGAAACCCGCGGCGCGCATCTCGGCGGCAAGCTCGCGGGCCGGCGGGAAGTCCCGGATGGTCTGGGCCAGGTAGGCGTAGGCGTTGCGGTCGCCCGAGATCAGGTTGCCCGCCGTGGGCAGGATCTTGTCCAGGTAGAAGTTGTAGATCCCCTTCCAGATGCGGCTCTGGCCCGAGCCGAATTCGAGCACGCACAGCCGGCCGCCGGGCTTGAGGGCCCGGTGGATCTCGGTGAAGGCCGCGGAGCGCGGCACGATGTTGCGGATGCCGAAGGAGATGGTCGCGGCGTCGATGCTCGCTTCGGGCAGGGGCAGGTGCCGGCCGTCGGCGAGCACGGGCTGCGTGGATCGGCCGCGCGACGAGGAGTTCGCCTTGCGCTGTCCCCGGCGCAGCATGGGCTCGGCGAAGTCCATGGCCAGCACGCGCGCGTCCTTGTGCTGGCGCAGGATTTCGAGCGTCACGTCCATGGTCCCGGCGGCCAGGTCGAGGACCGTGCCGCCCGCGGGCAGGCGCAGGGTGCGTACGAGGCGATAGCGCCAGTAGATGTCCTGGCCCAGGCTCAGGGCGTGGTTGAGGAAATCGTACCAATCAGCGATGCGGCCGAACATGGAGGCCACGCGCCGGCCGTGCTCGTCGGCCGAACCGCCCGCGCCGTATGGCCGCGCCGGAATATGGCTCACGGCTTACGCTGCTCCTGGCCCTCGCCGGGCGTCGGCTCGGAGATCGTCCGCAGCACCTCGGTGTAGATGGGCTTGAAATAGTCCGCGAAGTTGGCCGGGGAGATGCGGCCGCTCTCGATGAACTTGACCATGATCTCCTTGGCCACCTGGAGCGCCTGGGCCTTGAGCTTGTCCACCTGCACCTCCGGCTTGGAGAATTAGGGCATTTTGCCTTTGAAAATGCTCTGCAGGCCATGCCTCGGCATGGCTTGCCGCCGCGTGGGCGTAGGCGCAATCCGCTTGCGCCGTCAACGCCGGAGCGAGCGTCCCGAGCAATCTGCTTCAAGGAAAACCCGCCCGGGGGAAACGGCCCTGACCGACGCGGACAAGGACCGGGCGGGAAAGGAGACGAAACGCGAAACGCCACGCCCTCTTTTTTTGCGGCCTGTAGCACTTCGAGCGGCGGGCGTCGAGGGGGACCGTCGGGCGGCCCACGGCTTCCGGGAGCCGGGAATGAAAAGGGGCATGGCCTGGCCATGCCCCTGATAAGTCCTTGACCAGGCAGCGGCTGCCCGAAGCTACTTGTTCTTCTTGAGGGCCTCGATCTCCTCGCGGATGATCTTGGCCGCGGCCAGAGGCATTTCGCGCCGAAGCTCGCTCAGAAGTTCGGTGTGCAGGGAGCCCATGACGGTCTCCTCCAGGAACTCGTCGAGCTTTTCGCGCAGGTCCGAGCCGAAGCGCTCGGCCAGGGCGGACTCCACGCGCTCGGCCAGCGGAGCCTCAAGCCGTCCGGCCAGCGCGGCTTCCAGCTCCAGGGCCATGGTCTGCATGCGGGCGGACAGGAGCTGCTCGACCCTGGCGGCCATCTGCCGCTCCAGGCGCGCGGCCAGGGCGGCCTCGTCCACGGGAGCTTGGGGAGCTTGGGGAGCCGGGGCCGGGCGCTTGGCCAGAATGGCCTCGATCTGCTCGGGCAGGGAGTTCTCCAGGCGGTCGATGTAGTCGATCGTGCGGCCCGAGAGGACGATCTCCAGGCGGTCGAAAACCTTGTCCTCCACCCGATCCGCGATATCCGTGACGAGTTCGGCCATGGGCGGCATGGCGGGCTGGCCGGCGAGCTTGGACTCCAGGCTTGCCAAGCGGCCTTCCAGGCCGGTCAGGGCCTGCATGCGCTCGGCGATGTCCTGAGCGGCCTTGCCGGCGGCCTCCAGGGTGGCGATGCGCTCGCCCTGGGCCGCCAGGTTCGAGTTCTGGTCCTTGAGGAATACGGACAGCTCGTCCAGGCGGTTGGTCAGCTCCTGTGCGTCGGCGGCCGTATTCGCGGCCGTGCGCGAAGCGAGCGCCGCGACGCGCTCCTCCAGGGCGGCCAAGCCCGTGGACGTGGCCGTGGCCGAGGCTAGGCCGTCCTGAAGGCCGGCGATCCGCTGGCGCAGGTTATCCAGCTCGGCCGCGTCGGGAGCGGGACGGCGCTCAAGGGTCTTGGTGCGCTCATCCAGCGCCGCCAGGTCCGTGAGAGTCGGCGTGCGCAGCAGGCCGGACTCCAGGCCTTCCACTCGCCGCGAGAGCGAGGCCAGAGGCTCCTCGCCCAAGCCCGCGAGACGCGCTTCCAGGATGTCCAGGCGGCTTTCGATGCCGCCCAGGTCCGGCGCGGGCTGCGCGCCCAGTCGCTGCTCCAGCTTCCAGATGGCCTCTCGCAGTGCCTCCACGTCCGCCAGGCTGACCTGACCGGCGCGCTCTTCCAGCTCCTTGAGGCGATCAACGAGATTATTGGCGCCTTCGGGCTCGGACGGAGTCTCGCGCATCGAGGCTTCCAGCACGCTCACTTGCTCGCGCAGGGCCGCGAACTCCCGCGGGTCCACGGATGGCGCCGGAGCAGCCGCCGCATGGGCTGACTCCAGGGCGTCGAGGCGGCCGCGCAGGTCGGAAATCTCTTGCGGGTCCACGGACGGCGCGGGCGGAGCGGACGGCGCGGAGCGCAGGGCCGAGACGGCCTCCATGAGCTCGGTCCACTCCTCGGGCCTGGGAGTGCCCAGAACGAAGGTCTCCACGTCGGCCATGCGGTCGCCGAGGGTGCGCAGATTGGCCAGCTCGTCCTTGAGCAGCGTCTCCAGCGCCTCGATGCGCCAGGACAGACGCTGATCCGGAACCTGGGGCGCGGATTCCCTCGGCTCGGCCGGCTCCATGGGCCTGGGCGCCCGGGCGGTCTGGGTCGCCTCGTCCGGCTCGCGCTGCATGTCCTTGGGGGAATATCCGGCGGCGAAGACCGTGGCGGCCTCCAGGTTGACCTCGGATTCGTCCCAGTCGGCCAGGCCCACGGGAATCTCGGGCATCGGGCTCCTGGTGAAGTCAGGGACGGCCGCGGGCAGATCGATCGCCGGTCCGTCCGCCTCGGCCGTGAAGGATTCGTCAGCAACGGATTCGGCCGCATCGGCCCCGGGCTCCACCGCTTCGGAGAGCTCCAGGACTTCCTCGTCGGCAGGGGCGGCCGGCTCCGCGTCGTCGGCCAGAAGCTGGCCCAGCTCGCCGTCCTCGCGCAGCCCGCCCATCCTGTCGAGCTCCTCGTCGCTCAGATCCTCGGGCTGCACGGCGATCTTCATGGTGGGCAGCTCGGTGGGCGGCGGGACGTCCATCTGGTCGTCCAGGCCGGACAGGATATACTCGACCGTGGCCGCGCCTGGCTCCACGCCGGACTCGGAGTCGGCCTCCAGGCCGGCCGGGATGAGGTCGGCCTCGGCGTTTCCGCCGTCCTCCTCCAGCTCGCGCAGGAGCAAATCGATGTCCGCGAGGTCGATCTCCTCCTGGCTGCCCTTGCCGGACAGGGCGTTCAGCGTCTGGCTGGCGACCTGGTCCTCTTCGGCCTCGATGTCCTTGAGCAGGTCGTCGAGCTCGGCTAGGTCGATCTCCTCGTCCCCGTGCTCCCTGCCAGCGGCCAAGATGTCCTCGGCGCTGGCCAGGGACCTGGGCTCGTCGGCCAGGTCCTCGCCGTCATCGAGCGCCTCGGTGAGCTCCAGGATGCCCTCGCCGTCCATGCGCCCGTCCTCGTCCAGGGCATCCGTCAGCTCCAGGGTGTCGTCGGCCACGGGCTCCTCGACCACGTCCTCCAGGATCAGGGCCTCGGCATCGCCCGCGGCCCTCGGGTTCCGTCCGCCACGAGCGCCACGGGAGGAGTCCTCCTCCACGACATCCATGAGTTCGATGATGCTATCGTCGGGACGGCTGCCGCGCGTGGTCAGGCCCATGATGACGCTCCTTGTGCGCAAAGGCTCGGTTGGCGCTCGCCGCTCGCCGGCATCCACGATATCCGGCGGCATGCCGGGACTTGGGCCGGCTGCCCCTCCCGGCGGCGAGCGTCAATGAAATGAAAGTCCTTGGGATGAAAAGGGGCCGCATGGGCGGCCCCGGATGCTCGCTTCGTCTACTTCTTGCCGTGGCACTGCGCGCAGGCCGTGGGGCCGGTCTTCTGCTGGGCCTTCTTCATCGCCTTGTGGCAACCCTGGCAGCTCATGGGGTTGTTGGAGTGGAAAGCGGTCATGAGGAACTTGGGATCCTTCTCGGTGGCCTTGAAGCTGGTGAAATCGGCATGGCAGCCAGCGTCGGCGCAACCGCCGACGTCGCCCTTGCCATCCCACTTGTGATGGCACTTCTGGCAGGCGGCCGCATCGGTGCCGAGGGATGCGTGCTTCTTGTGCGAGAAGGCAACCTTGTACTCCAGCTTGTCGTTCGGGTTCTTGAGATGGTCGATGACGACGTCGTCGGGGATCTGGGGCACGGCCTGGGCGGCGACGGCCATGGCGCCGAGCAGGGCTGCGGCGACGAGCATGCTGAAGAGCTTCTTCATCCTGGAACTACCTCCTTACCTCATTAACTAGGCCTTGCAATACCACATTCTCCACCTGCACCGCATAGGGAAGGTTCTCGGCCTTTGTCAAGGCGAGGCTCCCCATCTCGGACGATTACGCCCGTGACAACAGGGCGTCTAGCATTATTTGCCGTACTTATCCATATACCCCCGCGGCGTGAGCATGCGGAGCCCGCCTTTGGCGGATACGATGCGCGTCGCGCCGTTGCCGACGACCAGCAGGGACAGCATGTCCACACGTCCGAGCGATGCAGCATCCATGCCGCCAAGCGTGAGGATCTCGACCAACTGGCCTTCCCGGAAGCCGTTGCGCACATGGCCCACGGGCGTGTCCGGGCCGCGATGGCGGCGCACGAGCTCCAGGGCGCGCGTGAGCTGCCAGTCGCGCCGCTTGGAGCGCGGGTTGTAGAGCGCCAGGACGAAGTCGGCCCGCGCGGCCAGCTCCACACGGCGCTCGATGGTTTCCCAGGGCGTCAGCAGGTCGGACAGGCTCACGGCCGCGAAGTCGTGCATGAGCGGCGCGCCCAGGAGCGCGGCGGCCGCGCACAGGGCCGGTATGCCCGGCACCACGGCGATGTCCACGTCGTCGAGCGCGCCGCGTTCATGGGCCAGCTCCAGGGCCAAGCCGGCCATGCCGTACACGCCCGCATCGCCCGAGGAGACGAGCACCGTGTCCTTGCCGGAGCGCGCGGCGTCCAGGGCCGCCTGGACACGCTCCATCTCGCGCATCATGCCGCTCTCGACGATATCCTTGCCGGCTAGCAGCTCCGGCGCCACGAGATCCAGGTACGTGCCGTAGCCGGCCACGACCCGCGCGTCCGCCAGGGCCTGCCTGGCCATGGGCGCCAGGAGCGCGGCGTCGCCCGGGCCGAGCCCGATGACTGTCAGTCTCGCCATGTCTTCTCTCTTGAGTCGATGTCCAGGGGCGCGCGGCTCAGGGCCACGGCCACGGTGACGTTGCCGTGCTTTTCCTTTGGGGCCAGGAGCCGGCCGTGCCGGGCTCCGCCGGCGGCCAGCAGGGCCGCGGCCTCGGCCACGCTGGCCGTGCCCACCTCGGCCTTGACCCGCGCCGACGGGTTGGGCGCTTGCACCCTGTCCAAGTCGGCGGCCGGAAAGGTCACGAGCGCCAGGCCCAATTCGGCCGCCGCCGCCGCGAGGCCCGGCTCGCTCGCCTTGAGCTCGATGCTCGCCAGGCAGGCCAGGCTGTCCATGGACAGCCCGCGCCGCCCCATGGCCGCGCGCAGGGCCGTCAGGATCTCGTCGGCCGATGCGCCCCGGCGGCAGCCGACGCCTGCCGCGAGCACGCGCGGGTGCAGGGCCAGGAGCTTGCCTTGAGCCAGGCCGCGCGGCGGCCGTTTCCAATGCACCCAGACCGAGGGCTGCTCCGGATCGAGCAGGGCCGGGTCGGCCACGTGCTCGAAGTGCGCGGCCAGGGCCGGGTCGTCGCGCGCGCCAAGGCGCTCCTCGGGGTCGAACAGAGCCACCGCGCGGCCGTCCAGAAGCGACGCGCTCACGTGCTTGATCCTGGAGACGTCGGCCACGGCCAGCCCGCTCCGGCGGGCTAGCACGTCCACGGCGGGCAGCCCGGCCGTGTCCGTGGCCGTGGTGATGACCGGCGTGGCGCCGACGGCCTCGGCCACGGCCAGGGTCAGATCGTTGGCTCCGCCCAGGTGGCCCGAGAGCAGGCTTATGGCGAAGCGGCCCGCCTCGTCCAGCACGACCACCGCCGGGTCCTTGTCCTTGGACACGAGGCGCGGCGCGATGGCGCGCACGGCGATGCCGGCCGCGCAGATGAACACGTGGCCCCGGTGGGTTTCGAAGGTCTCGGCCACGCGGGCCGGCAGCGACGTGAAGCCCGGCTCGCCGGGTCCGGGTCCCAGACGTCCGGGCAGGTGCAGCTCGCCGCCCAGCGCCGCGGCAAGCCGCCGGCCGAGCCGGGCGCCCGCGCGGGTCAGCGCGTACACGGCGATGCGCGCCACGGCTATTCCCCAGGCTCCTCGTCCGGCAAGGGCATGGCCAGCACCTTGTCGATGCGGTTGCCGTCCATGTCCAGCACCTCGAAGCGCAGGCCGTGCCAAAGGAGCACGTCGCCCGCCTCCGGGATGCGCCCCAGGTGGTGCAGGATGAAGCCGGCCAAGGTCTGGAAATAGCCCTCCAGGGGCTCCATGAGCGTGGGCGGGATGCCCAGCAGCGAGACGACCTCGTCCATGGGCAGGAGCCCGTCGAGCAGCCAGGAGCCGTCCTCGCGGCGCGTGGCCCCGGGCTCGGGCATTTCGTCCGCGCCGGGGATGTCGCCCACGATGGCTTCGAGGATGTCGTACAGGGTCACGATGCCTCGGATGTCGCCATACTCGTCCAGGACCATGGCGAAGGGCATGCGCGCCTCCTGCCTGAAGCGGTCGAGCAGCGTGATCACCCGTGTGGTCTCGGGGACGTAGATCGGCTGGCGCAGGACCCTGGGATCCGTGAACTCCACGCGCTTGTCCTGGGCGTAGAGGCTCAGGAACTCCTTGGCGCTCACGACGCCCACGGTGCTGGACACGTCCTCCTGGGCCACGGGGAAGCGCGAGAAGGAGCTGTCCATGAGCTTGCGCACGTTTTCCTCGTAGGGGTCGTCCAGGTCGATCCACTCGATCTGGGAACGGTGGATCATGATGGCCTCCACGGTCCTGTCGCCCATGCGGAAGATGCGCTCCAGCATGTCCCGCTCGCCGTGCTCGATGGCTCCGGCCTTGACCGCTTCGCCGGCCATGCCGCGTACGTCCTCCTCCGTGACGCGGGGCTCCGCGTGCGAGGATTGGCCGAGCAGGCGCACCACGAGAGACGTGGAGCCGCTGAGCAGCTTCACGAAGGGCAGGGATAGCGTCATGAGCAGACTCATGACCGGCGCGGTGATCGCGGCCACGCGCTCCGGCGCTCCGAAGGCCAGCCGCTTGGGGACGAGCTCTCCGAGCACCAGGGTCAGGTAGGTCACGGGCGCGACCACCAGGGCGATGGACAGGGCTCCGGCGTACGGGGCCAGGGTCGGGAAATCCAGGAGCCACAGGCGCAGCCGCTCGGCCAGGGTGGCCCCGCCGAAGGCGCCCGTGAGCACGCCCACCAGGGTGATGCCGATCTGCACCGTGGACAGGAACGCCTCGGGACGCTCCTTGAGGCGCAGCGCATGGCGTGCCCCCCGCCTGCCCTGGCGGGCGTGGCTCTCCAGGCGGATCTTCATGGCCGCGACCAGGGCCATTTCGGACATGGCCAGGAAGCCGTTGAACAGGATGAGCAGCAGAATCGCCGCGATTTCCAGGTATAACTCGAACATGCGCGCTCCACGGGCCGGCGTGTGCACGGGCCGGCCCTGACGAGGCTATAACCGCAGGGGCGCGGAATGACAAATGGGTAGGGCGGCTGGCCGGATGGCCACGCACGGCGAACGATGTTGGAAAAGCATGGGTTCCAAGGGCCGCCTTATCACGGGCAGGCCTTGGCGGGAGAGAGCCCGAGAGAGGGCGCGAAGCCCTCTCGGATCAGTGACAAAGGTCGTTTTATGCTGCCTCCGGCGGCCAAGGGGGCGCGGCCCCCTTGGAACCCCGTTTTTCAACTGCGCCGCCCAGGCAATATGCTGAAATAATATCAAAAGTTTTTGGTGGAGAGAGCGCGAGAGAGGCCCCTTCTTTCAAAAAGGGGCCTCTCTCGTAAAACGGATTTGTCAGCAGTCCGAGAGGGCGCGGAGCCCTCTCTCGGCATTTCTTTTCTTACAGCTGCGCCGACCTGACGGCCTCCAGCGTCGTCTCGATGTCGCGCTCGGTGTGCGCGAAGGACAGGAAGGCGCACTCGTAGCCCGAGGGGGCCAGATAGACGCCCTTCTCCCTCATGTGCGCGTAGAAGCGCGTGTAGCGCGCCGAGTTCGAGGTGGACGCCGAGGGGAAGTCCACCACCTCCTTGGCCTCGGTGAAGAAGATGGTGAAAATGGAGGCGATGGTGTTGATGACCGCAGGCACGGACTTACGGCTGAAGATGGCCCGCAGCTCCTCGACCATGGCCTGGGTGCGGCGCTCCAGGGCCTGGTAGTCGGCCTGGGCCAGAAGCTCCAGGGTGCGGACGCCGGCGGCCATGGCCACGGGGTTACCGGACAGGGTGCCGGCCTGGTACACGTCGCCGCAGGGAGCCATGCGCTCCATGATCTCGCGCCGCCCGCCGTAGGCCCCGACGGGGAAGCCGCCGCCGATGATCTTGCCCAGGCAGGTCAGGTCGGGCTGGATGCCGAAGCGCTTCTGGGCCCCGCCGAAGTCCACGCGGAAGCCGGTGATGACCTCGTCGAAGATGAGCAGCGCGCCGTGTTCCCGCGTTATCTCGCGCAAGCCTTCCAGGAAGCCGGGCTTGGGGAGCACCAGGCCCATGTTGCCGGCCACGGGCTCCACGATGACGCAGGCGATGTCCCGGCCGTGGCGCTCGAAGTGGCCGCGGACCTGCTCCAGGTCGTTGTACTGGGCGAGCAGGGTGTGGGCCACCACGTCGGCGGGCACGCCGGGCGTGCCGGGGATGGACAGCGTGGCCACGCCCGAGCCGGCCGAGGCCAGGAACGGATCGCCGTGGCCGTGATAGCCGCCGATGAACTTGAGCACCTTGTCGCGGCCGGTGTAGCCGCGGGCCAGGCGCAGGGCGCTCATGGTCGCCTCGGTGCCGGAGTTGACCATGCGCACCATCTCGACCGAGGGCACGGCCTTGCACACGGCCTTGGCCAGGGCGATCTCCGGCTCGCAGGGCGCGCCGTAGCTCGCGCCCTTCTTCATGGCCGCGATGGCGGTCTCGGTCACGTCGGGGTGGGCGTGGCCCAGGATCATGGGACCCCAGGACAGCACGTAGTCGATGTAGGCCCGGCCCTCGACGCTTACGATCCTGGAGCCTTCGGCCTCCTTGATGAACAGGGGCGTGGCCTCCACGGACTTGCATGCCCGCACGGGGCTGTTGACTCCGCCGGGGATGTACTTCTGGGCTTCCTGGAACAGGGTCTCGGAAAGGCTCATGGCGGTGGTCCTCACTTGCCTTGCTTGGATGTCCGGTCGGGTCGGGGGCGCTGGTCCTCGAAATAGCGCATGGAAGTCTTCTTCAGTTCGCGGACCGATTCGAGCACGTCGAACTGGTCCACGCCCGTGGCCTGGGCCAGTTCGCGCGCGAGGCGCAGGCAGTCGCCGGGGTTCTGGCCGTGGATCATGGTGTACAGGTTGTACGGCCAGTCCAGGCAGTTCACGCGGTGGTAGCAGTGGGAAATCTCGGGCCGGGCGGCCATGACGGCGGCCACCTCGTCCATGTCCTTGTCCGCCTCCACATACCAGGCGACCATGGCGTTGTGGCCGTAGCCGGCCTTCTGGTGGCGCAGGGTGGCGCCGAAGCGGCGGATGACGCCGGAGTCCTTGAGACCGCGCAGGAGTTCGAGCACCTCCTCCTCGGAGATGCCGGCCGCGCGGGCGATGTCCGCGAAGGGCGCGGCCGAGTCGGGCAGGTCGTCCTGGACAATGGCCAGGGCGCGCCGCTGGGCTTCGGTGAATGTCGGTCTGCTCATATGTCCTTCACGATCGGTCAGGGTCTTGTGTAATCGATCCTTGCCCGGTCCGGTCCCGGCCGGCAGGGTGGATAGTGATACCCGCTTCGCGACAGGCTTGCAACACGGCCGGAGGACTGGGGGCCGCCGGTGGGGCGGCCGCGGGGACCCGGTTCCGGGGGGCTCGGCGTCGCCATCCATGCTTGCCATGCGGCCGTGGCAGGGGTATCCTGCGCCCTTTGGCGGACCCGTGCGCACGGGCCGTATCCCGAACCGACGCAATTCCCTTCCCTTCAAGGAGCGAGCGCATGCGATTTGCTGTCATGGGCGGCGGAAGCTGGGGCACCACGCTGGCCAACCTGCTGGCCAAGAAGGGCCATGCCACCCGGCTGTGGGTCCGGGAGCAGGAGCTTCTGGCCGAGATCGTGTCCAAGCGCGAGAACACGTGGTACATGCCGGGCTTCAAGCTGCACGAGAGCCTGGAGGCGAGCACCGACGAGGCGGCGGTCATCGAGGACGCCGAGGTCTTGCTCTTCGCCATCCCCAGCCAGTTCTTCCGTGCGTCTCTCGTGTCCCTGCGCGACCGCTTGCCCAAGAAGCCCATCGTGCTCTGCGCCAACAAGGGCATCGAGTTGAACACCCTGAGCACCATGTCCCAGGTCGTGGACGAAACCCTGGCCAGCCTCAAGCCGCGCTTCGCCATGCTCTCGGGGCCGAGCTTCGCCGTGGAGGTCAGCCGCGAGCTGCCCACGGCCGTGACCCTGGGCTGCGCGGACAAGAAGCTCGGGAACATGCTCCAGGAGGCCCTGGCCACGGACTACTTCCGCGTCTACACGAATCCGGACTACCGGGGCGTGGAGCTGGGCGGGGCCATCAAGAACATCATCGCCATCGCCGCGGGCATCTCCGACGGCCTGGGCTTCGGCTCCAACGCGCGCGCCGCGCTCATCACCCGCGGCCTGGCCGAGATGAGCCGCCTGGGCGCGGCCATGGGCGCCAAGCCGGCCACGTTCATGGGCCTGTCCGGCATGGGCGACCTCGTGCTGACCTGCACGGGCGAGCTGTCGCGCAACCGCCAGGTGGGTCTGCGCCTGGGCAAGGGCCAGAAGCTCCTGGACATCCTGAGCCAGATGAAGATGGTCGCCGAGGGCGTCAAGACCACCGAGGCCGTGCACGACCTGGGCAAGAAGCTCAAGGTCGATTTGCCCATCACCGAGCAGGTCTATCAGGTGCTCTACCAGGGCAAGGACGCGGAGACGGCCGTGCGGGAATTGATGGGACGCGAGCTGAAGCAGGAAGTCTAGCCGCCTGGACGGCATGCGGATCAAGAACGCCGGCCGGGAGCATGCTTCCGGCCGGCGCTTTCGTTTTCGTCCGCAGGTCCCGTTCAAATCTGGTCGGGCTCGTCGGGCTCGATGCAGCCCTCCGGCTCCGCCGGCGTGCCCACATACCCCTCGTCCGCCAGCTTCTCCACCATCCTGCCGGCCTCCTCGTGATTCGGGTTCAGCTTGAGGGTCTGGGTGAAGTAGAACACGGCCATGGGCTGGTTGCCCGCGCGGGTGAAGATGTGGCCGATGTTGTAGCAGACCGTGTCGTTGTCCTGGCCGAACTCCCCGTCGGCGGACAGGGCGCGCTCGATCTCATCGGCGGCTTGCCCGTACTCCTGGCCGTCCATGTAGGCCAGGGCCAGGTTGTAGCGGATGATCTCGTCGTCGGGCGCGATTTCCAGGGCCTTCCGGTACTCGGCCACGGCCTCGCGCCACTTGCCTTGCATGCGCAGGACCAGGCCCAGGGCGTTGAAGGTCTCCATGTCGGCCCGCGAGAGGATCTTCTGCTTGGCCTCCAGGCTGTAGCGCAGATAGCGCTCGGCCAAGTCCGGGGCGTGGGCCATGCACTGCTCGGCGATGTTGCGCGACAGCCCACCGATGAGGCTCATGGCCTGGTCCGTGGTGAGCTTGACCGCCTTGCCGAACTCCCTGTCCGCGTCGTTCAGCTTGCCGAGCCTGAGCTTGAGGCCGCCCATCTGCACCTTGCGCTCCACGTTGAGCGGCGAGAGGCGGTCGAGGCGCTCCAGGTATTCGAGCTCCTTCACCGAGTCGCCCAGATCCCGGTAGGTCTGGATGAGCCGCTTGACGGGCTCCAGGTACATCTCGGCCGAGTGGTGGGCCTCGCTGTAGGCGGCCAGGGCGTCCTCGTGGCGCTCCATGGCCCGCAGGGCGTCGCCCATGAGCATGAGCGCGGCCGGGCTGTCGGGCTTCTGGCGCAGGGCCTCCTCGCCGAGGGTCATGGCCATGGAGGTGTTGCCGCGCATTAGGTGGCCCTTGCCCGTCTCCAGGAGCTCGCCGAGCTTGCCCAGGGGACGGATGGCGTTGGCCAGTTTTTCCAGGAGCGCCCGCTCGCCGATGGGCTTGGTGATGACGCTGTCCGTGCCCAGCTCGTGGAGGAGGATGAGCAGATCCTCCTGGATCTCCGGCGTGAGCAGGATGATCTTCACCGAGGGGAAGAAGAGCTTGATGTGCTTGACGAGCAGGATGTTGGAGATGCCCTCGATCTCCCGCTCCACGAGCAGGACGATCTTGCGCTCGCGGGCGGCGATCTGGCCCACGGCCTTCATGGTCTCCTCGGCCGAGAGATGAATGCGGCAGCAGGTGCGGGGCAGGGCCAGGGAGCTGGCCACGGCGCGCGTGAACACGCTCAGGAAGCCGGCGTCCTTGGTGAGCAGGAAGAACAGCCCGCCTTCCTTGAGAATGAAGTGCTGAATCGGCTGGATGAGCCTGTTTGGTGCTTCCATGGAGACGCCGTGTCCGGTTATGGTGTCCCGCGGGGCGGTGCCGCTCCCCCCGGCCCGGCCCTCGAGGCCGCGCCGCGAAAGCCCCAATCCCAGCGCCAAGGTAAGGCGCTTGTACCCGCGCGGAGCCGCGCGCGTCAAGGCGCGCCGGCCGCCCGCCGCCCCGGAGGCCCCGACCCCCATGGATCAACTGCTGCTCGGCGCCAAGGCCCTGGCGCTCATCCTGTTCATCAACTTCGTGCCGCCGGCCCTGGCCCTCAAGTTCCGGAAGCGCTGGGACCAGCCCCTGGACCGAGGCCGCCGCTTCGCCGACGGCCGGCCCCTGCTCGGCCCGCACAAGACCGTGCGCGGCCTGATCGGCTCGATCCTGGGCGGCGGGCTGGCCGGGCTGCTCCTGGGCCTGCCCCTGGCGCTCGGGCTGGCCACGGGCCTGGCGAGCATGGCCGGCGACCTGGCCACGAGCTTCACCAAACGCCGCCTGGGCAAGTCGAGCGGCCAGGACGTGCCGGGTCTGGACCAGTTCCTGGAGGGCTTCCTGCCCGTGATCGTGCTGGCCTACGGCCTGCCCTTGCGGCTGCCTTCGGCCACGGTTGTGCTGGCGGCCTTCTGCCTCGTGGCCTTCCACGCCTCGGCCTGGTACAAGGACGTGTTCTACAGCCGGCCAAGGCCGGGCTATCCCAGGCCATTCCATCCGCGCATCCGCTGGCGCGAGTACCGCTGCTGCCGCCTGTCCAGCCGATGGCTCATGTACCTGTTCAACCTCAAGGAAGGCCTGCTCTACAACGGGCTCGTCACGAGCGCCTTCAACGTGGCCGGGCTGACGCCCCTGGGCCGGAGCAACGCCCTGAAAGTGGGGCTGACCTCCATCGCCCCGGCCATTCCCGGCCTGCCTCAACCCTTCGAGGGATTCCGCATCCTGTTCGCCTCGGATCTGCACCTGGACGGCCTGGACGGCCTAGCCGAGAGGCTATCGGCACTCGTGCGCACCGAGCGCTTCGACCTGTGCCTGCTGGGCGGGGACCTGCGCTACGGCACCTTCGGCAACTTTGGCCCGGCCCTGGACCGGCTGGCGGGCTTCCTGGCCACGGTGCGGGCGCGCGACGGCGTGCTCGCGGTCATGGGCAACCACGACTGCCTGGAGATCGTCGGGCCGCTGCGGGACATGGGCGTGGAGGTGCTGCTCAACGAAGCCTGGCCCATCACGCGCGGCAAGTACACGCTCTGGATCGCCGGCGTGGACGACCCGCACGCATACCGCTGCGCCGACCCGGTGGAAGCCATGCGCGACGTGCGGCCTGGCGACACGGCCATCATGCTGGCCCACAGCCCCGAGGCGGCTCCGGAGGCCGCGGCCCTGGGCGCGTCCTTCTACCTGTGCGGCCACACCCACGGCGGCCAGGTCTGCCTGCCGCGCATCGGACCGCTCATCACGAACTCGCGCAGCCCGCGCCACATGTGCAACGGGCTGTGGAACCTGGACGGCATGCTCGGCTACACGAGCACGGGCGCGGGCGTGTCCGGCGCGCCCGTGCGCTTCCGCACGAGAGGGGAGCTGGTGTCCGTGACCTTGCGCCGGGCCGGGGTGGAAGGATCCATC
>JAEYTO010000080.1 GCA_023433925.1 Pseudomonadota bacterium | reverse complement strand
GTGACACGCGGCCCCTCGAACTTGAGGCTGTAGGTCTGCGAGTCTTGCAGGAGGGTGTGACCGGCCTTGGTCGTGATGGTGAATTCCTGCTCGTAGCCTCGGGTGATGACGTTGATGTCCATGATCGAGGCCAGGTCGCGCACAAGGCGGTCGCGCTCGTCGCGCAGGGCGTTGGCGTTGTTCTGGCCCTGAAGCTCCACGGCCTTGAGCTGGCTGTTGATGCCCGCGATGTCCTTGAGGATGCGGTTGGCCGAATCCACGTCCTTCTGGATGAACTGGTTCGCCTGCTCCTGCATGCGGCGCATCTGCTCGTCGGCCTGATGGATGACGTTGAGCAGGTTGCGCGTGTCCGAGACGAGCGCCTCCCGGGCGGCGAAATCATCGGGCCGGCCGGCGACGGTCTGCCAGTCGCCGAAGAACTTGGACAGGGCGTCGCTCACGCCGCCCGTGACCGATTCGTTGAACAGGTTGTCCACGGCGCTGAGGTTGCCGAACAGGGTGTCGAACCGCTCGCGCATGGTCGACTTATCCAGATAGGAGGTCTCCACGAAGCGGTCGAAGTGGCGCAGGATCTCGGCGGCCTCGACGCCCATGCCAATCTGGCCCGGCCGGTAGTCGATCTGCAGGCTCTCCTCCAGCCGCACATAGCGGCGGGAATAGCCCTCGGTGTTCACGTTGGTGATGTTCTGACCGGTGGTCTCGATGGCCACCTTGGAGGCGAAGAGCCCCTTGCGGCCGATATCCATGATGGTGTTGATGCCGGACATCTAGAGCCTCCCATGCAGGATGACGGCCCCGCGCTTGGCCTTGGGGAATCTGCCGCGAGCGGTGTAGGTCTCCTTGTGTTCGGGATTGATCCCGCGGTGGAGGAAGGTCAGCAGCTTCCTGCTCTGATCGTGCAGGGCCATGGCCAGCTCGAAGTTCTTGGCCGAGAGCATCGCGCAGGTCTGCTCGCGGCTGTCGATCTCCGCAAGCAACGCGGCGATCTCGGCCTTCTCGGACTCGGGCAGGGAAACGGCGTAGGCTTCCATGCGCTGGGCGTCCGGGACCACGGACTGCACCATGGCCTTGAGCCCGACGCGCTCCCCGGTGATCTGGCGGATGAGGTCCTGGATGGACAACTCGACGGCCGAGACCGCCTGGGGGCTGCCCTGCCGCAGGTGGGAAAATTCTTCCCCGAGCAGGGAGGCCAACAGGCCCAGGGCGGTCTTCTGCCTGTGCAGGCTGTCCAGGATGCGGCGCTTCATTCTCTGCTCCCCGCGCTCCCGGACCTCCCGTCAGGCTTGGCCGCCTAGGCCGAGCGAAGAAGTTCCGGGTTCAGCGCTATGTTGCCCTGCCTGACCTCGAAATACAGGCGTGGGACGTTTTTGCCGTACTCGGGGGCTAATCGAGCAATTTCTCTGCCAGACGACACCCGCTGGCCCGTGCTCACCCGCACGCTCTCCAGGTGGCCGTAGACGCTGCGCAGGCCGTTCTCGTGCTCGATCTCCACGACGATGCCCTGGCCGGGCCGGCTCTCGACGGCCGTGACAAGGCCGTCCAGGCAGGCCGTGACCCTGGATTGGGCCGGCGCGGCGATCTCGATGCCGCTTCTCGCGCCGGTCGGCAGGCGATCCGTGGGCTTGGGAAAGCCGAACTGCGAGACCGTCCTGCCATCCACGGGCCAGTCGATGCTCGGCAAGGGCGAGTTGGCTGGACGTTCCTGGGCTCCGCTGGAAATTCCATGCTCGATCTCCAGGGCCAGATCGTCGATGCGCCGGAAAAGCTCCGCACGCGACAAGGCGGCGGGGTTGGCCATTGCCTCGGACGGAGCGGTCGCCGCCCGCGCCTTGTGGCGCAGCTTGTCCTGCCCATCCTCGGGCAGCGGCCGGATATCCACCGGCGCGCCCGGCGTGGCGGCCTGGCTTTTCCGCACGAGCTGCGACTTGAGCTGCTCGTAGAGCATGTCGCCGATGCCGATGCCGCCCGCTGCCGAGAGCTTGCGGGACAGCTCGTGGTCGAACATGGACAGGTAGAAGTCCTCCTGCTTGCTGTGCAGGTAGCCTTCCTTGGGCACGGTGGCGCGCATCTGCTCCCATAGCTTGCCGATGAAGATGGCCTCGAAGTCCTGGCTGGTGTCCTTGAGCTTGTGTTCATCCTGGCCCGCGGCCTCGAAGCGTCTGCGCAAGGTCTGGGCCTGGGAAGCTAGCCTGGCGTAGTTCGATTGCTCGGCCTGGCTCTGGGCCTCGATTCCCAGCGTGGGAAAGAGCTTATTGGACATGCTAGATGACCTCCAGATCAGCCATAAGCGCGCCGGCCGACCTGAGCGCGCGCAGGATGGACACCAGGTCGCGCGGCGTGGCTCCGATGGAGTTGAGGCCGTCCACCAGTTCCTGGAGCGTGGCGCCCTCCATGAGCACGAGCTTGTTGCGCTCCTCGCGGACTTGCAGCTCGGTCCGCGGCACGACCACGGTCTGGCCTTGGCTGAAGGGCTGGGGCTGGCTCACGTCGGCGCCCTCGGAGATGACGATCTGCAGGCTGCCATGGGAGATGGCTACCTTGCTCAGGCGCACGTTGGCGCCCACGATGACCGTGCCGGTCTTCTCGTCCACCACGACCTTGGCCTTGGCGTCGGGCGAGACCTGCAAGTTCTCCAGCGAGGCCATGAGCGGCACCAGGTTGCCCTGGAAGCGCTCGGGGATGGCCATGTCGATGGTCGAAACGTCCGCGGCCCTCGCATACGGACCGCCCAGGGCGCGGTTGATGGTCTCCACGACCTGCTGGGTGGTGCTGAAGTCGGCCATGTTCAGGTTGATGGTCATGGTGTCCTGGTCGTTGAACTCGAAAGGCACCTGCCGCTCCACCGTGGCGCCCTGGGGCACGATGCCCACGGTGGGGATGTTGGACGTGGCACTGGCCGACTCGCCGCCCACGCTGTAGCCGCCCACGGTGAGCGGCCCCTGGGACAGGGCGTAGACATTGCCGTCCACGCCGCGCAGGGGCGTGAGCAGGAGCACGCCGCCGAGCAGGCTCTTGGCGTCGCCCAGGGAGGACACCGTGGCGTCCAGCCGCGCGCCCGGCCTGGAGGAGGCCGGCAGGTTGGCCGTGACCATGACAGCGGCCACGTTCTTGGGCTTGAGGACCGCCTGATCCACGCGCACACCCATGCGCTCGAGCATGTTGACGAGCGACTGGATGGTGAACTGCGAGCCGCGGTTGTCGCCGGTGCCGGCCAGGCCGACCACCAGCCCATAGCCCACGAGCTGGTTGGTGCGCACGCCCTTGAAGGTGGCGATGTCCTTGATGCGGGTGGCCTGCGCCACGGCGGGAGCCATGAGCCCGGCCAGCAGCGCCGCCAGCGTGAGCAGGCCCAGCGCCGCGGCGGTCGTGATACGAGAGTTCCTACGCATGTCGGTTCGGCTCCCCGGCCCTAGAAGGGCCAGACGTTGTCCAGGATGCGGGCCATCCAGCCGGGCTCCTGCTTGTCGCCCAAAGATCCCTGGCCATAGTACTCGATCTCGGCGTTGGCCATTTGGCTCGATGAGATGGAATTGTCGGGGCCGATGTCCCTGCTGCGGATCAACCCGCGCACCACGAGGATCTGATTCTCATTGTTGATGCGCATCTGGCGCGAGCCCTCGACCTGGAGCAGGCCGTCGGGCAGCACGCGGATGACCCGCGCGCCCACCGCCGCCGTCAGATCCGACTCGCGGGAGGTCTCGCCCGAGGCGTTGAACTCCGAGAGCGTCGTGGCGCCGACCATGGGGCTCTGGCCCACCCTGCCTTGCAGGCCCATGTTGGGCAGGCCGAAGGGCGTGGCCCCGAATTTGTTCTTGCCGTAGAAGCTCGTCACGCCCAGTTGGTTCGCCGACTCCTTGTTGGAGATCGTGTCGGCCGAATGCGAGCCGCTGGAGGTCTCCACGATGCGCACGAGCACGACGTCGCCGACCCTGCGCGCGCGGTCGTCCTCGAAGAGCAGGTTGTTCTGCCCCGCGTCGAACAGCGAACCAGGGTTGTTGTGCGTCACGGGCGGCGGCGGCACGGGCTGCGTGAGCACCGGCATGGGCGTCGGCGTCTGCTTGCTGGGGGCGCAAGCCGCCAGCGGCAGGATCGCCGCGGCCAGGAGGGCCGCCAGGATTACGAGCGAGCGCATGTTCTATCCTCCATGAAGGATGCGGCGCATCAGCGGACCGCAACCGTGTCCTTGTTCATGACCACTGCCTGCACGAGCTTGCCGGACTTGACGTTGCGCACGGAGATGACTTGACCCATACCGCCGTCCTCCATGGCTTCGGCCGCCGTGGCGAGTTGCACGTTCCGCCCCTGGTAGACCAGGTTCACCGTGGCGCCCTTGCCCACCAGAGGCTCGGGCTCGATGGCCTCGCGGATCAGGGGCTGATCCGTGCCCACGGGCCACTTGACCCGCCACGGGCCGCCCTTGCCGTCCCATGGCTGGCCGCGAAAATAAGCCAGATTCTTTTCCCGAAAGGTGACCAGCTCCGGGGTGATGGTCTCGCCCGGATTCACGGGCCTGGCGGCGCAGGGCACGGCCACCCAGTGATCCACGAACACGTTGGCCGCCACCTGGCGCACGAGCCTGCCGTCTCCGGCCAAGGCCTTGATGCGCAGGTTGACCCTGCCCGCGGAGAGCTTGTCCACGAGCTCGATCTCCAGCCGGGAATAGCCCTCGCTCAGGGACACGGACTCCGGGGCATTGAAGCCGGACAGCTCCGCGCGCCCTCCCATGAGGGCCAGCTTGGGGCGCAGGAACTCGTACACACGGTCATACATGGCCTGCTTGTCGATGATGGCCCCTCCGCGCTGCACTGTGAGGCCCGAGGGCAGGGAGCAGCGCTCGGCCCGCTCGCCCAGGTGCTCGCGCAGAAGCTCGCCCAGTCTGCGCCGGGAGATGACCTCGGAGCGTCCCTGCTTGTTCGGCGCCGGCCACAGCTCCTTGCGCGCGAGATCGCGCCAGGTGTCGCCGGGAATGGCCCCGTAAGGCTCGGCGATCTCCCCGAGCAGAACCTTGTCCCCCTTGGCGCAGGCGCTGGCCTTGATGGACAGGCCCCAATCCGCGGCGTGCGCCCCGGCGGCGATGATGAGGACAACCCCGCCCACCAGCATGGCGGCCAGCTTGCCCAGGGTCATGGCCGTGCACGAAAGCATCGACACTCCTCCGCTCCCTTCCATCCCTCGGAGGCTACCGCTTCACGTTGATGGCGTTCTGGAGCATCTGGTCCGACGTCGCGATGGCCTTGGAGTTCACCTCGTAGGCGCGCTGACCGATGATCATGCCGACCATTTCCTCCACAAGCTCCACGTTGGAGCCTTCCAGGAATCCCTGAGCCAGGGTGCCTACGTTCTCTTCGCCGGGCGTGCCCGCCGTGGCCGTGCCGGAGGCTTCGGTCTCCAGGAACAGGTTGCGGCCGATGGCGTTGAGGCCGGGGTTGTTCTGGAACGTGTAGAGCTGGATGTCCGTGGAGGCCAGTTCGTTGCCCTGGCGATCCAGGGCGGCCATGTGGCCCTTCTCGCTGATGACGACGTTCACGGTCTCGGGCGGCACCGCGAACTCGGGCTGCAGACGGTAGCCGTTGGCCGTGACCATCCTGCCCTCGTTGTCCAGCTTGAAGGCGCCGGCGCGGGTGTAGGCCTCCATGCCGTTGAAATCCACCAGGAAGAAGCCGTCGCCTTCGATGGCCACGTCCAGCGGATTGCCCGTGTTCTGGAAATCGCCTTGGGTGAAGAACTTGTGCACCGTCATGGGCCTGACGCCCATGCCCACCTGGATGCCCACCGGGGTCACGTTGCCGCCCTCGGTGCGCGTGCCGGCGATCTTCATGGTCTGGTACATGAGGTCCTCGAACTCGGCCCGGCTCTTCTTGAAGCCGATGGTGTTCACGTTGGCCAGGTTGTTCGAGATGGTATCGATGTTCATCTGCTGGGCGACCATGCCCGTGGCGGCCGTCCAAAGCGAGCGCATCATGAGGAGTATCCTCCGCTGTTAAACCGGTTTGCCCATGCTGCGCACGAGCGAGCTGTCCATGTCCTGGGAACCGCGCATGACCTTCTGATAAGCCTCGAACACGCGGTTGACCTCGATCATGCGCACCATCTCGGTGACGATCTCCACGTTGGAGGACTCAAGGTAGCCCTGCTGGACAACCGCGGCGACCCTGGTGCGCGGCGTCCCGTCCGGCCCTTCCACTATCTCCGCCTCGCCGGGGGCCAGCGGCAGCTCGTTGACCTTGAAGTCCTCCGAGAGCTTGAACAGGTTCTGGCCATCCTTGATGACGCCACGCATGTTGTCGAAGCGCACCAGGGCGATGGCGCCCACCTGCGTGCCTCCGGCGCTCACGTTGCCGGCCTGGTCCACCTCGACCACGCCAGTCTCGGGCAGGAAGATGGGACCGCTAGTGCCCAGGAGCGGGTTGCCGTTGCCGTCGACGATTTGACCGTCGGGCATCTTGTTGAAATGGCCGTTGCGGGTGTAGCGCACTCCGTCGGGCGTCAGGATTTTGAAAAAGCCGTCGCCCTGGATGGCCAAGTCCAGGGGCGCTCCGGTCTGGCGCAGAACGCCCTGCTCGAACTCGGTCTTGTGCTCCGACAGGCGCGTCTTGGCGATGACGTCGGCGTCGGGCCACAGCGGCTTGGAGCGCAAGTGCTCCTTGGAGTCGAGGATGTAGTCGTGGGCGAACGGGATGAACACGTCCTTGAAGGTCACTTCGTCGCGCTTGTAGCCCGTGGTGCTCACGTTAGCCAAGTTGTTGCTGATGATATTCATGCGGTGTTCGTTGGACAGGGCCCCGAACACGGCGCTGTAGATGGCTTCCTGCATGCGCTGAAACCTCCTTTGCCGGTGTTTTGCAATCCGTGCGCCAAGCGGCCGTAAGCCATGATTTACAAGGGCTTGCGGGTATCCCAGCCCACGACGGGAGGCCGGCGGGCCGCCGCGTTCGGCCAGGCGCTTGGCGTCACTCTCCCATCCGTTGCAAAGGGCATGCGCCAAGATATTATTTTCTATCCCCCCTTGCGCTTGGCGTGCACTATTGTTAGATGGCAGCAAGCCATGACGGTGCCCTAAATCCAAGGTTCGCCTCGGGTTGGGCATGGGATCGCTCCAAGGAGCTTGACAACTCGCGGAGAATCCCAAGATTGTTTTGTCTTTGAGCGGGCGTAATTCAGTGGCAGAATGTCAGCTTCCCAAGCTGAACGTCGCCGGTTCAAATCCGGTCGCCCGCTCCAGCCAAAGCCTCAGAACTCAAGCCCCGAGGGGCGTTCGTTTCGAGGTGGGCCGCATGGTCCACTTTTTTATTTTCGTAGCGGAGCGGAAAAATGGCCGGCGAAACCGAGATCATTGAACGCATAACCCAAGTGGCCAGGACCGTGGTCGAGCCCATGGGCATGTCGTTGTGGGGTGTGGACCTCGCCCTGGAGGGCCGCAGCCAGATCGTGCGCATCTATGTGGAATCCCCGCAGGGAATCGACGTGGAGCGGCTTGCCGAGGCGAGCCGGCACATCGGGCTCGTGCTCGACGTGGAGGACTTCATCCCAGGCGCGTACCGGCTTGAGCTCTCCTCCCCAGGATTCGAGCGCTCCTTCTTCTCCACGGCCCAGATGAGGGCCTACACTGGCGAGAAGGTCGAGATACGCACCAGGGTCCCCCTGGGCGACCGCAAGAAATTTCGGGGCATTCTCAAGGAGGTCCGCGAGGACTCCGTGACGGTGGAAGCGGAGGGCAAGGTTTTCGACCTGCGCTGGGATGATGTGAAGAAGGCCAGGCTGGTCGTGGACGACCCCTGGAAGTACGCGGAAAGTAAGAAAACACAAGGCAAATCCAAAGAATGACGATCTTCCGCCGCATGCACACCGGAGGTACGCCATGGGTACAGAACTGAGAAAGGCCATCGACCAGATCAGCAAGGACAGGGGCATCGACCGCGATCTCCTCGTCGACACCCTGGAAGAGGCCGTCCGCTCCTCTGTCGTACGCAAGTACGGTGACGAGCTCGACATAGAGGTCAGCTTCAACGAGGAGACCGGCGAGATCGAGGTCTTCCATTACAAGGTCGTGGTGGATGAGGTCGAGGACCCCAACACCGAGATATCCCTGGAGGAGGCCCGCAAGCACGACCCCGGCGTCCAGATGGACGACGACATCGGCTTCCGGCTCAATGTCGAGGACCTTGGCCGCATCGCCGCCCAATCGGCCAAACAGGTGATCATCCAGCGCATGCGCGACGCCGAGCAGGAGATCATCTACGAGGAATACAAGGACCGCATGGGCGAGATCGTCAGCGGCATCATCCAGCGCCGCGACCGCTCCGGCTGGATCATCAACCTTGGCCGCACCGAGGCCATCCTGCCCCGCGAGGAGCAGATCCCCAAGGAGCGCTACAAGCGCGGCGACCGCGTGCAGGGCTATATCATCAATGTGCTCAAGGAGGGACGCGGGCCGCAGGTCATCCTCTCGCGCTCGCACCCCGACTACATGTCGGCCCTGTTCCGCCGCGAGGTGCCCGAGGTGGCCGACGGCGTGGTCAAGATCATGGGCGTCGCCCGCGATCCGGGCAGCCGGGCCAAGGTGGCCGTCATGTCCCGCGACCGTGACGTGGACCCCGTGGGCGCCTGCGTGGGCATCCGCGGCTCGCGCATCCAGAACATCGTCCAGGAGTTCCGCGGCGAACGCATCGACATCGTGGTCTGGCGTCCCGACATCGCCGACTACGCGCGCAACGCCCTGTCTCCAGCGGTCGTCTCGCGCATCACCGTGGACGACGAGGAGAACCTCCTGGAGGTGCTGGTGCCCGACGACCAGCTGACCCTGGCCATCGGCCGCAAGGGGCAGAACGTCAAGCTGGCCTCCAAGCTCCTGGGTTGGAAGATCGACATCTTCACCGAAAGCAGATACGGCGAGCTCCACGCCGCCCGCCAGACGCTCGAGCAGGTCGCCAACGTCGTGGAGATCAGCCTTGAGCGGTTCCTGGAAGCCGGCTTCGACACCCTCGAGGAGGTCGCCCGGGCCGAGGACGAAGCCCTGCTCAAGATCCGCGGCATGAGCGAGTCCAAGATCAAGGACCTGCACGCAGCCATCAGCCTGATCGCGCCATCCGCCTATGCCTCTCCCGAGGAGAAGATCGAGGGTGAGATCGCCGCCGCCGAGCAGCCGGCGGAATCGGATTCCTCCATCACCGAGGAAGCCGACGGAGTGCCCCTGAACCGGGTTGCCGGCCTGACCGAGGTCGAGGCCGAGGCCGAAGCCGAGCTGCTCGTCTCCGGCGCCGAGAAGGACGACCAGGGCCAGGATGCTCAAGCCGGGGCCGAGGCTGACAAGAACGAGGAATAATCTGGCGGAAAAGCCCTCCGGGACATTTCCGTCATGGATGAATCATGTACGCTGAGAAGAGCACGCCCGTACGCATGTGCGTGATATGCCGTCAACGCTTCCCCAAGCGGGAATTGCGGCGGCATGTGGCGTGCGAGGCCGGCCCGGCCACGCCGGGCGGCCTCGCCTTCGATCCGGGGCAGACCCGCACGGGGCGCGGATACTATGTCTGCGCGGACGAGGCATGCGAAAGGCGGTTTGCCGGCTTCAGGGCGCGGCAGAAGAAATGCAAGGGGGTTGCGCATGGCAGATAAGATGAAGGTGAAAGATCTGGCGGCCGAGATGGGCATCGGCAACAAGGATCTGCTCAATAAGCTCCGGGAGCTGGGTATCCCGGTCAAAAGCCTCATGAGCAGCCTGGAAGACGAACAGGTAGTGGAGCTTCGCGCCAAGCTTGCGGGCAGCCGCTCCGTCACGGAGGTCATCCGCAAGGAGATCCAGCCCGGAGTCGTGGTGCGCCGCCGCACGCGGCCCCGTCCCGGCGCCCGCGAAGAGCCCGAGGAGGTTCATGGCGAAGTGGAGGAAGAGACCACCGCCGAGGCCCCCCGGACGGCCGCGTCCGCTGGTCCTGAGCCCGCGCCCGAGGTCCCGGCCGGCGCCCCCGCCCCCGAGGCGCCTGCCGAAGGGCAGCCCGAGGAGATCACCTTCTCTGACGCCAAAATCATTTTGCCCCCCGAGCAGTCCCAGCCCTTCCAGGTGGCCGAGCCCGAGGTCGCCCCAGACTCGGCACCCGACGTGACGCCGGGCCCCGAGTCCGCGCTATACCCCGACCTTGGCGCCGACAGCCCCGTGTATGCCGGCAAGGAGGTTCCCTCCGAGATCATCCTCGGCGGCGGCCAGGCCCAGGATGACGGTATGGCGTTCGGCGGCGAGGCCCCGGCGGGCATGGGCGGCGACAAGCGCGCTCCCGAAGTGGCCGGCCCCATCGAAGAGCCGGTTTCCACGCAGCCTTCCGAGCCCCGTGCAGAGGACGAAGAGACCGAGGAAAGCCGCCGCAAGCGTAAGCCGAAGCGCCCAGCCAAGGAGAAGTTCACCGGACCCCAGGTCCGTGTCATCGCCAGACCCGAGCCCGCGCCGGCCAGACCAGCACAGCCCGCGCAGCCCGAGCCGCGCTCCCAGCGGCCTGACCAGCGCTTTGATCAACGCCCCGCGCGGCCGGGTGCCCCAGGTCGGCCCGGCCCTGGTGGCCCTGGCGGCCCCGGTCGTCCCGGTTTTGGCGGTCCTGGTCGGCCCGGCCCAGGCGGCCCTGGTCGGCCTGGTCCCGGCGGTCCTGGTCGGCCTGGTCCCGGCGGTCCTAGTCGGCCTGGCGCGCCCGCGGAGCAACCCGCCGCGGCTTCCGAGGAGGCCCGCAGACGGCGCAAGAAGGACAAGCGGGTCGTCAACTTCGGCGGCGGAGAGGTTGTCGATGGCAGCCGCGGCGCCGATGTGAAGCAGAAGAAGGCGGCGGTGGCCGATCTCGGCGACCGTCCCACGCGCGGCAAGCTGCGCAAGGGCAAGAAGCCCCGCGGCCCGGTGCAGCCCGAGCCGGCCGGCACGGCTCCCATGAAGGCGGCCAAGCGCAAGCTCAGGATCGATGAGGCCATCCGCGTGGCGGACATGGCCCACCAGATGGGCGTCAAGGCGCCGGAGATCATCCGTGTGCTCATGGGCCTTGGCGTTCTGGCCACCATCAACCAGTCGCTCGATCTGGACACCGCCCAGATAGTGGCCCAGGAGTTCGGCTACGAGGTCGAGAAGGTCGGTTTCTCCGAAGACACCTACCTCCTGCCGGTCGAGGCCGACTCGACCGAGAGCCTCAAGCCCAGGCCCCCGGTCGTGACCATCATGGGCCATGTCGACCACGGCAAGACCTCGCTTCTGGATGCCATCCGCACGTCCAAGGTCGCGGCGGGCGAGGCTGGAGGCATCACCCAGCACATTGGCGCCTACCACGTGGCCACTCCGCGCGGCGAGGTCGTCTTCCTCGACACGCCGGGTCACGAGGCCTTCACGGCCATGCGCGCTCGCGGCGCCCAGGTCACGGACCTGGTCGTGCTCGTGGTGGCCGCGGACGACGGCGTCATGGAGCAGACCCGCGAGGCGGTGAGCCACTCCAAGGCCGCCGGCGTGCCCATCGTGGTGGCCGTGAACAAGATGGACAAGGAGGCGGCCAACCCCGACCGCGTCAAGCGCGAGCTGGCCGATCTGGGCCTCTCGCCCGAGGAATGGGGCGGCGAGACGATCTTCGCCCATGTCTCGGCCAAGCAGAGGACCGGCATCGACGAGTTGCTGGAGATGATCCTGCTCCAGGCCGAGGTGCTCGATCTCAAGGCCAACCCGGACAAGCCGGCCCGCGGCCACATCGTCGAGGCCAAGCTGGACAAGGGCCGCGGCCCCGTGGGCACCGTGCTCATCCAGGAAGGCACCCTGCGTCTGGGCGACTCGTTCGTGTGCGGCTTGCGCTTCGGCAAGGTGCGCGCCATGTTCGACGACGCCGGGCGCAAGATCACCGAGGCCGGACCGGCCATCCCCGTGGAGGTCCAGGGCTTCGATGGCGTGCCCGACGCGGGCGACGAGTTCGTGGCCGTGGCCGACGACAAGGTCGCCCGGCGCATCGCCGAGTCCCGTCAGGTCAAGCAGCGCGAGCGCGACCTGGCCAAGGAGACCAAGGTCACCCTGGAGTCCTTCCTCCAGTCCAGGCCCAGCGCCGAGGCCAAGAAGCTCAACATCGTGCTCAAGGCCGACGTGCAGGGCTCCCTGGAGGCCATCGCCGAGTCCCTGCGCAAGCTGTCCACGGAAGCGGTCAAGATCGACATCGTGCACAGCGGCGCGGGCGCCATCTCCGAGTCGGACATCCTGCTCGCCTCGGCCTCGGACGCCATCATCATCGGCTTCAACATCCGCGCCACGGCCAAGATCCGCGAGGTCGCCGAGCACGAGAAGGTCGAGATCCGCTACTACGACATCATCTACAAGCTCGTGGACGAAATACGCGACGCCATGACCGGCATGCTCGCCCCGGTCATCAGCGAGCAGTATCTTGGCCAGGCCGAGGTGCGCGACACCTTCAGCGTGCCCAAGGTCGGCACCGTGGCCGGCTGCGGCGTCATCGACGGCAAGCTCATGCGCAACGCGAGCGTGCGCCTGCTGCGCAACGGCGTGGTCATCTACACGGGCAAGCTCTCGTCGCTGCGGCGCTTCAAGGACGACGTGAAGGAAGTCGCCAAGGGCTACGAGTGCGGCGTGGGCCTGGAGAACTTCAACGACATCAAGGTCGGGGACGTCATCGAGGCCTTCGAGCACGTGGAAACCAAGGCTACTCTGTAGTCGGGAGATGCGCGAAACGACATGATGATCGGCGTCATGCGCCTGGAGTTCATGCTCCACGACAACGACTCGCTCAAGGGCAAGCGCAGCTTCGCCAACAGCATGAAGCAGAAGTTGCGCAACAAGTTCAACGTGGCCGTGAGCGAGATCGAGTCCCACGACAGCCACACGCGCCTTGTGCTCGGCGTGGTCACCTGCGGCCCGGACACCGAGGCCATCCAGGGACGACTGAGCAAGGCCCTGAACATGGTCGAGGCATCCTCCACGGAAGATCTGGTGGACGTGTCGACCGAGTACATCAGCGACTGACGAAACAACCGCCGGCCGGGCCTTGCCCGGCCGGCGCATCAGGAAAGCCATGAAGCACGCCACATCAAGACGATCCGTGCGTCTCAGCGAAGAGATCATGCGCGAGCTGGCCAGAATGCTGGCCGAGGAGGTCCAGGACCCCAGGCTCGAACTGGTCACCGTGAGCGGCGTGCGCCTGAACAACGACATCTCCGTGGCCGAGGTCTTCGTGACCTATTCCGAGGCTCTGCACCCCCGCGAGGACGTGGACAAGGCCCTGGACAAAGCCAAGGGCTTCCTGCGCACGCTGCTGGGCAAGCGGCTCAAGCTGCGCAAGGTGCCGGAGCTGCGCTTCCGCTTCGACGATTTCCTTGAGAACATGGTCTATGAGCACCCGCAGTAAAGACATCGCGCGCATCCTGCGCACGGAGGACGATTTCCTCGTCACCGCGCACGTGAATCCCGACGGCGACGCCATCGGGGCCATGGCGGCCGTGGGCTTTGCCCTCAATCGGTTGGGCAAGCGCTTCACGCTCTACAACGAGAGCGGCCTGCCCCGCGATTTGGAGTGGCTGAGCCTGCCCGCGAACATCGGCACGCGGATCCCCGACTGCCCGGCCTGCTGGACCATCACCCTGGATTGCGGCGATCTGCACCGGGGCGGCGAAGCGCTCATGGCCTGGGTGGACCGATCAAAGCTCATCAACATCGATCACCACCTGGGCAATCCCGATTTCGGCTCCGTTAACTGGGTGGACACGAGCATGTCCTCCACGACCGAAATGGCCGCGCGGATAGCGAGCGATCTGGGCTTCCCCCTGGATGGCGCCCTGGGCGAGGCAGTATATTTGGGCCTGGTCACGGACACGGGCAACTTCACCTACGACAACACCACGGCCCGGGTCCTGGAGCTGGCGGCCTCCATCGTGCGCCTGGGCCTCAAGCCGGGCGAGTTCAACGCCAAGCTCCATAACCAGCAATCCCTGGCGCGCATCCTCCTGTGGAGCCGCATCCTGAGCCGCACGCAGCTCCTGGACAACGGCAAGGTGGCGCTCGTGACCATCACGCGCAGGGACCTGGAGGAGACCGGCACGTCCATCCAGGACACGGACGGCATCATCAACGCCGTGCGGCGCATCAAGGGCGTGACCGTGGCGGCCAGCCTGCGCGAGGACGGCCCCGAGATGATCAAGTTCTCCCTGCGCTCCAGCGGTCCGGTCAACGTGCAGCAGGTGGCGGCGTCCTTCGGCGGCGGCGGGCACCGCAACGCCGCGGGCGGGAGCATCGCCGCGCCCATGCCCCAGGCCGAGCGCGAGCTCGTGAGCGCCCTTGAGGCCCTCGTGGAAACGCTCTAGGCATGGGCAGGCGCAGGCGCAGGGAAGACGCGCGCCAACTCCACGGAGTGCTGGTGCTCCATAAGCCGTCGGGCCCCACGTCCACCGACTGCCTCAACCGCATCAAGCGGGAGCTGGGCCAGCCGATCATCGGTCATGCCGGCACCCTGGACCCCCTGGCCTCGGGCGTGCTCGTGGTGCTTCTGGGCAAGGCCACGCGCCTTGCGAGCCACCTCTTGGCGGCGCGCAAAACATATTTCGGCGCCTTGCGCCTGGGTCTGGCCACTGATACCTACGATATACAGGGCCAGGTGGTCGAGGAGCACCCCCTGGACGACATCGCCCCCGAGGATGCGCGTCGTGCCGTCCTTGACTGGAAAGAGATTACAGTGCAGGTAGTTCCAGCCTACTCCGCAGCCAAGCACCAGGGGCGTCCCCTCTATGAGCTGGCCCGAGCCGGGGAGGACATCCCGGTCAAGGAGAAGGATGTGACGATATACGCGGCGGAGCCACTCCATGTGGATCTGCCCGAGGTCACCTTCAGGGTGGCCTGTTCCGCAGGCACCTATGTACGCTCCCTGGTCCACAGCCTGGGGACGCGACTGGGCTGCGGCGCGATCATGACCGCGTTGACCCGCGAGGAGAGCGAGCCCTTCAGTCTCGGCCAGGCCCACGGCCTGGAGGAGACCCTGTCCGACCCCGAGGGGTTCGGCGCCAGGGTCCTCACGATTCCCGAGGCGTTGGCGGGCTGGCTCCAGGTGGAGCTGGGCGAGGACGAGGCCAAGGCGGTGCGCAACGGCATGCGCATCCCCGTGGCCCCTGCCCTGGCCTGCTCCGCGAGCCCCGGCGCCAAGGCCCTGCTCTCCGAGAACGGAGAGCCACTGGCCCTGGCCGAGGCGCGCATCCTGGATGGACATCTCAAGTGGGTCATCCTGCGTGGTCTGTTCTAGCGCCGCCATATGGCAGAGGACGCTACCAAACAACATGGACTTACATCGGAGGATACCGCTGTGGTAATGGACGCCGCTCAGAAGAGCAAAGTGATCGAGGAGCATCAGAAGCACGAGGGAGACACCGGCTCCCCCGAGGTGCAGGTCGCCCTGCTCACGGCCCGCATCGAGTACCTGACGGAGCACTTCAAGACCCATACGAAGGACTTCCACTCCCGTACGGGCCTGCTGAAGCTCGTCGGCCAGCGCCGCAAGCTTCTTAATTACGTGAAGAAGAAGGATGTTCAGCGGTATCGCGACTTGATCGCCAAGCTCGGTATCCGCAAGTAGGCCGCCGAAGGGGCCCCGCACGCAGCGGGGCCCCTTCGCTATGCCCCCAAGCTTAGTTTTAGTTGGCTGTCGCCGGGCGCCCTTCCCCCCCGACACACGCGGAAGGACCCTCGCCGCAGTCCAGCTAGAACTTTGGGGGTGACCAGACACGCGTCAACTCGCGAGGTTCATTCATGCTTAAGCCATTCACACCCACCCGCATCTCCACGAAAGTCGGGAAGATCGAGATCGAGCTGGAGACCGGCCGCTTCGCCAACCAGGCCGACGGCGCGGTGCTCGTGCGCTCCGGCGGCACGGTGGTGCTCGTCACGGCCGTGACGCAGGCCCTGCCCGAGGACAAGGGATTCTTCCCCCTGACCTGCAACTACCAGGAGATGTCCTACGCCGCGGGCCGCATCCCCGGCGGCTACTTCCGCCGCGAGATCGGCCGGCCCAGCGACCGCGAGACGCTCGTCTCCCGGCTCATCGACCGGCCGCTGAGGCCCAGCTTCCCCAAGGGCTTCCGTGACGAGGTGCAGATCATCGCCACGGTGCTGTCGGCGGACAAGAACGTCAACCCGGACGTGCTGGCCCTGACCGGCGCCTCCGCCGCCTTGCACATCTCCAAGATACCATTCAACGGGCCACTGGCCGGCACTCGCGTGGGCTACATGAACGGCGAGTTCGTGGCCTTCCCGACCTACCAGGGCATCACCGAGCTTTCGACCTTGAACCTGGTCTTGGCCGCCTCGCGCGACGCCGTGGTCATGGTCGAAGGCGGGGCCATGTTCCTGGCCGAGGATATCCTCGCCGAGGCCTTGGCCTTCGGCCACAAGATGATCACCCCCCTGCTCGACTTGCAGGAGGAGCTGCGCGAGAAGGTCGGCGCTCCCAAGATGGAGTTCACCCCGCCCGCCGAAAAGAGCGAGATCCTGAACCCGGTGCGCGAGCTCGGCAAGGCCAAGCTCGACGCGGCCCTGTCCATCCCGGCCAAGCTGGAGCGCAAGAAGGCCCGCTCGGCGGTGAAGGACGAGGTCCTGCAGGCCCTTATCGAGCGCGATCCCGAGAATGCCTCGACGCTCAAGAAGGACGTCTCCGAGGCCCTGGAAGCCCTTGAAAAGGAGATCATGCGCGAGCGCATCAAGACAAGGGGCGTGCGCATCGACGGCCGCGACCTGACCACGGTGCGGCCGCTGTCCATCGAGGTCGGCCTGCTGCCCCAGACCCACGGCTCGGCCCTGTTCAAGCGCGGCGAGACCTCGTCCCTGGCCATCGCCACCCTGGGCTCCTCGCGCGACGAGCAGCGCATCGAGACGCTCACGGGCGAGATCACCAAGGGCTTCATGCTGCACTACAACTTCCCGCCCTACTGCGTGAACGAGGCCCGCTTCCTGCGCGGCCCGTCGCGCCGCGAGATAGGCCACGGAAACCTGGCCGAGCGCGCCATCATACCCGTGCTGCCGGCCGAGGGCGAGTTCCCCTTCACCGTGCGCGTGGTAGCCGAGACCATGGAGTCCAACGGCTCCTCGTCCATGGCCGCGGTGTGCGGCGGCTGCCTGGCCCTCATGGACGCCGGCGTGCCCATCAAGGCCCCGGTGGCCGGCATCGCCATGGGCCTGGCCAAGGTCGATGACGAATACTTCGTGCTAACCGACATCCTCGGCGACGAGGACGCCATGGGCGACATGGACTTCAAGGTCGCCGGCACGGCCGAGGGCGTCACGGCCATCCAGATGGACATCAAGATCTCGGGCATCCCGCAGGAAGTGCTCGCGCGCGCCCTGTCCCAGGCCAAGCAGGCCCGCCTGCTCATCCTGGAGGAGATGGCCAAGGTTCTGCCCGCGCCGCGCTCGGACCTGTCCGAGCTGGCCCCGCAGTATGACGTGGTGCACATCAACCCCGAGAAGATCCGCGAAGTCATCGGACCCGGCGGCAAGAACATCAAGGCCATCACCGCCGCCACGGGGGCCGACATCGACATCGAGGACTCGGGACGCATCCAGATCTTCGCGCCCACGTCCGAGTCCATGGCCAAGGCCCGGGAGATGGTCCTGTACTACGACCAGACCGCCGAGGTCGGAAAGAACTACGTGGGCACCGTGACCAAGATCATCGACTGCGGCGCCATCGTGGAAATCCTGCCCGGCCTGGAGGGTCTGCTGCACGTGTCCCAGCTCGACGTGGGCCGCGTGGAGAACGTCTCCGACCTGCTGTCCACCGGCCAGGAAGTCACGGTCAAGGTCGTCGAGGTCCAGCCCAACGGCCGCGTGCGCCTGTCCCGCAAGGCCTGGCTCATGGAGCAGGCCGGTCAGGAAGTCGACCTTAACGCCTTCGCCTCGCCCTCGGGCGGCGGCGATCGCGGACGCGGCGGTGACCGCGGAGGCCGTGGCGGCGACCGTGGAGGCCGCGGCGGAGACCGCGGCGGGCGCAGGTAGGCCCGAAGATCAAAGAGAAGAATAAAAGGCCGGGGGCGCGATGCTCCCGGCCTTTTTTCACATCCAATTTCTCTATAAACAGCCGTTCAAAACGTGTTGACAATACAGATAAAACTGGAATAGCAAAAGAAAAAATTAACAAAAGTTGCTATATGGGCTTACTATCAAAAGTTTGCACAATTTTGCCACGTGAAAGCAGTGGCGCTCGCACTGCAAATAGATATAGTTATCAGCAGAATTGGGCTATATGCCATGCCCTACATCTCTATCAGACAACGGATGATTTTCTAATTGTTCTAGAACAACATGATGATGTGCTAGTGTTGAATTCAGAAGCAAATCCCAAATATATAGATATTTACCAAATTAAGACTAAGAAGGAAGGCACCTGGAGCGCAAAGAAGCTCCTTTCAAAGAAATCAGCAAAAGAGAACATTTCAATCATAGGAAAGCTATATGAGAACTATCTGAAGTTAGGGGAGTGCAGCGTCAACAGCTTAAATGTAGTTAGCAATCTGCTATTTAAGATAAGTTTGCAAGATAAAGCAAACTCACTTGACTTTGAAGAAATCCCCTTAGATAAAGTCAAGGAAAACATCTTAAATACATTTCGCAATGAAATTCAAAATCAACTCAAACTTCCCAGAGCAGCCTCTATTGATAATTTATTCGTTTTAATCTTTTCTCGATTGAGCCTACACGACCAAGCTCAACATATGAAGGGCTATATATATGACTTTATACAAAATGTTAATCCAGAAAAAGTGTTTATAACAAATGCCTTATACGGGGCATTGCTAAGGATATTTAATAAAAAAACGTTACAAGAATTTATCCCAACCGATACTATCTCTCTTATAGAAAATAAATGCATTTCACGAAATGATATTTCGAGGCTATTAACAAACGCCTTATCCTCTGAAGACTCAGGAAAAATATGGCACCACTTCCTCAATAGATTGAATAATGAAAATTATCCATATAACAAATTACAAAAAATAGAGGATTCTTGGAGAAGGTTAGAACTTCTCACATTAGATATTAGCAGAAAGGATATTCTTGCATTAAGGACTAGCCTTCAACTGTTATTGCAAGATGTCATCATAGGATCAGATCTTTCAACATTTATAGATAATTGCTGCTCAATATATAAAGAACGTCACAGCAGCAATTCCTATCCAGACTCTTTAATCCAAGCAGCTATCCTAAGGGCGTTGTATGATCAACGAGTACAATTACAGACTTCTTATCCGGAATCTCAGGAAGAATATGCATGAAAAACTTATTATTTCAAGAGATTGCTATAATATCAAACAAAGAGAGGCGCGCGATAAGGGAGACTCTGGATCCAAAGAAGACAATAGTCCTCGGAGCAAATAGCACAGGCAAATCGACTTTTGTTAATAGCTTATTTTATGCTTTCACGGCAAAGCCAGCTAGAACTAGTGAAAAGTGGAAGGGGGCTCAGGCCTCCGTTATTGTATCTTTTTCAGTAGATCAAACTACCTACAAGATACTACGAAAACCAACATCAATAGGCATCTTCGATAACAACAACAATCCGTTACTCTGCACCGATGATATCAGCCGCGCCAGGCACTATCTACTAGATTTATTTGATTTCAATCTTACCACGAGGACTAAAGATAATATCACCATAAAGCCACCAGCATCTTTCTGTTTTGCGCCATTTTATATTGGCCAAGAGAGCGGCTGGTACAATCAATTAAGTTCCTTCCAGCTGAACTTTATTAAAAACTGGAAGAAAACACTCACGGAATACCACACTGGAATCAAACCAAACTTATACTACGAACTCCTGGCAGTACTAGAGGAAGTTAATGCAGAAATATCGACTAAAGGCAATGAGCTAAAACTATTAAAAGCTTTCAAAGAAAAACTGCAGTCAAAGCTAATTACTAGCCATATTGCATTTACCTTTGATCAGTTCCAAAACGAGGTGCATAACCTAAAGACCAGATTAAACGCATTTGAGAAAGTAAAGTATGAGAAGGCACTTCAAATTTCAGAGCTTCAAACGCGCAAAATTGAACTTGAATCTCAACTAAGACTAGCACAAAGAGCTAAAATTGAAATTACTAGCGACCACAAACATGCCGATCAAGTACACACCAGCACCTCTTTAGCATGCCCAACCTGTGGAGCTGAATATCGCTCTGATATAACAAATCATTTTTGCTTTATTAGAGATATTGATCGATGCGAACAACTCATTGATGAAATATCTTCAAAGCTATGCCAATTAAACAACAAGATCAACGAGCACTACTCGAGCTATAAAGAAATAGAAATTAAATACGAAGAATTGCAACTAATCCTCGATGAACAGAGAGATAATATAACTTTAAAAGATATGCTACGTTCGAAAAGCAAAGACGAGTTGCAGCTAATCTTCCAGGATAGCCTAGAAGAACTCGGAGCAGAACTCGATTTACTTTTGAGTAAGTCGGTTCACATTGAATCCAGGTTAAGCCACTTCGAATCAAAAGAGCATAAAAAAAAGATCATCGATTTCTTCAATGATATATTTAAGAAGTACAGCATCAAACTAGACTACGATGGAATAATCAATAACAAATCATATCCAATTGATCTTCATATAAAAGCTGATGGCAGCAGACTTCCACGAGCAATGCTCGCTTATCACTATAGCCTCTTTATGACGATTAGGGAGTTTGGAAAAGCAATACTCTGCCCATTAGTAATAGATTCTCCCAACCAACAATCTCAAGATAAAGCCAATCTCAACAAAATATTTGGCTTCATCTTTGAAAATACACCCCGGGAAGCTCAACTCATACTTGCTGCTGAAGACTTATATAACTTTAAGCCTGAAGCAAAAGTCATTACGCTTAAGAATAAAAGCTCACTTCTTTCAGAATCTGGCTACGAGGAAGCCTGGCCACTCTATCGAGAGTTGTCACACCATATTGATTCTTCTTTATTACCTAATCTGAAGCTTTTCAGATAGATAAAGGAAAATTGATTCTAGCGGGAGAGAGTCCGAGAGAGGGCAGCGCCCTCTCTCGGCTCATCCACATGGCGCTCTAGCTCACCAGCACGCCAGCGTATCCCACGACCTGCGCGTAGTCGCCGCTGGCCTCGCCCGAGGTGGCGTAGGCCACAAGCTCCGCCTTGCTCGCGCCCAGGGCCTTGGCCGCTACCAGGCCCACGGTCAAGGGCATGATGCCGCACATGGTGATGCCGTTCTCGCGCACCACGCGGTACGCCTCGGCCGGGTCGAGGTCCAATATGGGCTTGAGGGCCAGGGCGTCGCGGTGCTTGGCGTCCTCATGGCTCACGTAATGGCTCATGTCCGAGCTGACCACGATGGACACGGGCTCCCGCCAGTCCGCCAGGACCTTGCCCACGGCCTCGCCGACCTCAAGCAGCGCGTCCAGCCTGGGCTCGCCTATGGCCATGGGCACGATGGACGTATCCGGATCGATGGCGCGCAGGAATGGCAGGACGACCTCCAGAGAGTGCTCGCGGGCATGGGCGGCCTGATCCGAGGCGAGGTGCGTGTCGGAATCGAGGAGCGCTCGGGCCAGTCTCTCGTCCACGCGCAGCCCGCCTCCAGGCAGATCCCAGATCCCGGCGTCCCACACGGCGAAGCGGCCGCCCATGCCGGTATGATTCGGCCCCAGGAGGAGCACGGTCCTGGCAAGATTGGCGCGGCCGAGGGTCAGGCCGGCCACGGAGCCGGAGAAGATGTATCCCGCGTGGGGCGTCATGGCCAGGATGGTGCGCTCCTGGGCCTTGTCGCCCGCCTTGGACAGAAACTCGCCGACCATCGAGGAAAGCTGATCGGCTCGGCCTGGATAGAACTGCCCGGCCACCACTGGCTTGCGGTTCACGGAGCACCTCCTTGGGCATCGCATGGTACTCGCCGGAGCATAACCCAAAGCCCCAAGTCGGGAAAGCATGTGGCCTGGCGCTTGTCCAGTTCACTCGCTTTGCTCCTCGAAAACATCGAGGCCGCCCCCGGTCTCCCGATCGACGACCGCGCTGCATTACGCGGCAAGACTCCGGCATTGATCTCAGTGGATTTAAAATACGCGAGTCCAGGGGATCATCCTCCGGCGGGTGGGAGCCCGAGAGAGGGCGGCGCCCTCTCTCGGATTTTAAAGGTCCCTAGCGCCCGGAAGCGTCCTCGATGTCCGGCTTGTAGCGGTCCACCTGACGCTCGATGGCCATGGACTTGAGCGTGGAGGCGGCCATGCGGCCGAAGAGGCTGTCGGGCTTCTTCTTGATCAACTCGTCGAGCAGCCTCCGCCATTCGCCATCGTTGCCCAGACCACGGTGGATCTCGGCCAGGCGGAAGTGGGAAGCGGGCCACTCGGGGTCGTTCTCGGTGATGTGCTTGCCATACTCCAGAGCCCAGTGCAGGGCCTGCTCAAGCTGGCGCACCTTGCGGCAGACCTCCACGAGGGACAGCAGGCTGTCCTTGATCTTCTCCTTGTCGCGGCCCGACTGGAGGAACAGAGCCAGGGCCTCGTGGCTGTAGAGGTACTGGTTGCGAAAGTCCTCCTTCTGGGCCGCGGCGCGGGCCATGTAGTACAGGGCATAGCCGCGCTGCTCCGGATCGAGCTGCATGTCCGCCGCGAGCTTGGTCCAGACGGGCAGGGCCAAATCGGACTTGCCGAGGTTCTCCAGGGCCAAGGCCAGGGAGAAGTCGAACTGTCGGCGCTGCTCCGGCGGCAGGTTCCACTTGGCCACGGTCTCGGACAAGGCCTCGATGCGGCCCCAGGCCTCCTCGTCCAGGTAGATGCGCAGGGCGAGCATCATGGCGCCCTGGGAAGGCTCGCCCTGCATGACGCCCGTGAGGAGCGGCCTGGCGATCTCCAGCGCGTCGCCGGGGCGGCCCACCGCGTTCATGGCCGTGGCCACCAGGAGCCTGGCTTGCGGGCTGAGCATGTCGCCACGTTTGGAGAGGAAAGCATAGCGGTCCCAGATATCCACGATGCGCGCGTAGTTCTCTTCCTGGGCCACGAGACGGGCGCCCTGCTCGAAGGCCTTCAAGCCCACCTCGATGGCCTTGGGAGCCAGGGCGCTGTCCGGGAAGAGCCTGAGCATGGTGTTCACGTCGCCCAGGGTGTCCCAGTAGCGGTTATTGAACAGATGCCACATGCTCAGCTTGAGCTGGGCCAAGGGCGCCAGGGCGCTCTTGGGATATTTGCTCACGATCTGCCTGTAGATCTCCTCGGGCCGCATGTTGAACGGCCGGTCGAAAACCTTGTACATCTGGTCCAGGGTCGGGCTATCGTAGATGCCTTCCTCGGCCAGGCGCATCTTGGCCACCAGGCCGCCTTCGTCCTCGGGGTAGCGCGCGGCCACAGTGCGGTAGATGTCGCGCGCGGCATCGCGCTGTCCGGCGCGCAAATAGATGTCGCCGATGCGGGCCAGGATCACGTCGTTGCCCGTGGCGTGAGGCCGCATGTTGTAGTAGTTCCAGAGGTCGTCCTTGGCCTCGCCGAACTTTTGAAGGCGGTTGGCCAGCTCTCCGGACAGACGCAGGAACTCGGGGTTCTCGATGTAGAAGCGGGGCCAGCGCTTGTCGATGAAGTCCACGATCTGGTAGGCCTGCTCGTAATACTCCAGCTTCTCCAGGGAACGGGCCAAGCCCAGGGCCGCATCGCGGATGACGGGCGTGTCGGGGTGGTCCTGGATCACGCTCTGGTAGGCGTCGGCCGCCTCCTTGTACTTGCCCTTGCGGAAGTAGTACTCGCCCCAGTAGAAATCGATGTACTGGATATTCGTGTCCTGGGGATACTTGTCCGACAGTATCTTGAAGTAGGCGCTCGCCTCGGGGAGGTTGTCCACGCGCAGGTGCGCCAGGCCGAGCTGCAGGAGCGCCTGAGGCACCCTGTCCGAGTCGGGCTTGAAGTTGATGGCCGCCTCGTAGGCGCCCACGACCGTCTGGAAATGGTCGCGCAGGCTGTCGCGGTAAAGGTTGTACGAGGCCTGGGCCAGGCTGTGCAGAACCTCCTCGCGCATCTCGCCCTTGACGGCCGGGTTGTCGCGAAGCTGCTTGTAGACCTCGATGGCCTCCTTGTACTCGCTGTTGACGAAGTGGCGCACGGCGATCTGGTACTGCTCCTCGGGGAGCGGGATCGGCTTGCCCTGCGAGTCCACGGGACCATCGCCGGCGGCCTGGGCGCCGATGGGCTCGGCCACGGGCTCCTGGTCCGCCCCGGCGGGCGCGGCGGCCTGGCCCTGGGCAGACTGGGCCTCGGGCTGCGCAGCCTGCTCGGTCACCAGCTCGGGCCGCGCCCGGCCGCTCGGTTCGGCAGCCGGCTCCCGCGCTGCCGGAACAGCAGGGGTCGCGGCGGCTGCCGGCTCGGCCTGCGCCTCGGGCTGCTTGGCCTGATCCTGCGCAAGCCCCTGCACGGGCGCGATGTTCATGGCTACCTTTGGGCCCTGGCCGATGACCGGCGTGGTGCTATAGGTCGCGGCTTCCTCGGGGCCCACGCGGCTTATGGGCGCGCGCAGGGCGTATGGCACGGAGAAAAAGGGCTGCCTGCCGGCGGAGGACGGGATGCCCGCGAGGGCAGTCGGGCCGCCGCCCTCGGGCCGCGCGATCGCGGCTGGCTTTTCGGCGGTCGTCGGCACGTCTCTTGGAGCGGAGGCCGCCGGAGCGCTCGGGGCCACGACAGCGGCGCCGGGCCGGGAGGCCGTGGCCGCGCCGTTGCTTGCGAGCGCGGGGACAGACGGCGTCGGCCCGGCCTGAGCGGGCGAAACGTCCGGGGCGGACTGCCCGGACGACTTCGCCGCGCCGGGTTCGGGCTGGACCGCGGGCCTTGGCTGGCGCAAGACCACCTGGGTCTTGTCGGCGGATGTCCACCTGCTGCCCATGCTGTCCACGAAAATGGTCAACTGAAGCTGATTGGGGCCGGGCCCCTCCTCGGCGACATAGCCGAAGGCGGAATCGGCCAAGGTCACGCGCACGCCGCCCTGCACCGTGTGCAGGAAGCGGATGAGCCGGCCCTTGACCTCGGAGTCAGCCGGGCGCGCCTCGCGCGACCAAAAGGCCTCGTCGAAGCGCAGGACCACTTCCCGCTCGCCCGTGCGGCTCGCGGCGAAGGCGGGAGTGGTTCCGGTGAAGGACAGGATGAGCCTCTCGACCTCGCCGCTGGAGACCGCGGAATAGGTCACGGCCTCCAGGCGCGCCGGTAGCGCAGCGCCAAGCGACAGAAGGAGTATCAGGCAGAGGAGCCTGGGGATCATGGCCACGGATTTTGTCCTCACGCAGGCCGGGCTAGCAAAATGTATGCACAATCCGCTTCGGAGCGCGTGCGCGAGCCCGGGCAACGCGCAGCACAGGGCCTAGCCGCCCAGCTTCTTCTTCTTGAGCTTCTCGATGAGCGTGGTGCGCTTGATGCCGAGGATCTCCGCGGCCTGATTCTTGACACCACCGGCCTGGGCCAGGGCCTCCATGAGCAGCCGATCCTCGATGGCGTCAAGGAACTCCTTGAGGCCGCCGGACCGCTGCCGCATGTCCTCGATGTTCGGCCAATCGAATCCGCCGCTCCGCGCCTCGGGCCGGGCCGGCTCCGGCCGCTCAGATCCCAGGCTGCGCCACATCTTCTCGGGCAGGTCCTCGGGCCGTATGACCACGCTTTCGCAGAGGATTGACAGCCGCTCCATGAAGTTGACCAGCTCGCGCACGTTGCCCGGCCATTCGTAGCGCAGGAACATGCTCTCGGCCTCGGGCGAGATGGCCAGCGGCTCGCGCTGCTTGTTCTCGCAGAACTTGGCCATGAAGTGCGTGGCCAGGATCATGACGTCCCTGCCACGCTCGCGCAACGGCGGCAGGTGCATGGGGATGACGTTCAGGCGGTAGAACAGGTCCTCGCGGAAGCGGCCCGCGGCGACCTCTTCCTCCAGGTTGCGGTTGGTGGCGGCGACCAGGCGCACATCCACCTTCTGGGTCTTGGTGGCGCCGACGCGCTCGAACTCCTTCTCCTGAAGCACGCGCAGGATCTTGACCTGCAGGGATAAATCCATCTCGCCGATCTCGTCCAGGAAGACCGTGCCGCCGTCGGCCATCTCGAAGCGGCCCGGCCGGGTGCGGATGGCATGGGTGAAGGCGCCCTTCTCGTGGCCGAAAAGCTCGGACTCCAGAAGCTCCTTGGGGATGGCCCCGCAGTTGATGGGCACGAAGGGCTTCTCGGCGCGCTTGGAGTTGCGGTGCAGGGCGCGCACGAGCAGCTCCTTGCCGGTGCCGGATTCACCGGTGACCAGGACCGTGGAGTCCGTGGGCGCGACCTTGGCCAGCACCTTGAATACGTCCTTGAGCGCCGGGCTCTCGCCGATGATGCCCGCAAGCTTGAGATTCATGGAAACTCCAGGGTTGGCCTGATCCGATAACCGGAGTGGATACGTCATGTCTCTATGTCTGTTCCACCGGGTGTTGTCAATTATATGACGGGAAATGGACGCAATTTCCCGCCCGCAGCCCTGAGGCGCGGCATGTCTTCATTATATGAATCGCTTGGTTCTCTTACGGGTCAGGCGAAGAGATCCATGATGCTGCCGGCCGACTCGCCGTCGGCGCGCAGCACATGGAGATTGGCCAGATAGGCCGTCTCCTCGCGCATGAGCCACGTCAACTCGCGGACCAGATCGGCATTGCTGCTCTCGACCCAGCCCTGCGGGGCGGTGGAATACCCGGCTGCGGCAAGTCGGCCGGGCTCGTCGGGGATGCGCGAGCCGGAATCGCTGCTTTCACGGATATCCGCCACGCGCACGCCACGTCCCTCGGGTCCGTCCTCCAGGTCCACCCTGGAAGCCCTGAACTCCTCGGTGTTCACGTTGGCGACATTGTTGGCCGTCACCGCGAGCTGGCTCCCCAAGGCCTCGAAGGCCTGTAGGCTCGACGATACGTTCATGCCCACCCCCGATACGAGATGATGCCCGGTTCGTCAAAGCGGGCCACAAGCCTCTTGCCGCGCCCCGGACCCTGGATTTCCCGCACCAGGATGCACGAACCGCGCCTGAAGATATTACCTTGAAATGTCAAATGGTTGACAGCAGAACAAGGCTAGGCTATCCACTGATGCTGGATGCCGCATCCTTGGTTTTCTCGATGGAGGCGAAGGCGCTGTGGGCGTGGATGGACTCGAAGCTCTCCACCTCCACGCGATACCAGATGACCTGCTCATGGCGGTCCAGCCGCTGGGCGGCGCCGCGCACGACGTCTTCCACGAAGGTCGGGTTGGCGAAGGCGGACTCGGTGACGAGCTTCTCGTCCTCGCGTTTAAGCAGTGTGTACACGGGCGAGGAGCCGGAGGCCTCGGCGATGTCGATGAGGTCCTCCAGCCACAGGAAGCCTCTGAAGCGGGCCATGATGCGCACGGACGCGCGCTGGCTGTGCGCGCCCTGCTCGCTGATGGCCAATGAGCAGGGGCAGACGGTCATGACCGGCACGTCCACGCCCAGGGTGAAGGTCATGGACTCGCCGGTCATCTCGCCGGTGATGCTGCACTCGTAGCTCATCCAGCCGGGGCTGCCGCTCTTGGGCGAGGCTTGCTTGAGGAAATAGGGGAAGCGGAACACGGCGTAGGCCTTGCGCGCGTCGAGCCGCTGGCGGATGTCCGAGAGGAGCCGCTTGAAGGCGGCGTAATCGAGTTCTTCCTTCCAGTTTTCCAGGGCCTCCACGAAGCGGCTCATGTGCGTGCCCTTGAAGGCCGCCGGCAAATCCACGCCCAGATCCACGCTGGCCACGGTGTGCTGCACGCCCTGGGCCTGGTCGCGCACGATGACCGGCAGCCGCAGGTGCTTCACGCCTACGCGGTCGATGGACAGGGCCACCTCGGCCGGCGAGCTTTGCACGTCGCGCATCCCGCGGTATTCCCGGCCGGCCATCAGGACAGCCCCTGGCCCGTGGTGGTCAGGCCCAGCTTGCCGTGCTTGACGCCCTTGGTGGATATGAGCCGTTGGGACAGGTCGCGTATCTGGTTGCCGGGGCCCCGGAGCACGAGCACTTCCAGACAGTTGTGATGATCCAGGTGCACGTGCAGCGTGGACAGGATGAGTCCGTGGAAGTCATGCTGAATTTCGGTCAGCTTCTGGGCCAGGTCGCTCTGGTGATGGTCGAAGACAATCGAGAGGGTTCCGGCCAGAACCTTGTCCGTGTCCTGCCACTCCTTTTCCACGAGCTTGTTGCGGATGAGGTCGCGGATGGCCTCGGAGCGGTTCTCGTATTTGTGCTCGCCAAGCAGCTTGTCGAACTGGTCCAGGAGGTCCGAGTCCAGGGACACGCCGAAGCGGATGGTCTTGCCCATGCGCCCTCCTTGAGGCTCGGGGCTTGCCGGCCTGTTGCAAGGCAGGCCTCGCGGGCCGGAGGGCCCGCCGGATGCAAAGCTGAACAAATCCAGGATGGATTTTACGGCAGCCTGTCAGGACTGCTTGGACAGCTCCCACAGGTTCACGGTCACGGTGTAGCCTTCGGTGGGCACGGGCCGCGTGATGACCTTGCGCACGTTCCAGCCGTTCTCAGCCAGCCATTGCCAGGCGGGCCGCGACACGCTGCGCTGGGGCTCGCCGAGCCAGATACGGCCGTGCGGAGCCAGGGCGTAGGCGAACAGCTCGCGCAGGGGCTCGAAAAAGCGCTTCTCGTATATGATGTCGCCGCCCCACATGAACTCGATGCTCCCAGGCTTCAAAGCCGGCGCGCGCCAGTCCATGGCCGCCCACAGGGGCTGGCCCACGTTGTTCAGCTCGGCGTTGTCGCGGGCGTAGCGCAGGGCCTCCAACTCGTAGTCCATGCCGATGACCCGCGCGCCGAAGGACGCGGCGATGATGGCCGTGAGCCCCAGGCCGCAGCCGAGGTCCAGGCACGTCCGGCCGCGGATGGCTTCGCGGTTCTCCTCCAGCCACCAGGACAGGAGCAGGCTCGCGGGCCACAGCTCGCTCCAGTAGGGGATGCGCTCATCCCCGCCGAACTCCTCCTGACCAAGACCTTGCCAAAGGCTCTCCAGGTCGCCCAGGCGCTCGATGGCCCAGACCTTGCCGCATACATCAATGCTAAGCCGCTCGCGGGCGGCAGCCTGCCGTGATTGTGTCACCGAACCGGTCCGTTGTCGCTTGGCCAGGGAGAAGATCATGTGCCTGCCCCATCCGTCCGGCCCGGCAAACCCGCCGAACCGCCATGACCGCTTACCCGCAAGAGGCGGCCAAATCAAGGCCCAGGCAGGACTTGCCCCTTTTCCGGGCAGGAGTTACATGCAAATTCCTTCACGGAGCGAAGAGCGCTCCCGCTGATCCGTTCCATCATTAAAGAGAGGCCATATGATCCCCAAGGAACTGCTTTACGCCAAGAGCCATGAGTGGGCGCGCATCGAGGGCGACGAGGCCGTGGTCGGCATCACCCATTTCGCCCAGGAGCAGCTCGGCGACCTGACCTTCGTGGAGCTGCCCGCCGTGGGCGACACGGTGCAGGCCGGCGCGGAGATGGGCTCGGTGGAGTCGGTCAAGGCCGCCAGCGAGCTGTACGCTCCGGTCTCGGGCGAGGTCGTGGCCGTGAACGAGGAGTTGGCCGCCGCGCCCGAGCTCATCAACCAGGACCCCTACGGCAAGGGCTGGATGATCCGTGTCAAGCTCGCGGGCAAGCCCCAGGGCCTGATCGGCGCCGACGAGTACGCCCAGGTCGCCCAGGCCGGCCACTAGCCGCCGCGGGGCCGCAAGGCCCAGGAGCACACCATGCCCTTCATCCCGCATACCCCGGAAGACACGCGCGAGATGCTCGCGGCCATCGGCGTCTCCTCGGTGGAGGAGCTTTTCGCCGAGATCGGCCCGGACCTGCGGCCCAAAAGCTTCAACCTGCCCGAGGGCCGCAGCGAGATGGCCGTGGTCAGGCACATGGAGCACCTGGCCGCCCGCAACCGCAACGACCTGGTCGGCTTCATCGGCGCCGGCGTCTATGACCACCACATTCCCCACGCCGTGGACGCCCTGACCGCGCGCGGCGAGTTCTACACGGCCTACACGCCTTACCAGCCCGAGGCATCCCAGGGCACGTTGCAAGCCATCTTCGAGTACCAGACCGCCGTGGCCAGGCTCATGGGCATGGATTGCGCCAACGCGAGCGTCTACGACGGCGGCACGGCCCTGTTCGAGGCCATCATGATGGCCGTGCGCGCCACCAAGCGCACGCGCGTGGTCATCTCGGGCACGGTCAACCCCATCTACCAAACCATGCTGGCCTCCTACACGTGCAACCTGAGCCTGGAGTTCGTGAACGTGCCGGGCAAGGGGGCCGAGGCGGACATGGAGGCCCTGACGGCCGCCGTGGACGAGCGCACCGCCGCGGTCATCGTGCAGAACCCGAACTTCTTCGGGTCCGTCGAGGACTACACGAGCCTCTTCGCCCACGCCAAGTCCAGGAAGGCCCTGGCCATCGTCTCGGCCTACCCGGTCATGCAGGCCATCCTCAAAACGCCTGGGGCCATGGGCGCGGACATCGCCGTGGCCGAGGGCCAAAGCCTGGGCATGGCCATGAGCTTCGGCGGCCCGTACCTGGGCATCATGACCTGCACCAAGGAGCTCGTGCGCCAGATGCCCGGCCGCATCGTGGGCCGCACCAAGGACAGCCAGGGCCGCACCGGCTACGTGTTGACCCTGCAAGCCCGCGAGCAGCACATCCGCCGCCAGAAGGCGACGTCCAACATCTGCTCCAACCAGGCCCTGTGCGCCATGCGCGCGCTCATCCACATGTGCCTGCTGGGCGACGAGGGCCTCAGGCGCACCGCGGCCCTGTGCGTGGAGCGCGCCCACTACGCGGCCGAGCGGTTGACCGCCCTGCCCGGCGTGACGCTCTTCAACAAGGGTCCCTTCGGCAACGAGTTCGCCGTCAGGCTGCCCGTCAGCGCCCGAGAGGCCATCGACAAGCTCACCCAGAAGGGCTTCGTGCCGGGCTTCCCGCTGGGCCGCTACTACCAGGGCCTGGACAATGCGCTCCTGGTGGCCGTCACCGAGCGCCGCACCCGCGAGGAGATCGGCGTCATGGCCGAGCTGTTGGGAGGCATCCTATGAAGACCGTGTTCGCCAAGTCCCGACCCGGCCGCGAGGGCGTGTGGCCCGAAAAGCCGGCCAAGGACGTGAGCGCCTACATCGACGCCTCGCTTCTGCGGGACGGGTCCACGGGCCTGCCCGAGTTGAGCGAGCTGGACACCGTGCGCCATTTCACGGGCCTGTCGCGCAAGAACTTCGGGGTGGACTCGAACTTCTATCCCCTGGGCTCGTGCACCATGAAGTACAACCCCAAGTTCACGGAGCACGTGGCCGCCCTGCCCGGCTTCGCCGGGTTGCATCCGGTGCTGCCCCAGCTCAAGGGCGCGGGCCGCTTCTGCCAGGGCGCGCTGGAGGTCATGCACGAGACCGAGCGGCTGCTGTGCGAGATCACGGGCATGGCCGGCTTCACGCTGCACCCCATGGCCGGCGCGCACGGCGAGCTGACCGGCGTCATGCTCATCGCGGCCTATCACCGCGACAAGGGCAACAAGAAGACCAAGGTCATCGTGCCGGACTCGGCCCACGGCACCAACCCTGCCTCGGCGGCCATCGCGGGCTACGACGTGGTGACCATCGAGTCCAAGGACGGCATCGTGGACCCGGCAGTGCTCCGCGCGGCCCTGGACGACGAGGTGGCCGCGCTCATGATGACCTGCCCCAACACGCTCGGCCTGTTCGAGCGGCACCTGCCCGAGATCGTGGCCGCGCTCAATGAGGTGGACGCCCTGCTCTATTACGACGGCGCCAACCTCAACGCCATCATGGGCAAGATGCGCGTGGGCGACGTGGGCTTCGACGTGGTGCACGTCAACCTGCACAAGACCTTCGGCACCCCGCACGGCGGCGGCGGGCCGGGCTCCGGCCCCGTGGGCGTGTCGCAACGGCTGCTCGACTACCTGCCCATCTCGCGCGTGGCCAAGCTGGAGGACGGCCAGTTCTTCCTGGACTACGACCATCCCAAGTCCATCGGCTACGTGGCGCCCTTCTACGGCAACTTCGGCGTGGTGCTCAAAGCCTATGCCTACATCCTGCGCCTGGGCGGCGAAGGGCTCGCCCGCGTGTCCGAGAACGCCGTGCTCTCCGCCAACTACCTGCGCAAGCGGCTGGAAGATTACCTGGAGATCCCCTACAACCGCACGTGCATGCACGAGTTCGTGGCCTCGGCCGCCAGGCAGGCCGAGAAGGGCGTGCGCGCCCTGGACATCGCCAAGGCCCTTCTGGACAAGGGCATCCACGCGCCCACGATCTACTTCCCGCTCATCGTCAAGGAATGCCTCATGTTCGAGCCCACGGAGACCGAATCCAAGGAGACCCTGGATCTCTTCGTGGACGAGCTGATCGAGATCCTGACCCGCGCCGAGACCGATCCGGCCTCGGTGCAGGCCGCGCCCGTGACGCTGCCCGTGACCAGGCTGGACGAGACCCTGGCCGCCCGAAGCATGGTGCTCACCGATGACATGTGATCTCTTCGTCATCGGGGCCGGGCCCGGCGGCTACAACGCGGCCCTTGAGGCGGCCGCTTTGGGCCTCAAGGTCGTGCTCGCCGAGCGCGACGTGCTCGGCGGCACCTGCCTCAACCGCGGCTGCATTCCGACCAAGCTCTTCCTCGGCGCCACGGCCGCCGTCGACGAGCTCGACGCCCAGATCCGGCTCAAGCTTGCCACCGGCGAGGCCAAGGTGGACTTCGGCGCGCTCCAGACGCGCAAGAGCAAGCTCCTCTCGGCCACGCGCAAAGGCATGATGGTCAAGCTCCAGCAAGCCGGCGTGACCCTGCTCATGGGCGAGGCTCGTCTGATCGGACCCAACGCGGCGCTGGTCCAGGCCGCCGACGGCGAAAAGCGCGTGGAGTTCCGCCACGCCGTGCTGGCCATGGGCGGCTCGCCTCTGGCCGTGCCCGGCCTGGAGCCCGACGGCAGGACCATCCTCAACTCGGACCAGCTCCTGGATGAGGCCCGGCCGCCGCGCTCGCTCATGATCATCGGCGGCGGGTACATCGGCCTCGAGCTTGGCCAGGTCTTCCACCGCCTGGGCACATCCATCACGGTCATCGACGCGGCCCCGCGCCTAGCCCCCCAGGAAGACCCGGAGGTGAGCGCGGAGCTGGCCAGGATCTTCAAGCGCAAGGGCTGGAACATCCTGGCCGGCGTCAAGGTCAAGTCCCTGGCCGCCAAGGAGGACCGCGCCGAAGTGACCCTGGACAGCGGCGACCTCGTCAGCGCCGAGAAGGCCCTGGTGGCCGTGGGCCGCAGACCCGTGAGCGCAGGTCTGGGCCTGGAGGCCGCCGGCTGCGAGTTCTTCGGGCCAGGCTTCGTGCGCACCGACGACTATCTGCGCGCCGCGCCCACGGTCTTCGCCGTGGGCGACGTGAACGGCCGCTTCATGCTGGCCCACGCGGCCGAGGCCCAGGCGCGCTACGTGGCGCGGGTGGCCGCCGGCCGCGAGCGCAAGCCCTTTGATCCGGGCGTTGTGCCCTCGTGCATCTACGGCTCGCCCGAGACCATGCGCGCCGGTCGCATGGCCCACGAGCTCAAGACCGAAGGACACGAGGTTTTCGTATCCCGCGCCCAGCTCGTGGCCAATCCCATCGCCCAGGCCCACGGAGCCACGAGCGGCTTCGTGAAGGTCGTCTGGTCCGGCGGCAAGGTCGCCGGGGCCTGCGGCGTGGGCTTCGGCGTGTCCCACCTGGCCACCCTGGCCGCGGTCATGGTCCGCGAGGCTTGGACCGCCGAGGACGTGATGCGCACGGTCTTTCCGCACCCCTCCATCGACGAGTCGCTCATGGAGGCCCTGCACGCCGAGCGCACGCCGGCCTGAAACGAGGTCCCCGACTTCATGACGACAAAGGCCCTGGACGCGGCTCCAGGGCCTCAGACTGCTGACAGACAATTATTTGCGAGAGAGGCCCCTTTTTGAAAAAAGGGGCCTCTCTCGCGCTCTCTCCACCAAAAACTTTTAATATTATTTCAGCACATTGTCTGAGTAGCGCAGTTAAAAGACGGGGGGCCAAGGGGGCCACGCCCCCTTGGCCGCCGGAGGCAGTATAAAACGGCCTTTGTCAATGATCTTGGGCCCCGGATACGGCGCCAGAGCCTTTTTATCAAACGTCATGAGACCCTAAAACCGCTCGAACTCTTCGTCCTCGTTTCCGGTCAGCTTCAGTGTCACGCCTTGCGTGAGCGGTTTTTTCCCGCTGGGCGTCTGCTTGGGACCATGGCCGTTGCCGTCCCTCCGGCCTGCGCCAGGAACGCCGGCCACGAGGGCGGCCTTGGACGGCGGAGCCTTGCGGCCATTGCCGCCATGCCCGTTGCCGCCCAGGCTGAAGAAGCTGATGGTGGACTGGAGCTGTTCGGCCTGACTGGACAGCTCCTCGGCCGTGGAGGCCATCTCCTCGGCGGCCGAAGCGTTGCCCTGAATGACCTTATCGAGCTGCTGGATAGCCTTGTTGACTTGTTCGGCTCCGGCGCTCTGCTCCTTGCTCGCCGCGGCGATCTCCTGCACGAGCTCGGCCGTGCGCTGGATATCCGGCAGCATGAGCTCCAGCATGCGGCCGGCCTCCTCGGCCACGGCCACGCTGCTGGACGAAAGCTCACTGATCTCGCCGGCCGCCGCGCCGCTGCGCTCGGCCAGCTTGCGCACCTCGGCGGCCACCACGGCGAAGCCCTTGCCATGCTCGCCGGCGCGGGCAGCCTCGATGGCCGCGTTGAGGGCCAGCAGGTTGGTCTGGCGGGCGATCTCCTCGATGATGGATATCTTCTCGGCGATGTGGCGCATGGCCTGCACGGTCCCGGCCACGGCCTCACCGCCCTTGCGCGCGTTCTCGGCCGACTTCACGGCCGTCTGCTCGGTCACCTTCGCGTTTTCGGTGTTCTGGTGGATGTTGGCGGCCATCTCCTCCATGCTGGAGGATATCTCCTCGATGCTCGCGGCCTGCTCCGTGGCGCCCTGGGAGATCTGTTCGGCCGAGGCCGCCAGCTCCTCGCTGCCGCTGGAGACGTTCTCGCTGGCCGAGACGACCTCGCCCACCACTCCGCGCAGCTTGGCGACCATGTCGCGCAGCGAATCGGCCAGCTTGCCGATCTCGTCACGCTGGTCGATGGCCAGCTCCGTGTCCAGCCGCCCCTGGGCCACCTCGGCGGCGAAGCCAACGCCCTTGCCCAGCGCCATGGTTATGAGGCGGGTGATGAACACGGCGAAGATCGCGCCCAGAAGCAGGGCCATGGCCGAGCCGCCGAGCAGCATGGTGCGCGAGGAGGCGATCTCGTCCTTCATGCGCGCCTCCTGCTCGACGCGGAAGGATTCGCATTCGCTCAGGGC
>JAEYTO010000057.1 GCA_023433925.1 Pseudomonadota bacterium | reverse complement strand
CACCGGAGGTTGTCATTTCAGTAAGGCCATTCAGGGCATCAGGAACGAACCAGGCGCTCGATGGTGCGCGTCAGCGGCGAGGCCAGGCGCGCCAGGAACTCCTTGCGATCCAGGCCGGACGGCCCCTCGGCCACGCTGTAGGCATGGTACAGCTTGGGATCGTCCTGCAGCAGGTAGATCACGTTCACGCTGTCGGCATCGGCCAGCATGGCCCGCGGGAAGTCCTTCTTGACCACGGCCAGGCGCTTCTCGGCCAGGGCCAGCATGTCCTCGCGCTCGCCGAAGTTCATGGCCCCCGTGGGACAGGACTTGACGCAGGAGGGCAGCAGCCCCTTGGCCACGCGGGTGTGACAGCCCGTGCACTTGGCCCACAGGCCGGTCTTCTCGTCGCGGCGCGGGACGTTGTACGGGCAGGCCTCGCGGACCTCCTCGAAAGCCTCGTTATCGAGCTTCTTGGTCGTCTCGGTGAAGTACACCGCGCCGGTCTTCTCGTCCTGCATGACCGCGCCTTCCTGGTAGCCGTCGGCGATCATCTTGCAAGGCGGCTCGGCGCAGTGGCGGCACTGGTCCGGGAAGAAGAACCACTGCACCTTGCCGCCCACGAGATGCTCGCTGAAGCGCACGACCTTGTAGTTGTTGGCGTTGAGGTCCGGGGGATTCTGGTGGCTTCCCCGCTGCAAGGTCTCGTTCGCCGGGAGCTCGTACCACTCCTTGCATGCGATCTGGCAGCCACGGCAGGCCGTGCACCGCGATGTATCGACAAAGAATGCCTTAGGCATGGCTGCCTCCTGTCAATGCGGTTTTCAGCTCGGTCAGCTTGTCCGCCTTGCGGATGTTCACGCAGCAGGCCTTGTACTCCGGGATGTAGGTGTTGGGATCACCCACGGCGGGTGTGAGCCTGTTGGTCGAGTCGCCGCTGCCCGGCGTGGTCCAGCCGAAGCAGAACGGCATGCCAATCTGGTGAATGGTCTTGCCGTGCACCTGGAACGGCCGCATGCGGATGGTGACCATGGCGATGGCCTCGACCTTGCCGCGGATGCTCTCGACGATCACGCCGTCGCCGTTCTTGATGCCCTTCTCCGCGGCCAGTTCCGGGCTCATCTCCACGTAGAGCTGAGGCTCGGCCTCCAGCAGGTTGGGCACGTTGCGCGTCTCGCCGCCGCCGCACCAGTGCTCGGTCAGGCTGTAGGTGGTCAGCACGATGGGGAACCTGGGGTCCGCGGGCTTGGCCAGCTGGTCCATGTCGCTCGACGTGAACTTGTAGACCGGGCTGGACAGCTGCTTGGAGAACAGGTTCTTGGCCACCGGAGTCTCGGCCGGCTCATAGTGCTCGGAGAAGGGGCCGTCCTCGCGTCCAGGTCCGTAGAGCTGACCGTAGCCGTGGGTGGTCATGATGAAGGGGGCCGTGCCCTTTTCGTGCGCCATGGGGGGCGCGGCGCCGTCGGGCACGTCGCCTATCCACTTGCCGTCCTGCCAGGCGATGACCGCCTTGGCCGGGTTGTAGGGCTTGCCGTTCGGGTCGACCGAGGCGCGGTTGTAGATGATGCGCCGGTTGACCGGCCAGGCCCAGGCCCAGTTGGGATACAGGCCGATGGCGGCCTGCATGGGCGTCTGGCTCGCATCGCGCCGCTTGGTCAGGTTGCCCTTTTCCTCGGTGATGGCGCCGCAGTAGACCCAGTTGCGCGAGGTCGTGGAGCCGTCGTCCTTGAGCGCGGCGAAGCTCGGCACCTGCTGGCCCTTTTTGTACAGCTTGTCGCCGACCTTGGTGTCCCGAGTGAACTGGCCGTTGCACTCCCTGGCCACGGCCTCGGCATCGAACTTCTTGGGCCAATGCGCGAGCAGCACGGGATCGGGGTAGACGCCCTTGTCCTTCCGGTACAGGGCGCGGACCTCGTTCAGGACATCCACGACCATGTCGCCGAAGGGCTTGGCCTGGCCCTCGGGCTTGACCGCCTCGTAGTGCCACAGCTGCCAGCGGCCGCTGTTGCTGATCGTGCCTTCCTTCTCCAGGCGGTGGGCCGAAGGCAGCAGGAAGCACTCGGTCTTAATCGTCTTGGGGTCAACGCCGGGCCTGCGCCAGTTGTCCGTGGTCTCGGTGTGATGCAGCTCGCCGCAGACGACCCAGTCGAGGTTGTCCATGGCCTTACGCATCTTGTTCGAGTTGGGCAGGGTCTGCATGAGGTTCAGGCCGAAGATGAAGCCGCCCTTCACCTTGCCGGAGTACATGTGGTCGAAAAGGGTCAGATAGGAATAGTCCACTCCCTTTTCCAGCTTGGGCAGCATACCGTAGCCGAAGTCGTTGTCCGTGGTGGCGTTCTCTCCGTACCAGGCCTTGAGCAGGCTGACCATGTACTTGGGCTTGTTCTGCCACCAGTTGACGCTGTGGGGATCTTTGCTGACCGGCGTGTTGGCCTTCTGGTAATCGGCCAGCGTCTTCCAGTCGGCGATGGGCGTGGCCATGTAGCCCGGCAGGATGTGCCAGAGCAGGGCGTGGTCCGTGGAGCCCTGCACGTTGGGCTCGCCGCGCAGGGCGTTGATGCCGCCGCCCGCCACGCCGATGTTGCCCAGCAGGAGCTGGGCGATGGCCGCGCTACGGATGTTCTGCACGCCCACGGTGTGCTGGGTCCAGCCCAGGGCGTACATGACGGTGGCCGCCTTGTCCGGGACGCCGGTGCTGGCCACGGTCTCGTAGACCTTGAGCAGGTTCTCCTTGGACACGCCAGTGGTCTTGGAGACCTTGTCGAGGTCATAGCGCGAATAGTGAGCCTTGAGCAGCTGGAAGACCGTGCGCGGGTGCTTGAGCGTCTCGTCACGCTTGGGCACGCCGTTCTCGTCCATCTCGAAGGCCCACTTACTCTTGTCATAGGCGCGCTTATCGGCGTCGAACCCGCTGAACAGGCCGTCCTTGAAGCCGTAGTCCTTGCCCACGATCATGGCCGCGTTGGTGTACTTGACCACGTATTCGGGGAAGTACTTCTTGTTATCGATGATGTACTTGATCATGCCGCCCAGGAAGGCGATGTCCGTTCCCGAGCGCAGAGGCACGTGGATGTCCGAGCGGGCCGAGGTGCGCGAGAACTTGGGGTCGACGTGGATGATCGTTCCGCCCTTATCCTTGGCCTTGAGGGCCCACTTGAAGGAGATGGGGTGATGCTCGGCAGCGTTGCTGCCCATGATCAGGACGACATCGGCATTCATGATGTCGATGTAATGATTCGTCATCGCGCCGCGTCCGAACGACTCTGCCAGAGCCGCTACAGTGGGGCTGTGTCAGACACGGGCCTGGTGGTCCACATGGACGCCACCCAAGACGCGGAAGGCCTGATGCGTTACGGCGCACTCCTCGTTGCTCATGTGCGAGGTGCCGAGCATGAACATGGATTCGAGCCTGTTGACGCGCTGGCCCTTGGCGTTGGTCAGGATGAAGTCCTTGTCGCGCGTCTCCTTGACCTTCTGGGCGATGCGCTTGTTGACCCAATCCCAGCTCTTCTCCTCCCACTTCGTGCTGTACGGCGCACGGTAAAGAGGCTTGATGGCCCGGTGCTCGTTGCGGGTCATGGAGAGCATGGCCGCGCCCTTGGCGCACAGCGCGCCCTCGTTGATGGGGTAATCCGGGTCGCCCTCGGTGCTGACCAGCTTGCCGTTCTTGACATGCGCGATGATGTGGCAGCTCACCGAGCAGAACGGACAGATGGTGATGACTTCCTTGGCGCCATCGGTCTTGAGCCCCTCGGCATAAGCCTTGACGGGCGTCAGATCGATGCCAAGCTGAGCCATGGAGACGCAGGCCACGCTGGCTCCTGTCAGCTTGAGGAACGCGCGCCGATTCCATTTCATATCGGCCTCCTTAGGTAAATGGGACCTTTGCTCATCGCCGGGCGGGCTTCCGCCGTGGCGACATGAATATGTCCATAATGACATACCTCAAGGGTTGTTTCAATATAAAGTCAAGAATTTTAATATGTTATAAAAAGCAACTTGCCTCAGCTGGCCTTGCCCATCTTGGAATGGATCGGCAACTCCCGAGAATCACCGGCCGGCCTTCCGTACCCGCACGGGTCGCAGGGCAGGAGCTTGCGAGCACGCTCAAGGGCCAGCTCCTCGACCTCGGTCAGCCATTGACGGTACCTGTCCATGAGCAGTTGCCCGACCTCGGTAAGCCGATAGCCCGAGCGGTTGCCGGCCGTTTTCTCGATGAGGCTGAAGCCGAGGATGCGCTCGGTGCGCTTGATCTTGCCCCAGGCGGCCCGGTAGGACATATCCAGGCTCGCCGCTGCGGCCTTGAGCGAGCCGCGGGACTCGATGCGCTCCAGGAGCTGCAGCCTGCCGAGGCCGAAGAAGACCCCTTCCTCGGTTTCGAGCCAGAGATGCAGCCTGACCATGGGATGTCGCTCCTTCATTGTTCCTCCCCGGGGCGGCCAAGCACGCGGTGCGCGGGCGGGCCGGCCCCTATGTTCCGAAGGGACATTTCGGATAGGTGCACGTCTTGCACTCCATGCACATGCCGCCGTTGGCGAGCCGGGACAGGTCCGCGCGGGTGATCTCGACGCCGGCCAGCACCCTGGGCAGCAGGATGTCCAGGCTCGTGGTCTTGAAAAACAGCGCGCAGGCGGGCACGCCAATGATCCTGACCGGACCCAGGCGGGCCAGCAGAGTCATGGCGCCCGGCAGCACGGGCATGCCGTACAGCGCGTCCTCGACCCCGGCGTCCAGGAGCCCCTGGCGCGTCACGTCGTCCGGGTCCACGGACAGGCCGGCCGTGGTCACCACCAGGCCGCTGCCTGCGTCCACAAGCCGTTTCAACCCGGTCGCGATCGCCTCGCGGTCGTCCGGAGCCACCACCGTGCCCACGACGGGGCAGCCGAATCTGGCCAGCTTGGATCTGACGACTGCCTCGAACTTGTCCTCAATGAGTCCCTGGAAGACCTCGTTGCCGGTGATGAGAATGCCGGCCTTGAGGGGAATAAGAGGACGGACCTCCACGAGCGGATCATCCGCGAGCATGGCCATGGCCGCGCGGAAGCGCTCGGCCGACAGATGGAGGGGGATGGCGCGCGTGGCCGCGATCCTGGCCCCGGCCTTGACGAGACTGTGGCTCTTGCGGCTGGCGGCCATGACATCGGGCAGCAGATTGAAGCGTTGCAGGCGTGGCTCGTCCACGAGCAACAGGCCGTCCTGTTCGGCCACCAGATTGACCTTGCCCTCGCGCGGCTGGCCTTCCAGGCGCGTGCCCTGGCCGGCCAGCGCCGCGGCAAAGGCCTCGGCGGCCTTGTCCTCGTGGATCCAATCACCTGCCGGCGCGCCCTGCTCCTCGACATAAAGATGGAAGCGCCCCATCTGCTGCAAACGGCAGACGTCGCCGGCCTCGATGCGCTGGCCACGCAGAAACTCCGCGCCCTTGCTCGCGCCCGGCTCGATGCGCGTCATGTCGTGCAGGGCGGTCAGGCCCACGGCCTCGGCCACGGGCACGCTGCGCACGGGCGGGACGGTCTGCGTGACGCGCCGGTCCGCCAGGCGCTCGACGTATGGAGCTTCGCCCTGGCAGCCACGGCAGATCTCACCATGAACCGAAGGATAAGCCTCTCGGCACAACGGGCAGATGGCGATGGAGCCCTTGCCGCGCTTGCGCAACAGCTCGGACCTGACCGTGACATGCTCCACCGAGCAGACCGAGGCCCCGGCAAGCCTGATCTGCTCGCGCAGGGCAGCCGAGTCCTGTTCGGCCTTGGGCTTGCGCTTGAGATACCAGTCGGCGATGGCCGGCCAGGCCTGGAGCTTGTCCGGATCAAGGGCGACCCGCGCCCCCGAGCCTTCGTGCTTGTCGAACAGAGTGAGCGCGTAGCGGCCGAGATTGATGACGCGTAGCCAGCCATTGCCCGTGGAACACGCCGTGAGCATCTGGATGGAGTCGGGCAGACACCAGCTCGTCTCGCACACGGCGTCCAGCAGCACGTCAGGAGGACAATGATGCTTGGCCTCCTCGACCATGAAGCCGCCCAACAGCACGCCAGGCGCCGGGTAGCCATGGAATCTGGTCACCGCCTCGCAGAACTCGTCGAATGAATATTCACCAATGCGCGCCACGCGCGATTGCGCCTCTGCGGTCTCCGCATGCATGCGCACGAACTCCTTCAGCCCGGCTCCCGGACACTCGGTGGGTGGATTCTTCGTTTCGCTGGATGTCGCGGACTCTCGCGACACCCGCCTCTTTATGTCACCATTGACATAATAACCAACGATGGAGCAGGGTCAAAACCGGGAGGCTTGATTGACTTTTGGCACCAAAGGCCGCGCCATGCTTGCGCGTCCTGGCTGGAGGGGCGGAAAGGATAACCTGGGAAAAAGATTGCGCAATCACATCTGCTTTCTGTAACATATTAAAATTTAATCACTATCACACCTTTTGCTGTTGACGGTTCCGCCTTGCTATGTCAAAAATGACATAGTTTATTCCGACGAAGAGCATTCAGCAGGAGGCAGTCGCCATGCGAGACACCAAGCCACGAGCGCAGACCACCGCCGAGGAGCCCAAGGCCGCTCCCTATTTCGGACTGGGGTTTGAAATGCAAGGCGTCATTGAGCGCAGCCGGCGCATGGCGCTCAGGCGCGCCAGGAGCAAGGACGCCAGGACCGATGAGAGACGCCTCGCCGGGCACGGTTCGTGAAGGCTTCCGGGGAGCAGCAGGTCCGAGAAAGCCCGTGATGGTCAGGCGCTCTTTTCCGCGCTGAGGCAGCGCTTACCTTCCAGGAAATAATGAGTTCCAAGCCTAGCTTGACCGTTGCCAGCGCAGGCGCCCAGGGCATTGCCCCCATGGAGCAAGGAGCGCCGTCCGGCGACCGCGAATGGGGATCTGGCGACATCGCGTTGATGGAAGCCGCTCTCCGCGCGTGCGGCGATGCCGTCTCCCTGGAGATCATGGAGATTCTCGCCTCGGGAAGCGAAAGCAAGCGCTTGCAGGCGATCAAGACGCTGCGGCGTCTATGCAGCGCCCAGGAGCCATTCCTCCAGGCCTTGCGGGATAAGGAGGCGGAAGTGCGCTGCGAGGCCATCGCGGCCTTGAGCAACCTGGGGCGGAAATCCTTCCTCCCCTTCTTTGTCGAAGCCTTGCAGGACACCGATCCCCAGGTGCGCGCCGCGGCAGCCAACGCCCTTGGCAGGCTTGGGGAACCAGAGGCCAAAGCGCCTCTCGGAAACGCTCTTCGAGACGAGCACCTGCACGTGCAGACCATGGCTGCATGGGCCATAAGGCAACTGCGGGCAGGGATCGAGTAGTACCGGCCTTCCGCCACAAGCCACGTCCGTCATGGAGTCATAACAGACTGTTGAAAAAAGCCGTTCTGGCTTTTTTCAGCTTCGTATCCGGCGGCCATCCTGGCCCGCGCGGCCTGTTTATCAACAGGCTGACAAGGCCGACACCAGCTCCAGGCCGGTACGGCGGAAATCTTATTCCATTGACTTCCAGGTGTGTTGGAGTAGTTATGTCCTGTTTGGCATAACAACTTCAACGTGGGAGTCCGCCATGAAAAGATGCATCGTCCTTCTGTTGACCTTCGCCTTATCGTATCTGCCTGCCATGGCATCGGCCCAGCAGTGTGAGGAAACCTACGGCTCCGGCGGTACGGAGCTTCGGCTAGCCACGGGCAGCCCTGGCGAGTTGGGTCTGGTCCGCGTACTGGCCGAGAGCTTCCTGGCCGGCAAGGATGCGCGGCTGTGCTGGGTCAAGGCCGGCTCCGGAGAGTCCCTGAAGTATCTCAAGGGCAAGCAGGTCGACATGGTCATGGTCCATGCGCCCGAGGCCGAGAAGAAGGCTGTCCAGGACGGCTGGGCCGTCGAGCGCAGGCTCATCGGCTCCAACGAGTTCTTCCTCGTGGGGCCCGCGTCCGATCCCGCCAACGTGGCCAAGGCCACGGGCATCGCCGACGCCTATGCGCGCATCGCCAAGGCCCAGGCCAAGTTCTTTTCCCGCGGCGACAACTCCGGCACGCACAAGAAGGAGATGGACGTCTGGCGGAAGGCCGGCATCCAGCCCTCCGGAAGCTGGTACATCGTGACCAACGACTTCATGATGAAGACCCTGCGCAGCGCCGATGCGGAAGGCGGCTACTTCATGACCGACAGCTCGACTTGGGTGGCGGCCAAGAAGGAACTAGGCAACCTCAAGATACTTTTCTCGGGCGACCCGTTCATCGTCAACACCTACCACACCTTGGCCGTGCCCGCCGGGGCCACTCCGGCCCAACCCCTGGCGATCGAGTTCATCGAGTTCCTGACCTCGCCCAAGGGCCAGGCAATCATCGGCGCTTACGGCAAGGACAAGCATGGCGAAGGGCTGTACAACGACGCTGCCTACGCCAAGCAGTATGACCATTAGAGCAACTTGCAGATGACTGGGGAGGGCGGCGGCCTGCTCGCCTGCCTAATCCATCTCAATGCGCACGGGCGTGCCCGGCGCGTAGCCCTTGAGCTGGCCGAGCATGCCGGCGATGGCCCCGCGCACGAGGGCGGCCACGAAGGGGTTCATGGCCAGCCCGGCCCCGCCGATCTCGATGCGCAGCGCGCCGTGCGCGGCCTTGCAGGGCTTGTCCTCGCCGTTGACCGTGCCGGCCACCATGCGCTCGGCCATGCGCCAGCATGTCTCCAGGCCGCAGGAGCCGCAGTCCAGGCCGGGCAGGGCGAAGCCCTTGGCCAGCACGAGCGCGGCCAGCTCGGACACGTCGGCCACGGAGTGCAGGCCGGGCGCGCCCACCTGGCCGAAGGTGGCCAGGGCCAGCTCGCGGCCCAGCTCGTCGGCCTCGCCGGGCGAGCGCAGCAGGAGCACGCGCGGCAGCCAGCCGAGGGACTTGCCGCCCTCGACGATGAGCACGTCGGCCGACACGAGCGGCAGAAGGTCGGGCAGGAAGCGGGGGCCGCTCCAGACGATCTGCGTCTGGCCCTCGGACAGGCCGACCACGGCCGAGCAGACCTCGGCGAGCATGGCCGTGTCCGTGCTCTCGCGGTCGAAGCCGTGGTGGGTGAACTTGGCCGCGGCGACCTTCAGGCCGCGCGAGGCGAGTTCGCGGGCCAGGCTGACGGCCAGAGTGGTCTTGCCGGTCTTCTTGTAGCCGATGATGCTGATGGCCTTCATGGGCATGCGCCTCCGGGGGCCGTTATACGCAATTCATGCCCAGGCGCAAAACCCCGTCGGCGACCCTCTCCAGCCAGGGCAGGTCGTGGCTCGCGATGACGAGGGCCATGCCGCGCTCCCGCCGGGCCGCCAGGGCCGCCTGGCGGATGCGCTCGGCCGAGTCCGAGTCCAGGCTGGCTGTGGGCTCGTCCAGGAGCAGCGCCCTGGGCCGCAGGATGAGGCGGGCGGCCAGGGCCACGCGCTGGGCCTCGCCGCCCGAGAGCTGCCGCCAGGAGCGGCGCAGGAAGCGCTCCGGGTCCAGGCCGACCAGGCCCAGGGCCTCGGCGGCGCGCTCGTCCAGGCGGGCCGTGTCGCCGCGCACCCGCAGGCCGTAGGTCACGTTGTGCCAGACCGAGCGCGACAGGAGCCTGGGCTCTTGGGGCAGCAGGGTCACCTCGCGGCGCAGGCGGGCGCGCTCGGCCTCGCCGCTCACGGGCCGGCCGTCGTAGCGCAGCTCGCCCGAGGCCGGCGGCCGCAGGAAGGCCAGGATGCGCAGAAGCGTGCTCTTGCCCGCGCCGTTGGGCCCGGCCAGGCCGAGAATCGCCCCGGATTCCAGGCGCACGTCGGGCAAGGCCAGGGGCGGCCGGCCGGGATAGGCGAAGGCGAGGCCCTTGGCCTCGATGAGCGGCGCGGTCATGTCGCGCTCATGGCGAGGCCCTGCGCCTGAGCCAGGTGGCCGAGAGGGTCACGAGGAAGGCCATGGACATGAGCACGAGGCCCAGGGCGATGCCCATGGCGAACTCGCCCTTGCCCGTCTCCATGGCGATGGCCGTGGTGATGGTGCGCGTTTGCCATTTGATGTTGCCGCCGACCATCATGGCGATGCCCACCTCGGAGACGATGCGGCCGAAGGCGGTCAGGGCGGCGAGCATGACCGGGAAGCGCGCCTCCCACAGGGAGGCCGAGGCGAGCTGCCTGCGGTTGGCGCCGAGGGTCAGCAGGGCCTCGGTGAGCCGGCGGTCCATGCCCTCCACGGCCGTGGCGGTCATGGTCACGATGATGGGCAGGCCGAGGATGGTCAGACCCAGGGCCATGCCCGGAATGGTGAACAGGAGCCCCAGGTGGCCCAGCGGCCCGCGCTGGGAGAGGAAGGCGAAGACGAGCAGGCCGATGACCACCGTGGGCAGGGACAGGGCCGTGTCGGCCACGGCGCGCAGGGCTCGCTTGCCCGGGAAGTCGAAAAAGCCCAGGCAGAAGCCGGCCGGGATGCCCAGGGCCAGCGCGGCCGTGACGGCCAGGAAGGTCGTGGCCAGGGTGGCCTGCACGGCCGAAAAGGTCTCGGGATCGAGGTTGAGCAGAAGCTCCAAGGCCCTGCTCAGGCCGTCGAGAATGAAATCCATGCCGCGATCCGGTTATGACTTCACTGACATAAGCAGCGCCTTTATCTACGCGACTGCCCAGGAAAATCAAGCCTGGTCACGGGAGTTCCAGCCGGGAGGAGGCGACTGGCCCGGCGCGGCGCGGACAGGGGCCGGCATTGGCTTTGCCTTTCCGGGGCTGCATGGCGAGGGCGTGTCCGCCTGGCGGGAGCGTGTTCGGGAGAGGGCCGAGCCCTCTCCCGGTGTATGCGAGCAAAAGCCTAATATCTGTAGTGGTCGGGCTTGAACGGCCCTTCCAGGTCAACGCCGATGTACTCGGCCTGCTCGTCCGTGAGCCTGGTCAGCTTGACGCCCAGGCGGTCGAGGTGCAGGCGGGCGACCTCCTCGTCGAGCCTCTTGGGCAGGACCATGACCTTGGGCGGATAGTCGTTCTTGGCCAGGTCGAGCTGGGCCAGGACCTGGTTGGTGAAGGAGTTGGACATGACGAAGCTCGGGTGGCCCGTGGCGCAGCCGAGGTTCACCAGGCGACCCTCGGCCAGGACGACGAGCGCGCGGCCGGTCTTCTTGTTGACCCACTTGTCCACCTGGGGCTTGATGTTCACGCGCTCCCAGTGGGCGCTGTCCTCCAGGTAGGCCATGTCGATCTCGTTGTCGAAGTGGCCGATGTTGCACAGGATGGCCTCGTTCCTCATGCCTTCCATGTGCTCGGGACGGATGACCTTGTAGTTGCCGGTGGCCGTGACGAAGATGTCGGCCACGGGCAGGGCCTCCTCGACCGTGGTGACCTGGTAGCCCTCCATGGCGGCCTGGAGCGCGCAGATGGGATCGACCTCGGACACGAGCACGCGCGCGCCCATGCCGCGCAGGGCATGAGCGCAGCCCTTGCCCACGTCGCCGTAGCCGCAGACCATGCAGATCTTGCCGGCGATCATGACGTCCGTTGCGCGCTTGATGCCGTCTATGAGCGACTCGCGGCAGCCGTAGAGGTTGTCGAACTTGGACTTGGTCACGGAGTCGTTCACGTTGATGGCCGCAAACAGCAGTTCACCCTTCTTCTGCATCTGGTAGAGCCGGTGCACGCCCGTGGTGGTCTCCTCGGACACGCCCCGAATCTTCTTGGCGATCCTGGTCCACTTGGTCTTGTCCGCCGCATGGCTCGCCTTGAGGCGGTCCATGACGATGCGGAACTCCTTGTTATCGTACTTCTTGTCCAGCAGGCTTGGGTCCTTCTCGACCAGGACGCCCTGGTGCACGAAGAGCGTGGCGTCGCCGCCGTCGTCCACGATGAGGTCGGGGCCGCCGCCGTCGGGCCAGGTCAGGGCCTGCTCGGTGCACCACCAATACTCCTCCAGGCTCTCGCCCTTCCAGGCGAAGACCGCGGCCGTGCCGGCGGCGGCGATGGCTGCCGCGGCCTCGTCCTGGGTCGAGAAGATGTTGCACGAGCACCAGCGGATGTCCGCGCCCAGGACGTGCAGGGTCTCGATGAGCATGGCCGTCTGGATGGTCATGTGCAGGCTGCCCATGACGCGCTTGCCGGCCAGCGGCTTGGCCGGGCCGTACTTGGCGCGCAGGGCCATGAGGCCGGGCATCTCGTTCTCGGAGAGCTGCATGTACTTGCGGCCAAGGTCGGCCAGAGCCATGTCCTTGACCTTGTAGGGGAGCTTCAGGTCGATGGGCTGAACGGTCATGTGTATCCTCCAGAATGAGTGGTTTGCCGTGAATGGGCTGACGCCCAAGGTCAGGGTTTGCGTGCCACGGCCAGCAGCAGCGTCAGCCCGCTCTCCAGTCCGTGGGCGTCGAATCGCTTGATGATCAGCCCGGCCTCCGACAGCCAGGCGCGCAGTTCGGCTTCGTCGAAGCCGAGCCAGCGGTCGCCGTAGCGCTGGCGCAGTTCCTCGCGGCCGTGCCGGCCGAAGTCGGCCACCACGAGCAGGCCGCCGGGCGCGAGCACGCGCTCGACCTCGGCCAGCGCAGGCCCTGGCCGCGAGAGATGGTGCAGGCTCAGGTTCATGACCGCGGCGCGCGCCTCGCCGTCGCGCAGCGGCAGGTGCTCCAGCTCGCCCATGCGCAGCTCGATGGCCGGCTCGGCGGCGAAGCGGGCGCGGGCGATGTCGAGCATGCTCTGGGAGTTGTCCACACCCACGGCCGCGCCCGTGCGCTCGGCCAGCCTGGGCAGGAGGGCGCCCGTGCCGCAGCCCAGATCGGCCGCCGGGCCGCTCCCGGCGGGCAGCATGGCCAGGATGGCCGCGGTCAGGTCAAAGCCGCCCAGAAGCTCGCGGCGCATGGCCTCCCAGTCCGGGGCCACGCGGTTGAAGAAGCGCCGGGTCTCGCTACGCCTGGCGGCCATGACCGCCTCGGCCGCCTCCATGTCGCGGGTCCGGCCTGCGTCGAGGCCGAGCCACGGCTCCAGGCGGTCGAGGAAGATCGCCTCGTCGCCCTGGTCCGCCGCGCTATAGAAGGCCCACAGTCCGTCCCGCCGCACGCGCACGAGCCCGGCCTCGGCCAGGATCTTCAGGTGGCGGGACACGCGCGGCTGGCTCATGCCGAGCACCTGGACCACCTCACCCACGGAAAGCTCGTAGCGCGAGAGAAGGTGGAGCGTGCGCAGACGCGTTTCGTCGGAGAGGGCCTTGAGCCAGCGGAGCAGCACGGACATTATATAGCATTATCCTTATATGTTGATACAGCTATACGGAGCAGTTCCGGCACTGTCAACAGCAGGTTGCCAAGTCCGGGCAAGGGCAGTAGAAACAAGCCCATGGCGCGCAAGGGTTGGCCAGTCATCGGGCGCAAGGAGCGCAGGGGTCAAGGCGTGAGCGCGGGCGATGCGGCCTCGCGTCTGCTCCAGCGGCTCGGCGCGGGCGAGGAGCTCAAGTATCTGCGCCTGTGGCGCCATTGGGGCGAAGTGCTCGGCGGGCTGGCCGAGGAGGCCAGGCCGGTCGAGCGGCGCGGATCGACGCTCGTGCTCGGCGTGCAGGACCCCATCGCGGCCCAGGAGCTGAGCTACTTTCAACCGCAGATCCTGGCGCGGGTCAACGAGTTCCTGGCTCAGGAATGCTTTGACAAGGTAATCTTCGAGCTGCTAAGGGGCAGGGTTCCTTTGGATGTGGAACGCCCCAAGGAGCAAGTGGCTCCCCGCCCGGAAGCCAAGCGGCCGGAGCGCCTTGGCGGCTTGAAGGATCTCGCCGACGCGGATACGCCGGCGGGCAGGGCTTACAGGGCGTACATCCGGCGCATGGCCGGCGGTTTGTAGATATTTCGCGGGCGGCGACCCGCCGTAAGGAGGACACGATGAGCGACGAGATCACCATGCAGAGCCTGGGACTCAAAAAGCCTCTGGACAAGATGACCGCCAAGGAGCTGCGCCAGCTGGTCATGGACAAGATCCCGCAGATCACCGGCGCCACGGGCATGGACAAGGACCAGCTCCTTGTGGCCATCAAGGATGTGCTCGGCATCAAGGAGGAGGAAGGCTCCAAGGCCAATCCCTACAAGGAGCAGATCCACGCCATCAAGGCCGACATCCGCGCCATGCGCGAGGAGAAGGCCAAGGCCGGCTCGCGCAAGGACAAGGACATCCTGCGCAAGCGCATCAACAAGCTCAAGAAGCGCACCCGCCGGCTCGCCCGCGCGGTTTAATGATATTTTCGAGGTCAGGGCCCAACGGTCTTGACACTCAAGGCCTGTATCATTAAACAGGCCTCTCGCGCTGGGGGATCGTCTAGCGGCAGGACGACGGGTTCTGGCCCCGTTAACCGAGGTTCAAATCCTCGTCCCCCAGCCAAAAACAGCGTGGAAAGAGCCCGGTCGCCGGGCTCTTCACTTCCATAGCGCGTCCCCATCGTCTAGCCTGGTCCAGGACACCTGCCTTTCACGCAGGCGACAGGGGTTCAAATCCCCTTGGGGACGCCAATCTTTACCGACCTAGGGCAGCGCACATGTGCAAAATCGTGTGCAAATCGTCCTTCTTTTCAGCCCCTGGAGATGACCGCTCCGGGGGCTTTGTTAATGGTTATGACAGTGGTGGCCGAGAATACCCGGTCCAGTTCGGCCTGCGCTCCACCTGGAGCAGTTTGACTTCAAGACGCTGGCTCCGGCGGTGACGGCGCAAGCGGATTGCGCCGCCGCCTACGCGGCGGCAAGCCATGCCGACGCATGGCCTGCGGAGCATTTTCAAAAGCAAATGCTCTGGACTGTGCAGGTAGCGGGCAGTAGTCGTGGCCGACTTGTGCCGCGGGATGGCCTGGATGGTGCGCCGGCCCGGCGATCTTCATTGTCTGCCTGCTCAAAGCGCATGCTTCTTGATCAGCTCGTACAGCCGCGTTTGACTGAGGCCGGAGCAGCTTGTGGCAAGCTGGACGTTTCCGCCGCAGCGATGCATCAAAGACTTTATGTATTTGTACTCAATGACCTTCAGCATTTCCTGCCGGTAATCCTTCCACTTGAGATCCGGCGATATGTCGGCCTCGGTCACATCCCCCGCGCCGCTCTCCTCGAATCCGGCATCTTCCATGTTGCCCATGAAGGTCATCAGCAACGACCTGGGGAGATGCGTCGGCAGTATGATTTCATCGGATGTCGCCACCACGCTGAGGCCTTCGAGCACATGCGTCAGTTCACGAACATTCCCGGGCCATTCGTAATGCATGAACATGGACAGGATTTCCTTGGATAGGATTTGGCGACTTAAGCCGTATCGCTCCCGGAGTCTCCTCAGGTGCTGCTCGGCTATGGCCGGTATGTCCTCTCGCCTTTCCCGCAGGGGCGGCAGCTCGATGGATATGGCCGTGAGGCGATAGTAGAGGTCCTTTCTGAATCCGCCCTGCATGGCCATGCTCTTGAGGTCGCGATTGCAGGCGCAGACAAGCCGGAAGTCACTCTCCCGCTCTCGGCTCGATCCCACGGGGCGGAAATGCCTGCTTTCGAGCACGCGCAGGAAGCTCTTCTGCATCTCCATGGTGAGCTCACTGACCTCGTCCAGGAACAATGTGCCGCCATTGGCCCGTTCTATGAGCCCAATTTTGTCGGTCAAAGCGCCAGTAAAGGCTCCCTTGGTGTAGCCGAACAGGTCGCTGGCCATGACTGAATGGTGCAGGGCGGCGCAATCGACAACGACGAAGGGCTTGTCGCTTCTGAAGCTGTTATCGTGCACGGCCCGTGCGAACAGCTCCTTGCCGGTTCCGGTTTCACCCGTGATCAGCACGTTGGCGTCGCTCCAGGCGGCCTCTTCCAACTGATGGATGCATTCGCTTATGCGCGGTCCGTTTCCAGCGATGCCATTGAGCTTCAGCGGACTGCGGCTCCGGCATATGCGCGCATGCCGCTCAAGGGCGCGCAGGAAGGAAAGCTGGACTGATCTGATCGATTCGCCCTTTACCAGATAGTCCCAAGCCCCGTCGCGGATGGCCTTGGAGGCCCCCTTGTGGTTTGTCGCGCTTGTCATGATGATGATCTCGGGAGGGGATGGCATCTTGCGCAAGGTATGCACGATGCTCAATCCGTTCCCATCCGGAAGATGCACATCGAGGAAGACAAGATCAAAATTCCGCCTTTTCATCTCCTTTAGACAGTCGCCAAGTGAATGGCATATGGTTGCACTGTATCCATGCTCATGCACCATGTGCTCAATGGAGAGACAAAAGATATTGTCGTCATCCACTATGAGCACATGAGCGGAAGAAGACTTGCTTTCTGCTCTTTTCTGCGGAAAAAAAACAGCCCTAACGGTATCAGTAGCTTGCATTTCCTGACCTCAGTCCCCGTGAAAAACACTTCCAGCCATCATTTAAATAACAAGTAAGGCACTTAGCGCTGAGTATAAATCGTGTCGCAAAATATAAGAACAAGCCTCGACCGCGCCGGGCAGAGGCCAGAGTTTGTCTCCGGTATCCCGGCACGCCGCTCTCGCGGTTTGCGTATATGCCGAGAGATGTCATCTGCCCCGAACAACCGATCAATCGGGAGTCCAGGGAATCATTTCTTCAGCGAGGGGAGGGCCCGAGACGCGGTGCGCCCTTTCCACTGGAGCAGTTTGACTTTGAGACGCTCGCTCCGGCGTTGACGGCGCAAGCGGATTGCGCCTACGCCTGCGCGGCGGCAAGCCATGCCGACGCATGGCTTACAGAGCATTTTCAAAAGCAAAATGCTCTGGATCGCGCGATGCTTCCGCCAGCGCGCCCAGGCAGGCGACTCCTGAATGCCGTGAGGGGCCATGGCGCGCCAGGATGCGTATGGATCATGGCGCTGCTGGCTGTTCGCGAATGGGCTGGGCGCCAAGGGAACGTTCCTGGCGAAAACAGGCCCGAAGGGGACGGCCCTCCTTCTCGGACGGCTCGGCGCGGCAATCGAGGCGACCTGACGGCAGGCTTAGGGTTTTTTCAGCGGGAGGTTCGCGCTCGTTTTGAGTGCTGGCGAGTCGCGACGATTCTCGCGCTCATGGAGGCGGCGCAGGTTCGCGTTGGCCGTTTCGTAGTAGGCCGGGGAAAGCTCGATGGCCTTGCGGTAGTAAACCTCGGCTTGTTGGAAATCACCCTGCAGGAAACAGGCATATCCAAGATTGTTGTGGGCGACATGGTCGGGACTTGCCTGGCGGAAGACCTCCAGCGCATCGAGATGCCTGCCCTGGCGGGCCAGAACCATGCCCAGGTTGTTGAGCGTCCGCTTATCGCCCCGGTTCAGGCGCAGCGCCTTCCTGAACGTGGCCTCGGCCGACGGCAAATCGCCCATTTTGGCGCTGGTGATGCCCATGTTGTTGACGCTGTCAGCCTGGTTGGGGTTGATCTCGCTCGCGCGTCGGAACGCGGCAAGCGCCATGTGGTACTCGCCGTCCAGGTCGTAGATGATCCCCAGACTGTTGTACACGCGCCACTGTTGAGGCTGGCGTTCGAGGGACGCGATGAGATGGGTCTTGGCGCCCTGGCGATCGTCGCGTGAAAGAAGAATCCTGCTCAACCCGAAGTGGGCGCCTGGATGTGTGGAATCCTTGGCCAGGGCGACCTCGTAGGCCGCAACGGCCAGATCGGGCCTGTCCAAGGCCAACAGGGCGTCGGCCAGGGCGCAGCGGATGTCCGCGTCCTCCGGCTCCGAGGCCAGGGCCTGCTCGTAGTGGAGCAGCGCGAGGTTGGCCTTGCCAGCCGTCATGTACAGCTCCGCCTGCTTGACATGATCTTCGTGGGTCAGCAACGACTGGGGCGCGGACTTGCCCGCGCAGCCGCCCGCCAGCAGCATGGCTCCCAAAACCACCGCCACGGGCCGCAAGCTCCTTAGCATGGTGCGGGTCATTGAGTTCCCCTTCATTTGAGGTTCTGGAAGAATCCGGCCATGAGCAGGAGCGCGGGGCCGAGGGCCACGACCAGGAACGAAGGCATGATGAACAGGATCGTGGGGAAGATTATTTTGACCGGTATCTTCGTGGCCAGCTCCTGCGCCCGCTGGAAGCGAATGGCCCGGAACGTCTCGGAAAAGACCCTGAGCGTCGTGGCCACGTTGGTCCCGAATGCGTCGGCCTGAATGAGCAGCGTGGCGAGGTTGTTCACCTCGTCCAACCCGGTGCGGGCGGAGAGATTGCGCAGGGCGTCGTGGCGGCTTTTGCCGGCCACGACCTCCAGGTTGTACAGCGAGAACTCGTCGGAGACGATCGGGGCGGAATAGCTCAATTCCGCCGACACGCGGCTCATGGACTGATCCAGGCCCATGCCGGCCTCCACGCAGACCACGAGGAGATCCAAGGCCTCGGGGAGTTCCTTGAATAGTTTGTCCTTGCGCTGCCTGACCCGCTGCCGGAGCCAAAGGTCGGGCAGCAGATAGCCCACGGCCGCCATCATGAGCCCCAACGCCAGGGTGGACCGCGAGTCGAGGTGCAGGGGAAAGGACAGGTGCGCCAGCACAGGCGCCATGGGCAGTCCCAGGGCGAGGATGATCTTGGCCCCGGCGAAGGCGCTCAGGGAGTGTCGCCCGCGAATGCCGGCCTGTAGCAGTTGCAAGCGGTCTTCGGACACGCGCTCCTTCGAGCGGAACAGCAGCCGCCCGAACCTGCCGAGGATGGCGAGCAACAGTTGATGAAGTCTGGCCTTGAGCGGCTGGTGCTCCCGCGCGGCGTCGGACTCGGCTGGCTTGCCGTACCCCTCGACCTTGGCGCGCAGGGCTTTCCTGTGCCTGCGTTCGTTGATGACGGTCCTGCTGGCCGCGTACCCGGCAAGCACGGCCGTGGCCAGCAGGGCAGAGGAGATGAGCGGGGGCATGTATTCCTGCACTGATGCCTCCTTCAGACTTCGATGCGCACGAGCCGGCGGATGATGAAGATGCCGAGGGCCATGAGCACCAGGGCGGCCACGATGAGCATCCTGCCCAGGGGCGAGCCGGGGAGCGCGCCCATGTACTCCGGGTTCATGACATGGAGCGCGCCGGCCAGGATAAAGGGGATGCAGGCCATGCAGTTGGCCGTGAGCCGCCCTTCGGCCGAGAGAGTCCGCACGTGCCTGGCGAGCCCCGCCCGGTCGCGGATGAGCTTGGCGATGGTCGAGAGGATCTCGGTCAGATTGCCGCCGACGTCCCGCTGGATCGACACGGACACGACGAAGAACTTCAAGTCCGGGCTGGGTATCCGCGCGGCGAAGTTGCCGAGGGCCTTGGGCATGGATACGCCGAAGTTGACCTCCTCGATGACCTTCTTGAACTCCTGGCCCAGCGGCTCGGCGAATTCGTCGGAGATGATCTGCAGGCTGGTGGTGAAGGCATGCCCGGCGCGCAGCGAGCGGACCATGAGCTCCAGGGCCTCGGGGAGCTGCTCCTGGAAGCGGGCGATGCGCTTGGAGCGCAGCCGCCTGAGATGGGCCACGGGCAGGCTCGCGGCGATGAGGCCGGCCAGCGGACCGATTCCGGGCATGGGACTCACCCACGACACGGCCAAGTAGGCGCCCGCGCCCAGGGCCAGGCAGGACAGGACGATGAAGCCCGGCTTCACCTTGGCTCCCGATTGCTCGATGAGGTTCTTGAGGCGCAGGGCGAAGGCAGCCCTGGCGAGCAGCCGGTGGAGCAGCGGGATGTCGCTCAGTGTATCCCTGCGCATGAGACTTGGGTGAATCAGGGCCGTGTGGCTCTCCTTGAGCAGCGTGATCCGCCTGGCCAGCTTGGCCCTGCGCTCGTCGCGACCGCTCAGGATGGCGCCGGCCATGACCTGGCCCAGGGCGAACACCGCGGCCATCACAAGCAGGGCGGGAATGAGCGGCATCATGCTCCGACTCCCCCGTGGGTCTGGTGGACCCGGCCGTCATGGGAGATAGTGATGCCCATGGCCCGGAGCTTGTCCGCGAACTTGGGCATGATGCCCATGGGCTTGAAGCGGCCCACGACCTTGCCGAGGGCGTTCACGCCCGTCTGCTCGAAGGAGAATATCTCCTGCATGGTGACCATGTCCCCTTCCATGCCGGTGATCTCCTGGACGCTCACGAGCTTGCGGCTGCCGTCGCTCAGTCGGGCCACCTGGATGATCACGTGGATGGCCGAGCTGATGAACATGCGCAACGACTCCCTGGGTATGTTCAGGCCGGCCATGGCCACCATGGTTTCCAGGCGCAGGAGGGCGTCGCGCGGGCTGTTGGAGTGGATCGTGGTCAGGGAGCCGTCGTGGCCCGTGTTCATGGCCTGGAGCATGTCCAGGGACTCCGATCCGCGCACCTCGCCGACGATGATGCGGTCTGGCCGCATGCGCAGGGCGTTGCGCACGAGGTCCCGCTGGGTCACCGTCCCCTGGCCCTCGAGGTTGGGCGGGCGCGTCTCCAGCCGGACCACGTGATCCTGCTTGAGCTGGAGCTCGGCCGCGTCCTCGATGGTCACGATGCGCTCGTTCTTGGGGATGAAGCGCGAGAGCACGTTGAGCATCGTGGTCTTTCCGCTGCCGGTGCCTCCCGATATGATGATGTTCAGCTTGGACCGCACAACGGCCCGCAGCAGGTCGCCGACCTCGGGGGTGAGCGTCTGGAAGCGGATGAGGTCATCAAGCTCCAGGGGGTCGCGCGAGAACTTGCGGATGGATACGCTCGGCCCGTCGATGGCCAGCGGCGGGATGATGGCGTTCACGCGCGAGCCATCCGCCAGGCGCGCGTCCACCATGGGCGACGATTCGTCCACGCGGCGGCCGATGCGGGAGACGATGCGGTCGATGATCTTGCGTAGGTGCGCCTCATCCCGGAAGCGCACCGGGGTCAGCTCAAGCAGGCCGTTGCGCTCCACGTAGACCTTGCCGTGGGAGTTCACCAGGATGTCGGTCACGCCGGAATCCTTGAGCAGCGGCTCCAGCGGACCCAGACCCATGACTTCGTCCTGGATCTCGCTGATGAGCACGTGACGCTCCACGGAGTTCAGCGGGATATGGCTGAACTCCTCCACGAAGATGACCTTGACCAGCTTGGCGATCTCGCTGCGTATCTCATGCGGGTCCAGCTTCTCCAGGACCGAGAGATCCATGATGTCCATGAGCCGATCGTGTATGCGCCTCTTGTACTCCTGGAACTGCTCGTCCTGGTGCAGTTGCGGGGCCTCCTGCGCCGGCGCGGCGAACGCATGGGGCGACTGGGCCATCCGGGACGCTTGGGGCGCGGGAGGCGTGTCCCGGAGGTTCTTCACCAGTCGAAAGGACAGGTCGGACATGGGTGTCTCCTCGCGCGTGCGTTAGTGGTTGGCGGCGACCGCGGGCTTGCGGAATATCCTGCCCAGGAAGCCGGCCTGCCTTGCGGCCTCTTGTCTGGGCGCGGCGCGCCCCGCCGCTACCAGGTCCTTGGCCACATTGGCGGCCATGCCGGCGATGGCCTTGGCCAAAGCCGACTTGGGCGCGTGGGTCATGACGGGTACGCCATGGTTCACGGCCGAGAGCGCGGTCTGGTAGTCGAAGGGCAGGTCCGCGTAGAGGGACTGGCCGAGGATCTCGGCCGCGTGGCTCGCGCCGAGGTCGCCGTTGCGCAGGTTGGAGGTGGCCACCAGCTTCAGCTTCTGCTCGTAGCGGGAATTCGTCTCGCGGATGGCCTCCAGGAGCTTCTTGGCGCTGGCCAGGGCCGGGATGCCCATGGAGAAGGCGAGCAGCGTCATGTCCGAGTACTCCAGCAGCCGCAGGGTCATGTGGTCCAGGTAGGGGTTCGCGTCGATGACCACATGGTCGAAGGACTCGCGCATGATGGCCAGGCTGCGCTCCAGGGCCTGGACCGCGCCGTCCTCGGGCCGGGCCTCGCTGGTCGAGGGCAGCACCATGAGCCCCGAGGGATGGCGGACCATGAGTCCTGCCAGATAGGTGGCGTCCAAGCGTGAGGCGTTACGGAAGAGGTCCACCCAGGTGTATTGGTATTCGAGGTCGAGGAAGAAGGCCGCGTCGCCTGACGGCAGGCGCAGGTCCACCAGGGCCGTTGCGCCGCTCTTGCGCTGGTTGAGGGCCACGGCCAGGTTCACGGCCAGCGTGGTCGCGCCCACGCCGTTGCGCGCCCCGAGGACCGTGACGACCTTGCCCTTGGGCGCGTTGTCGCCGAGCTGAGTCCGCTGCAGGCGGCGCTTGTGCCGCTCCAGGGCCTGAGTGAACTCGCGCTCGCCCGCGGGCAGGCCGAGGAACTCCTTGATGCCCAGACGCATGGCCTGGACGAGAAGATCCTTGTCCGGCTCCCTGGCCGTGAGGAAGATTTCCGAGACCGTGTCCGAGTGCATGAGCTGGGCGATGCGGCCAAAGTCCGTCTCGGGATCCTCGCCGATCTCCATGATCACCAGCCCCTCGGGGACGCCGTTGCCGGAAATGGCCATGTCGTCCCGCGCGGCGAGCAGCAGCTCGAACTCGTTGCGGACCTCGGGGCTCTTGACGAGCAGCGTCACCGGATGCTTCTTATTGTCCATTTCCTACCTCGGTTCTGCACGTAGCGGCTCACGTCGCCGACAGGGCCTTTTTCTCCCGGCCGGCGTCCCCCTATTCCCTCACCAGCACGGCCGCCCTGAACAGACACTCCTCGCCGCCAGCCACCGGATCGCTGGCAATGGTCGGGAAGAACCTGGCCGTGACATTGCCATGGCTGTCGATGCTCTCCACGAAGACCGTGGCCAACTGGACCACCTCGACGCTGTTGCGGCCGGTCGTGGGCGGATACCTGGGGTCGTAGAAGGCCATGTGGCGGACCCGGGGGCTGTTCCTCGGGTCGTCCTCGGCCAACCCGCCCCGAGGCCGGGCAAGCTCGGGATTGCCGCCGCCGTCCCACCAGTAGGCGCCGGGGTCCGCGGCGAGCATGTCCTGGAAACCCTGCTTCGTCGGGCCGATCATGTTGCCGGGCTCCATGTCGATGTCGTCTCCCACGGACACGGGCAGCGCGCCCGAGCAGTCCTGGTTGGCGATCCTCCCCCTGTACCAGCTTCCGCCCTGGCCGCCCGGAGCGGCCACCGGGTTGAAGATGCCCGGAGCCATGGCGTCGTGCGCGTCGCCGTACTTGAGCGTGATTTGCGTGCCCAGGTCCTGCGCGCCGTAGAGCCGCACGTTGTGTACCGAGGTCACCTCGCACGCGCTCTGGAGGTCGAGCTGACCGTTGTTCACGTTCTGCTGCTTGGAATCGCAAGTGTCGTCCCACTCGAACGGCACGGGAACCATGAAGGGCAGCAGGCACTCCGCGTCCGCCGGGCAGGCGGGCCGTATGAGCGCCACACCCGTGGCGCGCACGTCGCTCTGGGTGATGCCGAGCACCGGGGCCAGGAACATGCGCATGGCGTTGGTGTGATCCTGGGCCCGATTCGCCACGACCCGGATGCGCTCAACGTCGGGAAACGTCACGTCCGCGTCGGTCACGGCCACCGCCGGCTGGTCGCCCGCGTCCAGGTTCAGCCGGGCGATGGCCACCGCCGCGGCCCTGGCCTCGGTCTGCTGGCCGGTGATGATCATGCGGTTGGCCCCGGCCAGCGCCCCGAGGTCCGCGGCGGTCTGGAGCCGGGCCCGCTTCACGTAGAGCACGCCGACGTCCAGGGCCAGCGCGCCGAAGCCGAGCAGCGCCACCAGGGCGACGATGGTGAACAGGGACACGGCTCCCCTTTCGTGGCGACGGTCGCGGGTCATGATTCCTTGCCTCCTAGCTGTGGCTGGCCGTTGCCCGGGCCGCGAGGCTGTCCGGCAGCAGCGCTCGAACGGGGAAAATGGCGAATCCGTCCAGGCTGTAGACGATGTCGATGTTCACCGGCGACGAGCTGGCGACCGAGCCTTCCACGGCGATGCTGGCCATGGCCGGATTCAAGCCGCCGGCCTCCATGGTGCGCGCGGCGGCCGCCCGAGCCCTGGGAAACGTGGCGTCGCCCTCCCGGCTGGCCTGCACGGCGGCCTCGCGCGCGGCCCTGCTGAGAACCTGCCCCGCGTCGATCATGCGCCCCACATCGATCATGATGGTGAACAGGGGCACCAGCAGGAGCGCGGCCACCACGACGAACTCCACGGACGCGATGCCGCTGTCCCTTTCAAATTTCATACGCCGTCCCATTCGCATACGGCCGAGGCCGTTGTTTCGATGCGCCGCACCCCGGCCAGCTCCTCCACGAACCCCGGCAGGACGATGAAGGAGAAGTCCACGCCCACGGACACGTCCACCGGCTGCGGCGTGGGCGATGGAGCGCACGTCCCGACGAGGATCGTCGGCTCCCGCGTGACCCCGCCCCCGAGCAGCCATTCGCGCACCTCGGCCTCGACCTCCCCGGCGTCGGCGTGAAAGGTCGCCAGGCGCGCGCCCTCGGCGGCGGCCTCGAAGACCACGTGCCGCTGCCAGAGCAGGATGCCGAACTCGATGATGCCGAAAAAGAGCAGCAGGAAGACCGGCAGCACGAGGACGAACTCCAGGCTGGCCATGCCGCGCTGGGCGGCCTTGTTTCCCGCCGCGTCCCGCCTCATTGCCCGGCGCCTCCGCTGGTGATGATGTCCAGGATGGCGTCCTGGCCGCTCAAGTCCTTGGCCTGACTGCCCTTGCGCTCCAGCTTGCCCTGGTTCTTCATGACCTCCATGCCGTAGCGGCCGTCCAGGCCTTCCACCGGCGCGTCCGTCGCTGGCTCCGGATTGAGGGTCTGGTTCTCGATGGCCATGCGCACGGACCGGCCCATGGGCTCGGCCTGGGAGCACGCCAGGGGCGTCTGGCAGCAGACCATGATTCCGAGCAGCATCAGCATCGTTTTCATGACTTGCCCTCCTTGCTTACGGCTTGTAGCCGAACTCGCCGTCGAACCCGCCGCCGGCGCCGGACGCCGTGAGCTCCGCTGGCGTCACCGCCATGGCGCCGCTTCCGCCCGTGTTCGACGCGGCCGGACGGCGTTTGCCCTCCAGTGCGCCCAACAGGTAGAATTCGAGGCCGCTGGGCGGAATGTAGCCGTCGGTGGGCAGGGTCTGCTTGGCCATGTCCAGGGGCTTGGCCAGGCGCGGGGTGACGATGATGACCAGCTCGGTCTCGTTGCGCCGGAACTCCGAGCTGCGGAAGAGCGCGCCGAGCATGGGTATCTCGCCAAGACCGGGGAACTTGTCCACGCCCTGGCGCACGCTGTCGTTGATGAGCCCGGCGATGGCGAAGGTCTGCCCGTCCAGGAGCTCCACGGTGGTCGAGGCCCTGCGGATGCTCAGGGCCGGGACTCGCGTGCCCGCCGCGAGCACCGCGTTGCTGAAGTCCAGCTCCGAGACCGAGGGCTGCACCGCCAGGCTGATCTTGCCGCCGCCCAGAACCGTGGGCGTGAAGCTCAGGCCCACGCCGAACTGCTTGTACTCGATCTCGATCTGGCCCAGCGCGCCGACCACGGGATAGGGGAACTCGCCGCCGGCCAGGAAGTCCGCCGTCTGCCCGCTGAGGCAGGTCAGGTTCGGCTCGGCCATGATCTTGATGAGGCCGTTGGACTTGAGGGCGTCCACGAAGCCACGGTAGAGTTCATTGTCGTTCCGGTATTGGAATACGCCGTTTACATTTGGCGAAAAGGTTTGCGAAGGTGATCCGTTCTCTACCTGCAAGGTGGTTAGGTTGCCGAGCAGGCTTGCCACGACTTCGATGCCAACAGTTTGCGGGCTTAAGTATGAGAAGTTGATGCCCAACCTGCGCATGAGATTGCGCGACATCTCGGCCACGCGCACCTCGAGCATGATTTGGTGCACCCCGGCCACGGAGAGCAGGTTGACCACCTTGCCGGGCGCATGGCTCTCGGCAAGGGACACGGCCGTGGCAAGGCTCTCCGGACTGGACACCGAGCCGGACAGGGCGATGGAGCCCTGGGCCGGGTGGACGCGGATGTTGCGCTCCTCCGGGAGCATCTCGTGAATCTGCGCCTTGAGCGGAGACAGGTCGTTGGCCACGGTCACGTCGTAGACCTGCAGCAGCCGGTCCTGCCTGCCCCAGAGCATGAGGTCCGTGCTGCCCACGGCCTTGCCGCTCAGGTAGAAAGCTCGCGGCGAGAGCAGGCGGACCTCGGCCACCTCGGGCGAGGTCAGGGCCACGCGCTCGATGTCTTCGCTGCCGCGCAGGATCACGGACTTGCCCTTGGGCACGGACACGGCCCTGCGCTCCATGGCGGTGAGCTCCACGGCCATGGCGGACGTGGCCCACAGGAGGAAGGCCAGGCAGAGCAGGCCGGCCCAGCGCAGGCAGGCGCATGACGGGTGGCCCCGGAGCAGGCTGCCGCTCCGGTACGGGCGGAAATGCGGGTTCATGATCGCGGACATGGTCTTCCCCTGTTATTGAGCGAAGTTGTGCGTCTTGCTTTGGCCGCCGGAGATGACTTCCACCTTCCGGTATCGCGCCCCGGCCGCTGGCCTGGCCTTGGGCTTGTGCGAGGCCAGGGTGGTCTTCACGTCGGCGCCGCTGGTCAGCACGGGCTCCACGTCGGCGAAGTTGCGCAAGGCGAAGTGGAGCCTGCCCAGGGTCGAGGCCAGGGCCAGGACTTCGCTCTCCTCGGGCGTGACCTCCAGGGTGTACACATCCACGGGCGAGGTGTTCTTGCCGTCCTTGGTGGGCTCCAGGACCGTGCCCGTGGCCAGGACCGGCACGTTGGACAGCACGAGCTTGGCCTCCTGGCGCTGGCCCGAACCGCCCGAACTCAGCGTCACGAGCACGTCCACCTTGTGGCCGGGCCCGATGAGGCCGGACATGCCCAGGACTTCGTTGCCCTTGACGGCCATGGCCCGCTTGCCGGGAGCCACCAGGGCGGTCATGCCGCCGGCCTTGACGTGCGCGGGAGCCAATCGCGATTCGCCCACCGGCTCCCTGGCCGCGATGGGCGCGGCGAGGATACGGCCGTCGAGCTCGGCGTGGGTCGAAAACACCCCGCTCGGCACGGCCTCCAGCGGGTACTGGGCCACGCGGAGCATGTCCGGGTTGAGCTTCGTGCCGGCAGGCAGGTCGGCCACGGCCACGACGACCGGCGCGGTCTGGGGCTTCTCGGCCACGGCCACGGCCTCGCCGCGTCCGGCCATCCAGAGGAAGTTGAGATAGCCCGCGGCCAGGGCCAGGACCAGGACCACGAGAATCCTGCCGAGAGAACGTGTTTTCGCCATTGACCGTCTCCTTCTAAAGCATATTGCATTTCAGACGCTCCCTTCGGCGTTGACGGCGCAAATGAATTGCGCCTACGCCTTCGGGAGCGGACAGCCCTACTGGCGTCGGGCTGTCCTAGAGCATTTCCAAAGCGAAATGCTCTAGTTCCGCGCGAAGAGCACGCGCCCCAGGGGCTCGGCCAGCTCCAGGGCCAGCAGCGTGCCCCAGGCCATGACCACCCCGAACCTGATCCTGGGCAACCGCTCGGTACGCCAGCCTCCACGCGCGGCCGCCAGACCGGACACCCCGGCCAGGACCAGCCCGCCCTGCGAGCGCGCCTGAGAAACAACGCCCCACAACCTGCCCAGCGCCTCCCGCGCCAAGCCCGTGCGCACGATCTGAAAGGCCCCGTATGCACCGCCCAACAGGATGGTCAGGGTCAAGGCCCACAGAATCATGTAGGGGCCAAGCCAAGCGCCCAGCGTTGCAGCCAGCTTCACGTCACCGGCCGCGAGTTGTCCCACCGCGTAGGGCACGATCAGCAGTCCGAGGCCCACGCCCAGCCCGGCCAGCGAGAAGCCGAGCCCGGACAGTCCATGGGTCAGGCTGAAATGCGCCAGTGCTCCCGCGGTGCCGGCCAACGTGAGCGCATTTGGTATCTTGCCCTGCAATGCATCGAAATATGCAGCAGTCGCGGCTATTATTACGATTGTCATGTTCTTTGTTGTTTGGGGCTGGCGCCGTACATATAACGGCGCCAGCCCTATGGATGTGTCTGTGCTAAGCCCCGGCAACTTCGTTTGTGATGTTCGTCACGGTGCCCTGCATGGCCGTCTGCAGAGCGCCGAACACAGCGGCCATGCCCACGATGACAACCGCGCCAAGGACAATCCATTCCAAGCTGGAGATGCCTTCCTCATCCTTCAGAAAGCGAACGATAGCCTGCATGATGAACCTCCGATAGAGAGTCAATAAAGTTTACGCCCATGCCCCCTGGCATGTGCCTCTTATAGAGCATCCATCGTGCCATTCGGTACTGCACGGCTGGCAACAAATGCGTATCTATGATTCCAGCCTGATTTCGTTGGATATCCTGGCAAATGAGTTCCAAGAAGATAGCGCGCGGAGGCGTCCCAAGCACATGGGTGATGCTGTCCACGGCTTGCTTTTTACGGCGGAACCGGAAAGTGAGAGCACTCAAGACCAGGAGGAAATGCTCTAACCAGGCGTAGGCGCACGCTATCTGGAGCTTGGAGGCCATTTCGGAAAAACCGAAATCATTTCGGTCCGAGCGGAAAGTGAATGTTCGCAGACGATTGCGGGAGGGATGTCAGCGCCTGGAGTCACGAGGCCGCGACCCGTCTGGCGCGCACGCCATGGGCTCGGGCCTCGCCGCGCCGCAGGGTATTTGAGCCAATGCTGCCTGGACAAGGTCGCTCATCTGCCGACAAAAGGCTGCCGGATAAGGCGGGCGTGATTTGGGCATCGCGAACCCCATCTTCCCAATGGTGACCTGTCCGCGAAACCGGGTAAGCTCCACATGTTGACCGATTGGCCAGCACAATATAGCGTCAACCAAGTATTCCAACATTTTTATGCGAGGTGCGGCATGCCCCTTTATGCCCATTCTTCTCCCGTGCTGCCGCAGGAACAGTGGCAGGAGCTGTTCGAGCATTTGCATGGCGTGGCGGATATGGCCGCGCGTTTCGCCGCTCCGTTTGGCGGACAGGATTGGGCGCATGCCGCCGGTCTGTTGCACGATGTGGGCAAGTGTAAGCCTGAGTTCCAAAAGTACCTCGTCCGCACGGCGCAGGGGGCGTACCGGGGCCGGAGCGGCATCGACCACTCCACGGCCGGGGCAAAATTGGCGGACGCGGCAAGAACGCCCCTGAAGCGGATTCTGGCCTACTGCCTTGCCGGGCACCATGGCGGATTGCCTGACGGAGCCGGCAATGGCGGTTCCACGCTCACGGACCGGCTGCGCAAGGATCTGCCTGGGTGCGTCGCAAGCGTTCTGGACACGCAGCCCGCCATACCCGCCAGTTTGCCCTTCACGCCTTCTCGCGACAAACGCCTCGGCTTTCAGGCAGCCTTTTTCACGCGCATGGTTTTCTCCTGTTTGGTGGATGCGGACTTCCTCGATACGGAAGCCTTCATGGACCAGGGCCGGGGCGATAGCCGCCAAGGCTGGGCCGACCTGTCCGAGCTGGCCGGACGATTCTTTCCCACACTGGAAGGCTTGGTGAGCAAGGCCCGCCGCGAGCGCGACTCCCAGGTCAACCGCATCCGTCGCGAGGTGCTGGAGCAGTGCCTGCAAGATGCCGATCTGCGGCCGGGGCTGTTCTCGCTCACCGTGCCCACGGGCGGCGGCAAGACGCTCTCGTCCCTGGCCTTCGCGCTGCGCCACGCCGAGCAGCACGGCAAGCGCCGCATCATCTACGTCATCCCGTACATGTCTATCATTGAACAGAACGCGGCGGTGTTTCGCGATTTTCTTGACCCGGACGCACGCGGCGACGCGGTGCTGGAGCACCACAGCTCCTTTGATTTCAAAAAAGGTCAGGAGGACGAGGAAGAAGACCCGGCCGCCGCACGGGCCAAGCTCGCCTCGGAGAACTGGGACGCGCCGGTCATCGCCACGACCGCCGTGCAGTTCTTCGAGTCGCTCTTCGCGGCCCGCACCTCGCGCTGCCGCAAGCTGCACAACATCGCCAATAGCGTGGTCATCCTCGACGAGGCGCAGATGCTGCCCCGCGAGCTGCTGCTGCCCTGCCTGGAGGCCATCCGGGAACTGGCCCTGAACTACAAGACGACCATCGTGCTCTGCACTGCCACGCAACCGGCCATCAAGGTCCGCGACGACTTCAAGGCCGGTCTGGAAAAGGTGCACGAGATCATCCGCGACCCGGCCGGGCTGCACGAGGCGCTCAGGCGCGTGCGCGTGGAACGGTTGGGCACGCTCACGGACGAGGAGCTTGCCGACCGGCTGGCCGGCCACGAGCAGGCCCTGTGCATCGTGAATACACGCGGCCACGCGCGCAGGCTGTATGAGCGGCTGAAAGACAAGCTGAAGAATGCGGACGGTCTGTTTCATTTGAGCGCGAACATGTGTCCGGAGCATAGGAGTCGGAAAATTGAGGAGATAAAGGCGGCGCTGAAAGAGAATCGGCCGTGCCGGGTGGTCTCGACCCAGCTCGTGGAGGCTGGCGTGGACGTTGACTTCCCGGTCGTATACCGCGCGGCGGCGGGCATCGACTCCATCGCCCAGGCCGCGGGCCGTTGCGACCGCGAGGGCAGGTTGACCGCCGAATCGGGAAGGCCGGGCGGACAGGTGTTCGTGTTCACGCCCGAGGACGGGGTGCCGCCGGGCCATTTCCGCATCACGGCGGACAAGGGCGCCGAAGTCCAGAGCCTGCATCCCGATCCCCTCGCGCCCGAAGCCGTGGAGCACTACTTCCGGCTGCTCTTCTGGCAGGCCGGTCCGGACCTGGACAAGAAGCGCATCCTGGACCTGCTCTCCGAAACCGCCCAGCGCGGCGACTTTCCGTTCCGCAAGATCGCCGAACTCTTTCAGCTCATCGCCGACGGCCAGCAGCCGGTGATCGTGCCTCAGGACAAGGAGGCTGAACGCCTGGCCGACTCGCTGGCCTATGCCGAGCACGCTGGCGGCATCCTGCGCCGGCTGCAACGCCATACCGTGCAGGTTCACCCGCGCGTGCTGGCCGGGCTGCTCGCGGGCGGGGCCGTGGAGATGGTCGCGGAGCGCTACGCGGTGCTGCGCAACAAGGACATCTACAAGCCGGACCTGGGGCTGTGCCCGGAAGATCCGGCGTACAGGGATATCGAATCGACCATGTTCTAACCGAGGAGGCGGCCATATGGCTTTCGGCGTCCGCTGCAAGGTATGGGGCGAGTATGCCTGCTTCACCCGGCCGGAGATGAAGGTGGAGCGGGTTTCCTACGACATCATGACGCCCAGCGCGGCCAGGGGCGTGCTGGAGGCCATCTACTGGAAACCGGCCATCCGCTGGGTAGTGGACCGCATCGCCGTGCTGCGGCCCATCCGTTTCGAGAACGTGCGCCGCAATGAACTGGCCAGCAAGCTTCCATTCCAGAACATCACCAAGGCCATGAAGGACGGCAAGAGCCCGGTGGAAATTCTCATCGAGGATGACCGCCAGCAGCGCGCGGCCATGGTGCTGCGGGATGTGGCCTACCTGATCGACGCGCACTTCGAGCCCACCGAGAAATGGAATCCGGCGAACGAGAGCGAGGGCAAGCACCTGGACATATTCAACCGCCGGCTGCGCGACGGCCGCTGTTTTCACCGGCCGTACCTCGGCTGCCGCGAGTTCCCGGCCCACTTCGGCCCGGATGACGGCGAACAGCCCCATGAAAGCCTTGCGGGCGAGCGCGATCTGGGCTGGATGCTCCACGACCTGGACTACGCCAAGGGCATGGAGGCGCGCTTCTTCCGGGCCGAAATGCGCGGGGGTGTAGTGGATGTCCCGGCGTTTCAGGAGGCCACGGCATGATATTGCAGGCGCTTAATTCGTATTATCAGCGGCTAAGTGACGCAGGGCAAAATATCCCACCTTTCGGTTTCAGTCAGGAAAAGATTCATTTTGAGCTTGTACTTGCGCCAGGCGGCAAGTTGCTGAGAGTCGGTAACTTGCAGATTACCTCTGAGAAAAGGAAGCAGCTTGAACCAAAAAGTCTTCATGTGCCAAAGGACAAAGATCGCACATCTGGAGTGCATCCCTTCTTCGCGTGGGACAAGACCGCCTATGTGCTGGGAGCCGATGAAGGCGGAAAGAGCAAACGCCTCCAAGAGCAGTTCAAGGAATTTAAAGCCCTACAACATAAGGTTCTGGGCAGTTCAGATGATTCAGGCGCACAGGCGCTTTTAAGCTTTCTTGATTCTTGGAATCCTCCGGAAGCCGAGAGATTAACCTATTGGTCAGAACTTGCTGGTAAGAATGTTGTTTTCCGCTTGGATGGGGAAGAAGGTTTTCTTCACCAACGCAAGGCGTTTGTAGATGCGTGGCTTGCCTATTTGAAGAGCCAGCCTTGTGGTCAAGAAGGTTTCTGTCTCGTCTCTGGTCAAACGACTCCAATTTCTGAGACACACCCATTCTTCATACGCGGTGTCAAGGACGCACAATCTTCTGGTGCTGCCTTGATTTCCTTCAATGCCAACGCTTTTACATCATATAATAAAAACAGCAGCTACAACTCGCCAATTGGCGAGTCAGCCGCATTTAATTACATCACTACTCTCAACAGCCTATTAGCCAAGGACAGCCGCCAGCGCGTCCAGGTCGGCGACGCCACGACCGTGTTCTGGTCCGAGAAGCCGACCAAGGTCGAGGAGTTCTTTGCCGCCGCCATGGGCGGCACGGTGGATGAGGAATCCACTGACGCCCACGACTCTGGCCTGCTCGCCGAGCTGCGCAACCTGCTGGAAGCATTGCGCGAGGGTGGCAGGACACCGACCTGGGACGTGGACCCGCAAACCCCGTTCTACATCCTGGGCCTGTCTCCCAACGCGGCGCGCATCTCCGTGCGTTTTTGGCACGTCGCCACAGTGGAAGGCATCATGCGCCGCCTCGCCGAGCACTACAAGGACCTGGAGATCGAAAGCCGCTACGAGAACGAGCCTAAATATCCAGGCATGTTCAGGCTACTCCTGGAGACCGTGCCCGTGCGCCGGAAGGCCGACGGCCGCACCGAGCGCAAGGCCGACGACATACAGCCACTCCTGGGTGGCGAGCTCATGCGCGCCATCCTCACGGGCGGCGAGTATCCGCGCAGCCTGCTTTCCAAGATCATCGGCAGGTTCCGCGCCGACGGCGAGGTCACGTACCTGCGCGCGGCGCTAATCAAGGCCCACTTTTCCCGTCTTGCTCGGCAGGGCAAACCATCCAAGGAGGTCAGCGTGTCCCTTGATCCAAACTGCACCAACATCGGCTATCGCCTGGGCCGGCTCTTCGCCGTGCTGGAAAAGGCCCAACAGGATGCCTTGCCCGGCATCAACGCGACCATCAAGGACCGCTTCTACGGCGCGGCCTCGGCCACGCCGGCCAGCGTGTTCCCGCGTCTCGTCCGCCTGTCGCAGCACCACATGAGTAAGGCCGAGTATGGCCATGTTTCCGACAGGCGCATGGGCGAGGTCATGGAAGGCATCACGGCCTTCCCCCGGCATCTGGACCTGGACGGCCAGGCCATGTTCGCCCTCGGCTATTACCACCAGCGCAACGCCCTGTGGCGCAAGAAGTCCGACAGCAACTCCGACTCCACTGAAGAATAAAGGAGCACCCAAATGAGCACGCCCATCCAGAACCGCTACGACTTCGTCTACCTCTTCGACGTGGTGAACGGGAACCCCAACGGCGACCCGGACGCCGGCAACCTGCCGCGCCTGGACCCAGAAACGAGCTGCGGGCTTGTCACGGACGTCTGCCTCAAGCGCAAGATCAGGAATTACGTCGAGCTGGCCAAGGAGCAGAAGCCGCCCTACGAGATATATG
>JAEYTO010000016.1 GCA_023433925.1 Pseudomonadota bacterium | reverse complement strand
TTGGGGGGGGGGGGGAATTAAAACTTTCTTTCAAGAATGTTTTCCTCCCCCCCGTTTTCTTTACCACTTCCTTTCGTACTTGTTGCGCAGGAAGATGGCGATGGCGTTCATGGACAGGAGCACGGCGAGCAGCACGAGGATGGCCGCGGCCGTGCGCTCGGTGAAGGCGCGCTGCGAGTCCGTGGACCAGGTGTAGATCTGGGCGGGCAGGGCCGTGGCCGCCTCGAAGGCGCTGCTCGGCGCGTCCGGGATGTAGGCCATCATGCCGATGATGAGCAGGGGCGCGCTCTCGCCGATGGCGCGAGCCAGGCCGATGATGGTGCCCGTGAGGATGCCGGGCAGGGCCAGGGGCAGGGTGTGGTGCCAGACGACCTGCCAGGGCGTGGCGCCGATGCCGTAGGCCGCCTCGCGGATAGAGCCCGGCACCGAGCGCAGGGCCGCGCGCGTGGTGATGATGATGACCGGCAGGGTCATGAGCGCCAGCGTCAGGCCGCCGACCATGGGCGAGGAGCGCGGCACCTGGAAGAAGTTGATGAAGATGGCCAGGCCCAGCAGGCCGTAGAGGATGGACGGGATGGCCGCCAGGTTGTTGATGTTGACCTCGATGAGCTGCGTGACCCGGTTGTCCGGGGCGAACTCCTCCAGGTACACGGCCGTGAGCACACCCACCGGGAAGCTGAAGGCCAGCGTGAGCAGGAGCACGTAGGCCGAGCCGACGGCCGCGGCCCAGATCCCGGCCATCTCCGGGAGCTTGGAGTCGCCGTTCACGAAGAAGCCCGCGTTGAACACGAGCCTGGCGCGGCCCTCTTCCCGCAGGCGGTCCATGAGTCGCCGCTCCTCCTCGCTCAGCCGATTCACCTTGCCCTTCATGTACTGGTCGGCCTCGGCCGTGGCCAGCACCCATTCCTCGCGGGTCACGCCCATGAGTTCGGGATCGGCCTTCATGCGCATGGGGATGACGCGCAGGAAGCCCCGGCTGACGATGCGCTCGTACTTCTCGTCAACGGCGAGCTGGCCGATTTCGGCGCTCTCTTGGTTGTAGGAAACCTCCACGAGGAGCTTCGTCTGCCGGAAGGCCGGGTAGCCGGTGCCGATCATGTCGTGGAGGAAAAAGACGAGGAACCCGGCGGCCAGGAAGATGGCTAGCCGGGCATAGATCCTGAAGCGGATTTCCGCTCGGCGGCGGGCCTTGAGGCGCTTCCTGGCTGTTTCGGCGATACGGCTCATGTGTCTCTCCGGTTACTCGTACTTCTGCCGGAATCTGCGGATGATGTAGGCCGAGATGACGTTGAGGACGAGCGTGACGACGAGCAGCACGAGTCCCAGGCCGAAGGCCGAGAGGGTCTCGGGGCTGTCGAAGGACTGATCGCCCACGAGCGCGTCCACGATGCGCACGGTGACCGTGGTCACGCCCTCCAGGGGGTTCCAGGTCAGGTTGGCCCGCAGTCCGGCGGCCATGACCACGATCATGGTCTCGCCCACGGCGCGGGAGAAGGCCAGGATGATGGCGGCCACGATGCCTGGCAGGGCCGCAGGCAGGAGCACGCGCTTGATGGTCTCGGAGGTCGTCGCGCCCAGAGCGTAGGAGCCCTCGCGCATGGACATGGGCACGGCGCTGATGACGTCGTCGGACAGCGAGGAGATGAAGGGGATGATCATGACGCCCATGACCAGGCCGGGCGACAGGGCGTTCGTGTAGTCGGCGTGCAATCCCAGGGATTGGGCCGCGTTCACCACCCAGGGGCTCACGGTGATGGCCGCGAAGAAACCGTAGACCACGGAGGGGATGCCGGCCAGGATCTCCAGGGCGGGCTTGAAGATGCGCCGCATGGGTTTGGAGGCGTACTCCGAGAGGTAGATGGCCGCGAACAGGCCGATGGGCACGGCCACGATGAGCGAGATGAGCGTGATGAGGAACGTGCCGGCGAACAGCGGCACGGAGCCGAACTGCGGCTCGGCCACGCCGGACGCGTCGCGTCCCGCGGCGCCCAGGAAGGCCGCGCCCGGACTCCAGGTCGTGCCCGTGAGGAAGTCCCACAGGCTGACCTGCTGGAAGAACTGGAGGGCCTCGAAGAGCACCGAGGCCACGATGCCCCCCGTGGTCAGGATGGAGATGACCGAGGAGGCGCGCAGGGTCCAGTGGATGACCCGCTCCACGGCGTTGCGCGCGCGCAGCTCGGGCCGGATGTTCCGCAGTGCGTGGGCCATGCCGGACAGTCCCAGGGCCACGGCCAGGCCGATGAAGGCCCATTGCGGCACGATGCGCAGGCCCATGAGGCGCAGGGCCCAGGCCAATATGGCCAGCAGGAGCGGCGGCACGAAGGCCCACACGAAGCCGTACCAGCCGTGGTACCAGATGGGGGAGTGGAACTTGGCCCCGCCGAAGCGCTCGGGCCTGGCCTTGGCCCGGCAGGCGAAATAGCTCGCCGCGCCGAGGGGGATCATGCCCAGGAAGAAGAGCAGCACGAAGTGGTTGAAGTCCAAGGGCTCACCTCTTGCCTGTCGAAAGGGAAAATGGACCGGGCCCAGACGGGACCGGTCCATGCGTCAAAGCGCCGAGGCTTTGCCTACTTGAGGTCGTCGGCCGTGACCGGGGTCAAGTTGGCGACCGTGGCCTGGGCCTTCTTGCGCATGTCGTCGGGCAGCGGAATCAGCCCGATGCGCTTGAGCAGGCCCTTTTGGCCGATCATCTTGTCGCTCATGAACAGGTCGGCGTACTCCTTGATGCCCGGAACCTTACCGATATGGGCCTTCTTGATGTAGAAGTACAGGCTGCGGGAGATGGGGTACTTGCCGGAGGAGATGGTCTCGGGCCTGGGCTCCACGCCGTTGATCGTGGCGCCCTGGATGCGGTCGCGGTTCTCATCCAGGAAGCTGTAGCCGAAGATGCCGAAGGAGTTCTTGTCCTGAGCCAGGCGCTGCACGATGAGGTTGTCGTTCTCGCCGGCCTCGATGTACGCGCCGTCCTGACGGATCTTGGTGTACTTGCCGCCGTAGCCGTCCTTGAGGCCGCCCTTGGTCGTGGCGTGCTCCATGACAAGCTCCTCGAAGGCGTCGCGGGTGCCGGAGCTGGTCGGCGGACCGTAGATCACGATGGGGCGGTTGGGCAGCCTGGAGTTGATCTGACTCCAGGTCTTGTAGGGGTTGGGCACGAGCTTGCCGTTCTGGGGTACCTCGGCGGCCACGGCCAGGGTCAGCTCCTCCAGGGTCAGGTCGATGGGTTTGCTGGCCTTGTTCTGGGCCACGGCGATGCCGTCGAAGCCGATGAGCGCCTCGACCACGTCGCCCGCGTTGTTCTGCTTGGCGCGCTCAAGCTCGCTGATCTTCATGCGCCGGGAGGAGTTGGTGATGTCCGGGGTGTTGTCGCCCTGGCCCTCGGTGAACAGCTTGAAGCCGCCGCCCGAGCCCGTGGACTCGATGACCGGGGTCTTGAACCTGGTCGTGGCCCCGAACTCCTCGGTCACATAGCTGGCGAAGGGATAGACCGTGCTGGAGCCTACGATGCGGATCTGGTCGCGGGCCTGGGCGGCGCCGGCACCCATGACGAGCATGGCCAGCGCCACAAGGCCGGTGGTAAGAAGCTTGCGCATTTCGATCCTCCTCACGAATGTGGTGTGCGACTTGCCGTGTTGGCAGCTTATGCCTAGGTCTTGATTGTTACAGCGGCTTGCGTCCCATGTTACGTTTTCGCGACGCAGCCTGGGTCGGCAATGATTCAGTCCGGGCATGGCTTATAACCTAACCCGCCGCGACGGGCGGCCCGAGCTCGGGCCCGGCCTTGCCGAGCGGGCCCGCGACCCCGGCGCCATATGACTCCGGGGCTGCGCGATCCCTTTCCCCGCCCTTGCCGCTCACGGCATCCTGGCCGTCCTGCATGGAGCGCACGATGGACTCCAGCTCGCGCACGAAGCCGCCCAATTCGCACACTGCCTTGGCCGACTGCTCCATGGCCCTGGCGGTGTCGCCGGCGATGCGGTTCACGGCCTCGGTGGCCTGGGCGACCTGCGTGCTGGCCAAGGTCTGCTGGTCCGTGGCCGAGGCGATGAGGCGCACCTGACCGGCGGTCTCCTTGGACATGCGCAGGATCTCGGCCAGGGCTTGCCCGGTGCCCCGCACAAGCTCGTTGCCTCGCGCCAGGGACTGGTTGGCGGCCTCGGTCCCGGCCATGTTCTTGCGCGCGCTGTCCTGGATGGAGGCGATGGAGGCCCCCACCTCGCGCGTGGCGACCATGGTCTTCTCGGCCAGCTTGCGCACCTCGTCGGCCACCACGGCGAAACCCCTTCCGGCCTCGCCGGCGCGGGCAGCCTCGATGGCCGCGTTGAGGGCCAGCAGGTTGGTCTGGTCCGCGATATCCGAGATGACGGCGAGCACCTTGCCGATGTCCTGAGCCTGGCGGACCATCTCGGACATGTCCTTGGACAGGCGCGCGGCCTGGCCGGCCACCTCGCCCATGACCCGCTCGGACCGCTCGACCACCGCCACGCCCTCCTCGGCCAGGGCCCTGGCCCGCTCCGAAAGCTCCGCCGCCCCGGCAGCGCCGCGGGCGACCTCGATCACCGAGGCGCCCATCTCCTCCATGGCCGAGGCGGCCTGCGAGGCCCTGGCTTCCTGCTCCCTGGCCCCGTCGCGCGAGCGCGTGACGGCCAGGCCGAGCTGGTCCGCATGGCGGGCGACCTTGTCGGAGATCTCCCCGGCGCGGGTCGCGGCCTCGGCGATTTGCCGGTTCTTCTCCCGCACTCGAGCGTGCTGCAGCCGCTCCTCGGTCAAGTCCACCCAGATGGACATGGCGCCCATGAGCCGCCTGTCCAGGTCATAGATGGGCGTGGCCACCACGCGCAGATGTATGGGCATGCCGCGCTCCGCCACCGGGATGTCCACTTCCCACTGGAGCTGGCTGCGCTTGTCCATGGCGTCCTGGGTCAGCGTGCGGCGGTTCCTGTCGCGGAAGGCGAACTCGGCCAAGCTCATGCCCAGGTACTTGGGGGCCTCGCCGTCGCGGCCCAGGATGTCCACGGCGGCCTGGTTCACGTGAGTCAGCTTGTTGTCCAGGTCCACCACGGCGCAGGGCACGACCACGCCGCCGAGCACGCCCCGGCTGAATCCGAGCTCGTTCTTGAGTTCGTGGACCATGGCCTTGACCGCGGCCACGGTCTGGCCGACGGCATCGTCGGCCTTGTACTCGAAGCTTGCGTCAAAATTGCCGGCAGCCACCTCGCGGGCCATCTCGGACAGCCGGACCATGGGTTCCATGGTCCGGCTGCCCGTGAACCACATGACCAGGCCGGCCACGGCCAGGGACAGGGCCGCGCTCACGAGCAGGGCCACGAGCACCTGGAGGTTGACGCCCTCCATGAGCTCGCCGCGGGTCACGGTGGTCACCAGGCGCACCCCCCACGGCGCGAAGCTGGTCACGAAGGCCACGCGATCGACTCCGCCATTCTCATAGTCGAAAAAGCCGTCTGGCGCGGCGAGCAAGGCCTCGCCAAAGGGCTGCGCGCGCAGGTCGACGCCCCTGGCGGCCTTCTCGGGATGGATGAGCATCCCGCCGTCGGCGGCCACCATGAAGGAGTAGCCGCGGCCGTTGACGTCCACCTTCGACAGCGAACTCGCCAGCTCGGGCGTGACGATCCTGCGGCAGACCTCCAGCGCGCCGATGATCTCGTCGCGCGTGTCCCGGACAGGCATGTAGGCCGCCTGGTAGAGCTCGCCCAGGATGCCCACCACGCCCTTGAAGGTCGTGCCGTCGCGCACGGCCTTATGGACCGCATGCCCCGCGGGGATGAACAGTCCCTGGGCCGACTCGCCCTTGCGGCCGACTATGTTGGTCGAGACCCGGACGAGGCGTTCCCCTTCGAGCTGGAGCACCGATGCGGACACGCCGACCAGCTCGCGCACCTTGTCCACGAACTCGGTGCTCTCGTGCAAAAAGCGGCCACCGAGCTGCAAGCCACGCAGGCTGGCCTGCTCACGCGCGCCCCCGACCTGATCCGTGAGCGTCAAGTCGGCTTGGACAAGGCCGTTGAACGTGGGGAAGCCGGACGAATTGAAGGTCATGTGCATGACCTTGAGATCCGAGGCGATCTTGTCCAGGTTCAGGTTGTGCTGCAACGTGACCGTCTCCAGGAGCGTGCCCGACACGCTGCGCAGGGTTTCCTTGCCCTTGCGCACATAGCCGGCGCGGGTCTGCACGAAGGTCACCACGGCCATGCACAGGACCGTGGCCGCGACGATGGTCAGGGAGCCCAGGGTGAGCTTCTGGCGAAATCCGAGGGAGCTTCGCATGCCGCGCTCCGTTGGGCGCGGCGGAAGCCGCCGGCCCGGGTCGATGTCCTGCCTCGTGTCCGGCGTGGCCATGCCGGTGGAATATGGCCCGACTTGCATACTACGCGCTTCTTAGCCGCGGGAAGCAGCCTTTATGCGTCACTACTGTTACCATTGTATGACGCGGCAAGCGGAAGCCTGCTCACGGCTTGGGATTCGCGGCCCGCGCGGCGCGAAAAGTCCCGCGGCCGGAGGGATTGCCTTCCCGACGCGCCGGTGCTAGCCAAAGGCAGCCGCCGCGTGGCGCCGGTGCCCGTGGCGCCAAGCCTGGCAAGCCCTGGTCATGACGGCTGGAGAGCCCATGGACTTCTGCTCGGATTCAGACAAACGCCGCTTCCCGCGCGTGAGCGTGGAGGACATGCACGCGAGCATCGACGGCTCGGACTGCAAGCTCCACGTGCTGGACCTCAACCTCGACGGGTTGGCCCTGGCCACCGAGGGCATGGCCGGGCTTGCCCGCGATCAGGTGCGCTCCCTGCGCATATGGCGCGGCGAGAGCGAGATCCTGCGCATCGACAAGGCCCGCGTGGCCCACTGCGACATGCTCAAGACCGGCTTCCAGTTCCTGGACCTGGACCCCGAGCGCAGGAACCTGCTCTTCTCCCTGGTCATCGGCGCCCTGTCGCGCGCCCTGGACTGACCGTCCCGGCCCACGCGGACACCCGCCCGACGCCGCCGCGAGCCAGTTCAGCCAGCCTGACCTGATCCTGCCCAGTCGATGCCGCCTGAGCCTCGGCATTCCCGAAGCCTCCCTTCGGCAACCGTGATTGGACCTTTAGACAGGCCGGCCCTATTCTCGCGGCCGAACCAAGGAGGCCTGATCATGGACACACGCACCGTTCTCCTGCTCATCGATATCCAGATGGACTACTTTCCCGGCGGCCGCATGGAGCTTGCGGGAGCCGAGGCCGCCGCGCTGAACGCCGGCAGGCTGCTGGGAGCCTTCCGCGCCGCCGGCAGGCCGATCGCGCATGTGCGGCACGTGAGCACGCGCCCCGGCGCGACCTTCTTCCTGCCCGGAAGCGCCGGCGTGGCCTTCCATCCGCATGTGGAGCCCTTGTTCGACGAGTCGGTGGTGACCAAGCACTTCCCAAATCCGTTCCGCGAGACCGCGCTCCTCGAAATTCTGCGCGAGCGCGAAGCCACCACGCTGGTCATCGCCGGCATGATGACGCACATGTGCGTGGATGCGGCCGTGCGCGCCGCCGCTGATCTGGGATTCGCCTGCCATGTGGCGGCCGACGCCTGCGCCGCGCGCGACCTGTCCTTCGGTGGGCGCTCCGTGCCTGCCGCGCACGTGCAGGCGGCATTCCTGGCCGCGTTGCACGGCACGTATGCAAAAGTGGAGGAGTGTGCTACGCTGCTTGGGATGGCCTGATCCAGGCCTCCACCCACCAGCCGGGCCTTTCCCCACGCCCGCACGCATTGGGAGGACTCCATGAGCACGCCGAGCGTCACTTCCCTCTGGTCAGCGGCCGCGCAGCCAGTCACGCCGGCCACGTACGGCCCCGAAGCCACGGCCGGCCTGTCCGGCCCGGTCAAGCGCTACTTCGACCATGCCCTCAAAGCCGGAGCGCCCGTGGCCAGGCGCGCCAAACTGAGCATGCGCGGCAAGATCCTGTCCAACGGCGCATGGACGTCCTTCAAGGCCGAAGAGGTCATCTCCCCGCAGCAAGGCTTTGTTTGGGAAGTCAAGATGGGACCATGGCCCAGTCTTGTGCGCGGCGCCGACTACTATCTCGGCGGCTCGGGAGGCCAGGATATCAAGAGGCTGTTCGGCCAGACCTTGCTGCGCAGCGAAGGCCAGGACGCGACGCGCTCGGCGGCGGCCCGCGCGGCCATCGAGGGCGTGCTCGCGCCGTCGGCCCTGCTACCCTGCTGCTTCGGCGTGGCCTGGACCGCGGTCTCCGAGGAGACCTTGGCGGCCCACTGGGTCCTGGACAACCTCATCATCGAGCTCATCCTGGGCATCGGACCCGACGGCGCCCTGAAATCGGCCAGGCTCCAGCGCTGGGGCAACCCCGCCGGCGCGAGCTACGGCTTCCACCCCTTCGGCCTGGTCGTCGACGCGGAGAAGACCTTCGGCAAGGTGACCATTCCCAGCCACATCCGCGCGGGCTGGCTCGACGCCAAGGGCGGCCTCGGCGACGGCATCTTCGAGGCCGAGATCACCGGGGCCGATTACAGGTAGGCGCATGCGGGGAAGGGCTTCGCCCTTCCCCGCGCCCATTGGCGCGCCCTGCACGGACTGCTCAACTCGCAATGCTCGGGCAAAGCTCAGGCATTGCTCACGGATGCCGCGCATCCGGCGGACCATCCTGGCCCGCTCGGCCTGTTTTCAACAGGCTGCAAAGGGCCGATTCCAGGAAAGACAGGATCTCCCGCCAGGCCCGCTCCGCCACGAGCGGGTCGTAGGCCGAGCCGCTACGCGCATCGGCCCGTACCTCCGGATTGCAAAAGCCGTGGCCCGCGTCGGTATAGATGACCAGCCGGCACTGGACGCCCGCGTCACGCATCTCCTCGGCGAACGGTGCGACATCCGCCAGGGGTACGACCTTGTCCCTGGCTCCGTGCAACGCGAGCACGGGGCAGCGCACGCCGCCGGGGAGGGCCGGGAGCGGTGTGCTCAAATAGCCGTACACGCTGCACGCCGCCGCCAATGCCGCACCCGAGCGGGCCAGCTCCAGGGCCGCGCAGCCGCCGAAGGAGAAGCCCAGGATGGCCAGCGCGTCCTCGCGCACGCCCTGCACGCCTGCAAGGGCCGCCAGGCCGGCGGCCGCCCGCTGGCGCATGAGCCCGCGGTCATTGCGATACACGCGCGAGACGCGGCTGGCCTCGGCATTGTCCGCAGGCCGGATGCCCCGGCCGTACATATCGGCGGCCAGCACGACATAGCCCTCAGCCGCCAACCGCTCGGCATGGGCCAGCATGGGCGCGGTCAGGCCGGTGAACTCATGGATGAGCAGGACGCCGGGGCGCGGCGACGAAAGCGACTCGTCGCGCACGAGGACGCCTTCGAGTTCGACGGAGCCGTGGCGGTAGGAAAGCGGGACGCGGGTGATGGGCATGGCTGATGTCTACCGTTCCGCCGTGGGCCGGGCAACAGCAAGGCAGCGCCCGTCAGCTCCGGCTCGCCGGCCTGACCATGATCACGGTCGGCACGCCGGCCGGAGTGGGCTCGGCCGGCGCGTGGTCCCGAAATCCCAGGGCCAGGTAGAGATTCCTGGCCGGCAGGCCCTCGGGATGCTCGGGGGCGAAGGTCTGCACGACGACGTCGCGGCTCGCGTCGAGCGCAACGAGGGCGCGGGCCATGAGCGCCTTGCCCAGGCCCTTGCCGCGAGCCGCGCCGGCCACGGCGAGCCAGGCAATGGCGTTCTCGCCCGCGTCCACGGCCACGCCGCCCAGCAGATCGCCGCCAGGCGCGCCGTCGCCCATGCGCACGCAAAAGGCCTGCCCCGCGCCCAGGATCCGCCGCAAGGCCTCCTGAAAGGACGGCTCGTCGGCCATGGGGCCGAAGAGGTGCTCGACCTCGCGGGCCAGCTTGAGCCAACTATGGTAATCTTCGTTTGTGGCAGCGTATATGTGCATATCCGTTCTTGTTCGCCGGCATGGGACATGCCGTTCGTGTCCAGCCCGTTAATTCGAGCATTTGCTTTTGAAAATGCTCTGCAAGCCATGCGTCGGCATGGCTTGCCGCCGCGTAGGCGGCGGCGCAATCCGCTTGCGCCGTCAACGCCGGAGCGAGCGTCTCAAAGTCAAACTGATCTAGGAAGGACGCCTATAGCCAAGTATATGTGCTTGAGCAAGCCTGCATTCATGAAGCAACGCGGCCCCGACTACTCATCCGAGGCAACCAGGATCGCGCATCACACATGAAGTTCGGGAGGGGATGGAGGTTCGGAGCATCAGGGCATGTAGGCCCTGGCCACGAGATAGACCGTCTCGTATTCGAGCCCGGCGCGGATGGCCAGGCACATCTCCAGGGACATGTCCATCTTGCGCCGCGTCTCGTCGAGAATCGAGCGCGCCAGCGTGTCGAGGTGCGCGTCGATGAAGGCCGCGTCGAACCCGTCCGCGGCCAGGGACAATCCCTCGGACAGCAAGTAGGCGCGCGCGAAGGGCAGCAGTCCACGGCAGCCCTCGCGGCCCTCCCTGCGGCCAATGACCACGTAAGCCAGGAGCTTGACCACCAGGCGGTCGGCCCTGGTGCGGTGATCGATGCCCAGGAGCACGGGCTTGTCCGCCTCGCCGGCGGCGAGGCTCCTGACCAGGGATTGGGCCAGCTCGGAAGCCTTGGCTTCGGGGATGGGCGGGGCCGGGAAGTGCGAGAGCATGCGGATGAGCGCCATGCGCGGGGCGTCGGCCTCGGTGACCGCGCGCACGGCGGTGCGCATGCAGGCGAAGCGGCGGCGGTAGCCCTCCAGGAGGATTTCCTGCCGCGTCCGGCCCAGGCGCGCGACGCGCTCCTCGTCCAGGGCGGAGAAGGCGGACTCCAGGAGGTGCCGGACGTAGGGCTCGCTCGTGTAGGCGGCCTCCTCCAGGAGGAAGCGCGTGTCCTTCTTCTCGTCCAGGAGCCGCTTGAGCGACAGCCAGTAGGCGGCTAGGCCCTCGTAGGGCATGTCCAGGATGTCCAGCTCCGGCCGGCGCAGGGGCGCCTCGGGCACGCTCTCGGCCTCGATGACCTTGCGGCTGCTCTTCATGGCTTGACCCGGCTTGCCTGGCTGAGGTTCACTGCGGGATATGCACCGTGTAGGGCAAGCCAGGCCGAGCGTCAACCACGGCTCCGCCGCCCGCGCGGGTCGCTGGCGAACCAGAAGAGGGCTCCGCGCTCTCTCCCGCCAAGGCCTGCCCCTGATAAGGCGGCCCTTGGAGCCCGTGTCTTGTCGGTGGATGGCGGCTACGGCGCGGCCGTGCCGCCGGGCGGAGTCAGCTCCAGCTCGTAGATGATCGGCCAGTACTTGCCCGTGACGTGCAGCTTGCCCGTGCGGGCGTCGAAGGCCACGCCGTTGGCCACGGCGTCGGGATCGCCTCCGCCATGTTGGGCCGAGAGCGGGGACAGGTCGATCCAGACCTCGACCTTGCCGCTGGCCGGGTTGATCACCGCGATGCGCTCGGCAAACCAGACGTTGGCGAGCAGTCTGCCGGCAATGGCCGGATGGACCGCCCCCTTGGAGGTGCGCGCGGGCACCCATTCGAGCTCGTTGAGCCGGCGCACGGGCTTGCCATTGTCGGTCACGCGCAGCCGGCCGATGGCCCTGAAGGTCTCTGGATGTCGGAAGACGAGATACTCCGAGCCGTTGCCCTGAATGAAGCGCCGGCCGTCGAAGGCCAGGCCCCAGCCCTGGCCCAGATAGGCGACGGGCTTGCGCGGAGACAGATGGCGGGCGCCGTAGCGCAGGGCCAGGCCTTCGTGCCAGGTGAGCACGACAAGCTCGCCCCGCGCCAGGGTCAGGCCCTCGGCGAACAGGCGCTCCGGCAGGCTCGTCTCGTGAATGACGGCGCCCGTGTCCAGGCTCCACACGCGGATGAAGGAGCGGCCGTAGAGCCCGGACGACTCGTAGACCCGGCCATTATTGATTTGCAGGCCTTCGGTGAAGCACTCCGGATCGTGGGGCCGCGTCGCGGTCACGCGGTAGGTCAACAAGGGCGCGGCGTGGACCGCGACGGGCATGGCGGCCAGCACGGCCAGGAGCGCCCACAGGCAGGCCATGATCCGCCGTGTCGGCCAGGCTTCCACTCTGTTTGCCGCGAGTCCGTCCATGGGCCTCCGTCCCTGCCGATTCCACCGAGTTTAGGCTTAAAACAGGCCCTGAGCGCCGGTCAAGCCCTCGAACCCACATTGCGCCCGGCCTGGCTCCGCATGCGCCATGGCCGCGAGTCACACGAGGTTGAAGTCCTCGACCACGAAGCGGTCGGCCGGAACGCCCAGGGCCTTGAATTGCCCGATGAGCGAATCGACCATGGGCGTGGGGCCGCACAGGTGGATATCCTTGTCCAGCACCCCGCCGCGCACCCGGCCGGCGATGTATTCGGCCGAAATACGGCCCTGCCTGGAACTCAAATAGAGTTCGTAGTGGTGGCCGCGCTCCTCCAGGGCCTTGAAGCCTTTGAAGCGGCTCAGCACGACCTCGCGCTTGATGTCGTCGTCGAAGCTGGCCTCGCCGGCCTCGCGGCAGACGTAGAACAGGGCCACGCAGGGGCTCCGCCAGGTCCTGATGATCTCCGGGTGCATCCCGCGCAGCTTTTCGGGCACGCTTCCCGCGTCCAGCCGATCCTGGGAGTGCAGGGCCACGTGCCACATGCCCATGAACGGCGTGATGCCGATGCCGCCGCCGATGAACACGCAGTCGCGCCTGGCGGCGAGGAACCTGTCGCTGAAGCGGCCGTAGGGGCCGTACAGGCTCACCCGGTCGCCCTTGGCCAGGGCGTCGAGGCTGCGCGTGTGGTCGCCGATCTGCTTGATGCCGAGCTTGATCTCCGCGCCCAGGCCGTAGCCGCTGGCGATGGAGTACGGATGCGGCTCGGGCGTGATGCCCGGCTTGCGCGCCACGAGATAGACGAACTGGCTCGGCTTGAAGTCCATCCTCCTGCCCACAGGGGCCAGGTTCAGCTCCAGGATGTCCTTGACCTTTTCGAGGCGCGTTATCTCGTACCGGTAGCGCGGGCCGAGAAAGCGGTACAGGAAGCGGATGTAAATGGAGCAGCCCAGGGCCAGCGCCAACAGGCCCCACATCCAGGCGCGCAGGGGCGCATAGGCCGCGATGTCCGCGTCCACGCACCAGACGTGGGCCATGACCAGCAGGAGCACGAGGCCGAACCATTCGTGACTGCGCTTCCAGACGTGGTAGGGCCGCTTGATCCACAGGGTCGCGGCGATGAGGAAGGCCATGAGCGCGAGGGTGGCCACGCCCAGGTCGTGGCCCAGGATATATGGGTCGCCGCCAATCTCCTGAAACCACAGGCCGCGCAGGAAGCCCGGCGGATCCGGCAGTTTGTGCGCCGCGAGGAAGAGCGGATGCCAGATGACGAGCCAGAAGGACCAGCGGCCCAGGCGCTTGTGTACCTGATAGACCTTGTCCAGGCCGCCCAAGAGGCCCTCCACGAGCCGCCAGCGCGCGGACAGGACGATGCACCAGCACATGAGCACCGTGGCCGAGAGCGAGGCGGCCTTGGCCGGGTACTTGTACGGGTCCGCGAACCAGTCCTGATAATGCCACTTGCAGCCGAGCCACAGGGCCAGCGTGAGCAGGACGCTCAGGATCGCGGGCAGGGTGCGCCGGCTGCTGGCGGAGATGGTCAGCACGCCTGCATGGATACAGCCCTTTCGTGCGCCATACAAGTCCGCTGCCCGGATTCGGAGTTCTCCGCGGGAACAGCCGGGAACAATCCGCGCATGACCGGCGGCACGCAACGGAGTTGAAGCAAGCCGGGACGGCTTTCCAGCAAGCCGTTAGACTCGGTCCTTGCTCATGCGCGAGTCCGGCTCTTCCCGCACGTAAGAGTCACCTCTACGCAATTTTCAGCCCCATGCCGACAGACCTGCTGCCCGGCTGCCCCTACCGTGAGGCATGGCTGAGGGTAGGCCTTTTGCGCTTGATCGCCGTGCTTGCCGTCACTCAAGGAGCCGCCCATGAATATCAAGACCATGCTCGCGTGCCTGCTGGCTGCCCTGCTGCTGCTCCCCATGGCCTGCGAACGCCAAGGCCCGGCCGAGCGGGCCGGCGAGAAGGTCGATAAGGCCGCGGAGCGGACCGGCGAGCAGCTTGAGAAGGCCGGCGAGCGAGTCGAGCAGAAAACCGACAAGTGATGCCCGGCTGAACTCGATGAAGCGGCCCGTGGCCGTTTCAGGAAGGCCAGGCCGATCATCTAGCCAATCATGAGGAGGATCGCATGCATCGCACATTCATTCTCGTCATCATTTCCTGTCTTATGTTGAGCTTGGGCGTCCTGTCCGCTTGCGGAGACCAGGGACAACAGGGTGGCGGATCCAAGCAGACCGGCCAGCCCGCTTCGCCTGGCGGCGGCACTTCGGGAGCCGGCGGCGAACAACCCGGAACCGCGCCTGGCGGGTCCCCGGCCACGCCTCCTGGCGAATCCCCCGGCGGAAAGGCCGGCGAAGCCCCCACGACGCCTCCTCCCAGTGAAACTCCCGGCGGCACGACCGGCGGCACGACCGGCGGCACTGGCGGCGGCGCTGGCTAGGTCCTGTTTTCAAAGGCTAGCCAGAGAAGGATCGCGGCCAAGGTGACCCAGGCCAAATAGTTCCGGGCCAGCTTGTCATAGCGGGTCGCGATCCTTCTGTGGTGCTTTATCTTGTTGAAAAA
>JAEYTO010000014.1 GCA_023433925.1 Pseudomonadota bacterium | reverse complement strand
GGCCTGCACCCTGCCCGGATGCTCCTCCACGAGCTCGGCGTAGATCTCGGGGTCGAGCTGGCCGCTGTCGCCCACGAGGATGAAGGGCAGATCCGCGTACAGGTCGAGCATGGCCATGATGAGCCTGAACTTGTGGCCCCTGGGCGAGGGCCGGGTCAGCCCCTCCTCGGACAGGCCCCAGTCGCGCAGATGGAGCACCGGGCCGATGGGGATGCCGTGCAGGTTGAAGAACTCGGCCAGCAGGTCGTACAGGCTCCAGGGCCCGCGCGAGACGTAGAGCATGGGATTGGCCGGGCGGCCGTCGCGGTCCAGGTGCAGGGCGCGGTAGAAGGCGGCCACGCCGGGGAAGGGCAGGCGCGTGCGCGCGTTGTGCAAAAAAAGCGAGCGGAGCATGCGCAGGATGTTCGTCACGTGCGTGGGCACCACGGTGTCGTCGATGTCGCTGATGACCACGTGCCTGGCCCCGGCCGGCGGAGTGAGCACCTGGGCCAGAGCCTCGGGCCGCGAACCGTCGTTGTCTTCGGGAGAGAGGAGCGTGAGCGGCACGAACTGCCAGAGGCCCGGATCGAGCGGCGCGCGGGGCTCGATGCGCAGCTCGAAGAAGCCCCGGCCGTCGGTTCGGGCCTCCCGGCGATTGCCTTGGAACTCGGCCTCGACGCGCGCGCCCGGTATGGGCATGCGCGAAATGACGCGCCACATGTTGCGCAGGTTCCGCCACGTGCCGTCCGTTTCTCGCGAGGGCCGCGTGGGCTTGCCTTCCACGACCCTGCCGCGCACGAGCAGCTCGCGCTCGTTGCCGTAGGTCCGGTAGGCCAGGATCCGCAAGGGACCGAGCAGCCCCAGGCGGCGCTTGAGGCCGCAGCGGGCCTCCAGGAGCAGGCGCGAGGACTCGATGGCCAGGCGGCGCAGGAGCCTGAGCGGGCTGCTCATGGCGTCCCACATGGGCCGAGTCCGTGGCGAGTTGCCGCTGCAATGCGGGTTGCAAGGATTCCCGGCTCTTGGTGAGCGGGGAGCCGGGAGGGCAAGGCCCTTGCCGGTCGGAGTGCGCGGCGCCTCGGCGTGACCGGCGGCCGCGCCAAACGGCGGCTCATGGGGCTTGGGGGCGGACAAGCCGGAACAGGGCCGCCGACGCCGCGCACGCCGCTCATTCCCGGGTCCGCCGGTCGACCCCGTCGGGCGGGGCCTCGTCCCGCAGGCGCCTGGGCTCCAGGGGCAGGCGGATGGTCACCTTGGTGCCCTGGCCTTCGCGGCTCTCGATGACCATGTTCCCGCCGTGCTCGCGGATGACCCTGTCGGCCTTGGGCAGGCCTATGCCCACGCCCACGGCCTTGGTCGTGTAGAAGGGGTCCAGGATGTAGGGCAGCTCCGCCTCGGGGATGCCGCGACCGGTGTCGGCAATCTCCAGGATGACCTGCCCGCCGTCGAGTCGCGCGTTGATGCGCACCTCGCCGACACTTTCGGGCAGGGACTCCACGGCGTTGCTCAGGATCTCGCTCAGGGCCCAGCACATGAGCTCCTTGTCCACGAGCAGGTCCATGGGCTGCACGTCCACCTTCCAGGCCACGCGCCGGGATATGCCCACCGTCATGCCTTCCACCGTGGCGCGGGCCTCCTCCACGAGCTCGGGCAGGGACGTCTGGCGCAGCTCGCCCAGGCGGATGGAGCTGTAGTCGCTGACCACCTCGGTGATGCGCTCGATGCGGCCGGCGGCCTCGCGGATGCCGTTCAGGTACTCCAGATACTCGCCCTGAAGCTCGGGCTTGCGCGCGAGCACGCGGGCAAAGCCGCCGATGACGGCCATGGGGTTGCGCAGCTGATGGGACACGGCCATGGTGATCTTGCGCAGGCTCTCCATGCGCTCGCTGATCTGGCGCATGACCTCGCGGTTGGCCAGCTCGGTCTGGCGCAGGGCGTCGCGGGCTATGCGCGCCTGCTCCTCGGCATAGGTCGTGCGCGTCTGGATCTCCTCGATGTCGCGCTTGATGGTGCGGGCCATGTTGTTCAGGGCGCCCTGCATGCGCGAGGTCTCATCGTGGCCGCCGGCGGGCAGGGACACGTCCAGGTCGCCGCTGGCGATGCGCTCGGCCGCGCGGGTGACCTGCAATATGGGCCGCACGATGCTCTGCGCCACGGACATGGTGATGAGGCCCACGCCCACGAAGGTGACCGCGAAGCCGAACAGGGCCAGGGTCATGTGCCTGGCGAAAAGCTCGTCGATGGTGTGCGCCAGGGCTCCCTTCTCGCGCTCCACGTTGGCCAGATAGACGCCCGTGCCGATCCACAGGTCCGTGCCCGGTATGATCTCGGCATAGCCCAGCTTGGGCTGCTCCTCCTCGCCTCCGGGCAGGGGGAAGCGGTAGGGCACGAAGCCGCCGCCCCGTTCCGCCGCCTTGGCCAGCTCGCGCACGAGGAACACGCCCTGGCTGTCGCGCAGGTTGGCCAGATCGCGGCCCTGGTGCTGGGGTTGGCCGGGCAGGGCGATGGTCATCGTGCCCTGGAAGATGAAAAAGTAGCCCGAACCGTCGGGCTCGAAGCGCAGGTCGCCCACGGCCTCGCGCAGGAGCATCGTGCGCTGGGACGCGGGGATATCGCCCAGGAGCCTGCCCAGGGCCACGGCCATGGAATGCGTGGCCACCGTGAGCTTGTCGCGCTGGGCCCGGAGCATGGCCTCCTCCATCTCCTCCACGCTGGCCTGCTCGATGCGCTTGGCCGTGAAGGAGAAGGCCGCGGCCAGCAGCAGCGAGTAGGCGGCGGTGAGGGCCAGCAGGAGGAAGATTCTCGCTGCGATGGACATGCTGCGGAGCATGGCGCGTCTCCCTGTCGGCCTGATTGTGCATATGCAAGGCCTTGGTAGCATAGCACGAGCCTGAAAGGGAATCACGGCAATATCGTCTTTGGGGCCGCGCCGGCCAAGGCCTGTCCGGCCTGCTCGGCAAGGCCGGTGCGCCTGCCGCCGGCACGGCCGCGGCCGTGCCGGCGGGAAAGCCTGGCGGCTATCCGGCGCGCGGCGCGAGGGACGGCATTTGCCTCTGGGCGGGCAGGTCGCGCGCCATCCATAGGGCAATCGTATATGGATTTTGAGTGGGACGATTCACCTGGCCACGAGTCATATGCGCTAGGTCCTGTTTTCAAAGGCTAGCCAGAGAAGGATCGCGGCCAAGGTGACCCAGGCCAAATAGTTCCGGGCCAGCTTGTCATAGCGGGTCGCGATCCTTCTGTGGTGCTTTATCTTGTTGAAAAA
>JAEYTO010000013.1 GCA_023433925.1 Pseudomonadota bacterium | reverse complement strand
TTTTTCAACAAGATAAAGCACCACAGAAGGATCGCGACCCGCTATGACAAGCTGGCCCGGAACTATTTGGCCTGGGTCACCTTGGCCGCGATCCTTCTCTGGCTAGCCTTTGAAAACAGGACCTAGTACGACTGTGCCACAGTCTTCCGACCTGAATTGCAGATAGGCCATTTCATGGCTGATCCGGCTGGCAAGCTTGGGCAGTCCGCCCAAATTATCTTAAGTGTCTTCAGCGGTTAGAGCTTTGCGACACTGTAGCATTAGAGCAGTTTGACTTTGAGACGCCCGCTCCGGCGTTGACGGCGCAAGCGGATTGCGCCTACGCCTACGCGGCAAGCCTTGCCGAGGCATGACTTGCAGAGCATTTTCAAAAGCAAATGCTCCAAGAAGACCGTCCGCCCTCCTGATTGCCCGAGCGTCCGGCACTTCGCGAACGGTCCGCGCCTGGCCTTGACCGGCTCTCTGATCAGGCATGAAAACGGCGGGCAGGCAGCCTGCCGGAACACGCTTCAAATACCTTTGCCCATTCCGGCGCATGCGACACGCACGTAAACTCCGGCCAGTACGCATGATCGAAGAAGCCAAGCAGCTCCCTGACGGGCGACGCCGGCCCTCCCTGCGCCTGCTCCTGACGGGGCTGGCCCTGTCGAGCCTGGCCGCTGGAGCCTTCTCCTTCGCCTATCCCCTCACGGCCGCCGGGCTGTCCGCCGCGCCGGCCGACATGAGCGCGACCTGGGTCGGCCTGGCCTTCTCCATCTACTTCCTGGCCAAGCTCGGGACCGCCCCGGTGGCGGGCTGGCTGGCCGACCGCCCTGGCCCATCCCGGCGCGCCGCGGGCCTGCTCCTGGTCCTGGCCTGCCTGTGCGCCTCGGCCCTGCCGCTCGTTTTCATGTCCGCCCAAAGCCTGGGACGGCCGCAGCTTGGCCTGCTGCTCGTGCAGGCCGGCCTGGGCCTGTGCGCCGGGGCCATCAGGCCTCTGGCGCTGGCCGAAGCCGGCGCGCCGGGCCTGGCCCTGCCTGTGGGGCGCCGTCTGGCCCGCGCCTCCCTGGCCAGTCAGCTCGCCTTTCTCCTGGCTCCGCTCCTGGGCGGACTGCTCCTGGCCGGACAGGACATCCGCGCCGTGCTCGCCTTTCTCACGGCCGGCATGCTCGGCTCGGCCCTGCTCTTCGGCCTGGCCCTGCCGCGCGGCGACCGTGCGCCGGAGCGCGCGCAGGTCCGGCCGCCTCTGTCGCCATGGCCGGCCCTGCGCGCCGCCCTGGCCGCCCCGCTGACCGACCCGCTGGCCGCAAGGCTCCTGCCCGCCGTGGCTGGCCGCGCCCTGGGCATCGCGGCCTGGGCCGCCTTCCTGCCCATGCTCCTGGCCGCGAGCCTGCCGCGCGAGCCTCTGCTCTTCGGGCTGCTCTTCGGCCTGCCCAACCTGGCCGTCTGCCTGGGGCTGCCCTTCACCGGCCGGCCCGCCGACGGGCCGCACGCCCTGCGCTGGGCCGCCGGCGGCCTGCTCGCCAGCAGCCTCGGCCTGCTGGCCCTGCCCCTGCTGACGCACACGGCCTGGAGTCTGGGGCTGGCCGGTCTGGTCGTGGGTCTGGGCTCGGCCGCCTCGCTGCCCTCGTCCCTGGGCCTGGCCGTATCCACCGGGTCCGGCCGGGCCACGGTCATGGCCGTGTACCAATCCGCGGCCAGCCTGGGCTTCGTGGCCGGGCCGCTCCTGGGCGCCCTGGCCGTGCGCGCGACCGGCGCGCCCGAAGCCGCCCTGGGCCTAGCTGGCCTGTGCGGCCTGCTCTGCTGCCTGCCGCTCCTGTGGCTGGCGCTGCCTGCAACCGCGCGCATTCCCGCGCTCGCCGCCGCCACGGCTCTAAGCCTGACCCTGGCCATCATGTGGCCGGCGCAACGCGCCGCGCCCCTGCCCGTGGCCGAGCATGCCTTCGGCGCGAGGGCCGTCCCGGAGGCCGAGGTCTTCCATTACGCGGACCTGGCCATGGGCACCATCGTCCGCCTGAGCCTGGAGGGGACCGGTCGGCATGCGCCCGATGCGGCCGCGGACAAGGCTTTTGCGCTCATCCGCGCGTTGCAGGCCGACCTGGACCTGCGCAACCCGCACGGCTCCGTGGGCCGCGTGAACCTGAACGCCGGCCGGGAGCCCACGCGCGTGAGCCCCGAAGCCTTCGGCGTCATCGAGCGCGGCCTGGCCTGGGGCACGGCCACCGACGGCGCTTTCGACATCACCGTGGGCGCCGTGAGCCGCGTCGAGGGCTACTGGGGACTGGACCCGTGGCACGCCCGCACCCGGCGCGGGCTGGTGGACCATCGCCTGGTGGTCCTGGACCGCGAGGCGCGCAGTGTCTTCCTGCCCAAGGCCGGCATGGCCCTGGACCTTGGCGGCCTGGCCAAGGGCGCCATCATCGACGCGGCCGTGGACCTGCTGCGGCGCGAAGGCGTGCGCGCGGGCATCGTGGAGGCCGGCGGAGACATGTACTGCTTCGGCCCACGCCATTGGCGCGTGGGCGTCGAGAACCCGCGCGGGCCCGGCCTGCTCGGCACGGCGACCCTGCGCGAGGGCTCCATCTGCGGCTCGGGCGACTACCGGCGCTTCCAGCCGGGCGACGATGCCGGGCGCGCCGCCAGGCGTCACCACATTCTCGACCCGCGCGACCTCGGGCCGGCCACGGGCAGCGCCTCGGTGACCGTGGTGGCCGGCAACGCCCAGGACGCCGACGCCTTGGCCACGGCCCTGCTGGTCCTGGGTCCCGAGAAGGGCCAGAGTCTCCTGGGCCGTTTGCCCGGCATCGCGGCCCTGTGGGTGGGCGAGGACCGTTCGCGCTTGGCCTCGCCCGGCTTTCCGGCCCTTTCCCCGCCGGCCGAGTGACCCTGAACGGAGCGAAACCGCCCGCCTCCTCGCAACGACGCGGAGCGGGCGGCCAGGGCGAAGGCGGGAAATCACGCCATGCAGGGCGTCCCGGCTTCCGCCTGCCAGGCGGCCAGACGACTCTGGGCTTCGTCGCAGGCGAGGAACATGAAATCGGAGTCCGGATGGCAGCGGAAGCCGAGCTTCTGGTAGTACGCCTTGAGCTTGGCCCTGCTCGCGTCCCAGTCCCTGGGCAGCAGATCCATGCGCAGACGGATGTCGAAGGTGGCGCTGCCTTTGCTGAACTGAAGCGGATAGACCTTGAGCGCCGCCACGTCGCCATTGCCGCGAAAGCTCCTGAGCATGTCGGCCACTGCATGGAGCGCCAAGTTCCTGCCCCTGTGCTTATGGTAGATGGCGATCTTGTCGATCACGATGAGGTTGCCCCGCCCAAGGAGCGCATCCCGCCCTTGGAGCTGCTCCCATATCTCCTGGGTCGTCCGGCCGTGCTCGAACACGGCCCGCCTATCCACGCCTTCCGCCGCGGCGCGCTCCAGGTCGAGAATGGTCGCGGTCAGCCTGCCCGCCTCCTCGTATTGATCGTCCAGATTCAGGCTCCTGATCGTCCCGTTGATCTCCCTGCGCAGGTGCCGCGGGTCGGCCTTGAACACGAGGTTGCTGGAGAGCTTGTATTCCATGTAGCTATCGAGCACGGCGCGCCTCCTTGGCGGAAACCGCCCCGCGCGCCCGGCCCGAATCGGGGTCGCCGCCGTTTATCCTGCTCAGGGCCCTGGACAGCGAGAAAAGCCGAAGGTCCGCGCATTTCTTCCGGGCCAGCCGCGGCCGTTCCGCCTTGCCCTTGACCGCCGCGAACCCCGGCGCGCCATGATGGATGCGCCATTTTGGCGGCGCGGTCCTGATGGAAAACACCCCTCCCATCATCCTGCCGTTCAGGGGCTTAAGACCTCCAATCCTCACGATATTCTCCTCCATGGATGAAAAAAAGGCCCCATGCCTGGTAGAGACATGGGGCCGACAAGCTGTAACGGTATAAAGCAGCTACATGGCGCGCCCCGAGAATAAGTCACGGACGTGCGTATTCGAAAGGATGCCTTTGGCGGCACACCTCGCAAGAAGATATATACCTTTCTGGATATACGCCATGCACACTCCACATTGACTGACTCAGTCAGCCGCAATTTGGTCAAACGGATTTAAAATATACAAAAGAAAAAAAATTGCAAGATCACCCGTCACAATATTTTTACTTTACCTGTTCTGAAATCCTTCATGGGCGGATTACTTTGACAAGCATGCGTGAAATCAAGACGCTGCGTCGCGAGGCGAAACCCGAGACTGCCGCCCGAACGCCTCACCCGGTTTTCGACCCTTTTCACGGCAGACAGGTGAGTGGCTCCAGGGCTGAAAACCTCAGGCTCTTTCGTGCGAGTAGCGAGCCCCATTCTGGGATGCTGCTCTCCAAAAAATTCGGCCAAGGTTCACCCTCCTCTTGGCTGGATTTTCAATTTCTGGCAGGTTGCGCCATGCCCGACTGGATCGTCCCTTTCCGGGGCCGGGAGCACTCCACGGCCCTGCGCCTGAACTTCCTCTGGTCCGCGCCCCTCGGCGCGGGCCGCGTCTATGTCATGGACAATCACCGGGCGGCCTTGTGGTGCTGGCTGCGCCATCTGGACCAGGCCTCGCCCGCCGACCGCCCATTTCTGCTCCACGTGGACAGGCACTACGACGCGCTCTGCTCCGAGCGTGACCTGGATTGCCTGCGCAAGGTTAAAGACCCGGCGGCCATGTCCATCGAGGAGTACCTTGACGCCGGCTATGAATCCGACTTCCTGGCCACCATCCCGCTCTTCCGCTGGGACAACTATCTCGGCCTGTTCATGGCCACGCGCGGCGCGGACATCGCCGGCTGGCGCCTGGCCACCCACGGCCAGGGCCGGCCGCCCGAGGGCGTGAAGTTCCTGGAGCACCTGCCCTGGCACTTCCCGGTCTTCCCGCCCTTCCGCCAGGGGAGCTGGCTGCTCAACGTGGACCTGGACTACTTCTTCCTCAAGAGGCCCGAAAGCTGGGGCCTGCTCTTCTCCCGCGAATACGTGGCGGACTTCTTCCGGCCCCTGGCCGCTCTTCTCGCCCAGGGTCGCGCGCCTTGCCTGACCATCAGCCTCTCGCCCGAGTGCTGCGGCGGCTGGGCCAATGCCGAGGAAGCCCTGTCCCTGGCCTGCCAGGGCCTGGGCATCGATCTCCGCCTGCCTGCCTGAGCCAAGCGCGCCTCGCCGGCGCGGCGGCCACTCCGGAACTCCGTCCACAGGCCGCTCCGAACCCATCCCGCGCTGGTCGGACCCGCGCCGACGAGAGAATCAGGGCCTGTCCTGCACTCCGTCCCTCTGGTCACGGCTATGCTGGGCCTACGGAACATCTACAGATGCACGGAGGCCGCATGCGCTACGAAAAATTCGTCGAGACAGTCAGGAACCGCGCCGGCATCGGGTCACGCGAGGAAGCCGAGCAGGCCGTACGGGCCTTCATGGGCACCCTGGGCGAGCGGTTGCCCAGGACCGAGCGGGACGGGCTGGAAGCCCAGCTCCCGGTGGAGTTCAAGGACATGTTCCCGTGCGAGCGCCGGACCGACCGCTACGACCTGGAGGAGTTCTACAACCGGGCCGAGGCGCGCATGAAGGCCGGCCACCCGGCGACCCTGGCGCGCTGCAAGGCCGTGGCGGCCACGCTCAAGGAGGCGGTTTCCGAATCATACATCCGCAAGGTGCTGCGAGACCTGCCCGACGAATACGGGGAGCTTTTCGGGCTGCGCGAGCCCGGCCCGCTCTCGCCGGGCCAGCGCCTGGGCGACCGCGGGCATTGACGCACGCCGGCTGGCCGGCCAAACAGCCGTCGTCGCCGGCACTCTCGGCCTGCTGGCCATCCCGGTGGTGGTCCTGGTGCTCGCGCCGCAGGCCTACCTGCTCCTCTTCGCCGACGCCCAATGACCATCCCGCCGTCCAGCCCGTCAAGGCAACCTGTTCGAACCGGGCGCGGCCTGACCGCGTTCCCGGCAGCCGCGGCCATGACCCTGGCCGACGCCCTGGCTCCTGAACCGGAGTTTACCCAGGGCTCCAGCTCCGCCACAAACCGGCAAGATTCATGAGGCCGGCCATGTTTCATGCATATTTACTCATGTCTTACACGCCGGAATTATACAGATGTCCATGCTAGCCTAATACGACTCATTGTTAATAACAATGCACCAGTAGCAGGTCAGTACTACATGCCGTAAAGGTGGCGCACAACCGCTTTTCCGCGTCCATTTCCTACAGAAAATACCGCCCCTGTCCGACATATTCGCCAAACCCAGCCTTGCTACACATATGAGTGTGGCGAAACGGCCTCACAACATGCCGCCAGCCGCACGATGGCCTCAATAGTTCCGCCCGTCCCCCCCGGGTGGAATAACACCCTCCCCCCCACCCCCGGCAGCTTAGGCTGCCGGGGACTTTTCGCGGGCCGGCCATGTCCGCGAAGCTCCCGCTCCCTTCATGCCCTTCGCCCGCGGCAGGCCAGGGCCTTTTCCGGCACATCCCCAGCCAATGCAGCGCACGTGTTCGGGCGAGGCGCCGTGGAGCATGACGCCCGGCCGGAGGGTTTCTGGACATGATCCACCAGGAGGACGCCTAGCGCGTGAGCCAGGCTCTGGACAAGACCAGGGCAGAGGCGTGGCCGCCGAGGAGGAATTCCGCGCGGGGCTGAATCCGACGCGCGGCTCCTCCTCGCGCCGACAGCCACGCGCGTCCTTTCGCGCTAGTGTCATGGTCGCATGCCAACCCCGCAGGAGGGCGACATGGATTTCTCACGTTTCGTCCAGCGCGTGCAGGAGCGGGCCCATACGCCGTCGCGCGAGGCGTCCGCCACGGCGGCCATCTGCGTGCTGACCACCTTGAGCGAGCGCATCAGTCCGGGACAGCGCCGCAACCTCTCGGCGCAGCTCCCCAACGAGCTCAAGCCCATGATCCTGAGCAGCGACCGCCAGGAGGGCTTCGGGGCGAGGGAGTTCGTGCGCAGGGTCAAGGGGCGCTGCGGCGTGGATCACGACGAGGCCGAGGCACTGACCCAGGCCGTGCTCGGCACCCTCGGCGAGGCCATCATGCCCGGCGAGCTCGACGACGTGGCCGCGGAGCTGCCCAGGGAGTACGACCCCCTGCTGGGCCGTGGAAACGCCTGACAGACTGTCGGGAAAGGCCGTCCCGGCTTTTCCCTCGGACTGCTGACAAACCAGTTTTTTGCGAGAGAGACCCCTTTTTGAAAAAAGGGGCCTCTCTCGCGCTCTCCCCACCAAAAACTTTTGATATTATTTCAGCATATTGTCGGGCAGCGCAGTTGAGAAACCGGGTTCCAAGGGGGCCGCGCCCCCTTGGCCGCCGGAGGCAGAATGGAAACGGCCTTTGTCAATGATCTGCGGGAAAAGCCGTCCCAGCTTTTCCCGCCACGGATGCCGCGTACCTGGGTGGCATCCCGGCCCGCGTGGCCTTCACTCCACCTTCTCGAATCTCTCCGGCACCGCCTGGCAGACCGGACAATGCTCCGGCGCTTCCAGGGCGACATACCCGCAGATCTGGCAGACGTGCAGCGCTCCCTCGGGCTTGTCCGGCTCGACGAGCATGGCGGCGTGGTTCCGCGCCGCCTGAAGGAGTTGCCCGAACAGGGCGGCCTCGGCGGCCTTGCCCTCGGCCAGCGCCTCCTCCCGCCAGGCCGGCAGGCGCTGCTCGTCCTCCACGCCCCTGCGCCGGGCCTGGTTCTGCAACTCCTCGTCCAGTCCGCCCAGCTTGCCGCGCGCCAGGGCCAGGACGCGCCGGGCCTGGAACTCGCCGGCCTTGGCCATGGCCCGCAGCAGCCGCGCCGCTCCGGGGCGGCCGGCCTTGTCCGCCATCCTGGCCAGCACCGTGGCGCGCGCCGCCTCCAGGGATGCGTCGGCCAGGAGCCGGCGCATGCTCGCCCTTGTCTTCTCAGTCATCATGCCTCCCCGCGCACGTGGTGCGCTCTTGCGGTATGTCCTTGGCAAGCGATTGCCGCTAAAGGCTATTTTCAGCAACAATTTACGGGAACGTAATGCAAAACTCCATATCCCTGCCCGAAATGGGAGCAGCCGAGCCGTGGGACGGCCGGGCTGCGTGCTCGCGCTTCTTGACAGGACATGCAACTCGGTTGCATACACTTCCACCATGTCCGCCGCGAACGCACGAAAAAACCTGATCGCGCCCGGCAAGGCCAGGGGCGAGCCCATCGTCGAACTGCGGGGCGTGGGCTTTTCCTACGCGGACTTCAGGGTCCTGGAAGGCGTGGACCTGACCATCCGGCGCGGCGACTACCTGGCTGTGCTCGGCCCCAACGGCGGCGGCAAGACCACGCTCCTCAAGCTCGTCCTGGGCCTGCTGCGGCCCGACGCGGGCGAGGTGCGCGTCTTCGGCGCCGGGCCGGGCCAGGCGCGCGGCTCCATCGGCTACGTGCCGCAGCACACGAACATCCGCCCGAGCTTTCCCGTGTCGGTCCTGGACGTAGTGCTCATGGGCCTGGCCACGCGCGCGAGCCTTGGGCCGCGAGCCACGGCCGCCGAGCGCGACATGGCCTTGGAAGCCCTGGCCCTGGTGGACATGGCCGACTGCGCGGCCCGGCGCATCGGCGAGTTGTCCGGCGGCCAGCGCCAGCGCGTGATCATCGCCCGGGCCCTGGCCTCGGAGCCGGACCTGCTGCTCATGGACGAACCCACCGCCAGCGTGGACGCCCACGCGCGCTTCTGCTTCTACGAGCTGCTGGCCGACCTGAGCGGCAGGACCACGGTGGTCGTGGTCAGCCACGACCTGTCCATCGTGGCCTCGCGGGTCACGTCCATCGCCTGCGTGAACAAGCGGCTGCACTATCACCCCGGCCCGGAGCTGACCACGGACATGCTCGAGCTCATGTACGGCGGTCATGACGGCCACGCCTGCCCGGTCATGGCCTTTGCCCACGGCCTGCCCGGCGTCGTGGTCCCACCCCACGGGAAGCGCCATGTTTGAGGCCCTGTCCCTCGGATTCATGCAGAACGCCGTGGCCGCCGCCGTGCTCGCCTCGGTGGCCTGCGGCATCATCGGCGCGCTGGTGGTCGTCAACCGCGTGGTCTTCCTCTCGGGCGGCGTGGCCCATGCGGCCTACGGCGGGGTAGGCCTGGCCTTCTTCCTGGGCTGGCCCGTGCTGCCCACGGTGCTCGGCTTCACCCTGGCCACCTCCTCGCTCATGGCCGCGGCCACCCTGCGCCGCGGCGAGCGCGCCGACACGGTCATCGGCGTGACCTGGGCCGCGGGCATGGCCCTGGGCATCATCCTCCTGGACCTCACGCCCGGCTACAACGTGGAGCTCATGTCCTTCCTCTTCGGCTCCATCCTGACCGTGCCGCGCTCGGAGCTGTGGCTCATGGCCGGGCTGGACCTCGCCGTGGCCGGGCTCGTGGCGCTGCTCTACCGCCACTTCCTGGCCCTGTCCTTCGACCCGGAGTTCGCGCGCACGCGCGGCCTGCCGGTCACGGCCCTGCACTTCCTCCTGCTGGCCATGATCGCCGTGAGCGTGGTCATGATCATCCGCGTGGTGGGCCTCATCCTGGTCATCGCCCTGCTGACCATCCCGCCCTACCTGGCCGAGCGCAAGGCCGGGTCGCTGGCCGGCATGATGCTCCTGTCCATGGCCCTGAGCCTGGCCTTCTGCCTGGCCGGTCTGGCCCTGTCCTTCCACTTCGACCTCTCCTCCGGCGCGTCCATCATCGCCGTGGCCTCGGTGGTCTTCTTCATCGTGGCCGGCAAGGATCTACTCGGTCGCCGTTAAGGCGCTTTGGGATCAAGCTGGGAAACGCCGTGAAATGAGGGGTCCAGGGGGATTATCCCCCTGGCGGGAGAGAGTTTGAGAGAGGGCGGCGCCCTCTCTCAATTCTTTTTGCAGAGTGCCCAGGCACCCTAGCGCCCGCTTCAGGCCGATTGTCGGCGCGCGCGGATGCAACCGTGATCCTCCGCGAGCGGGTCGCCGGCCACGGCATGAGCCACGGCCCGGCAGCCTCGGCAGACGGCCCATAGGCGGCACTCCCGACACGCTCCCTGGTAGCTGGAGCGGTCTCGGAGCGCGCAAAGGAGGGGAGAAGCGGCCCATATCTCGCGCAATGAATCGGTGCGGAGGTTCCCGAGCGGGATGGCCAGCCTCCGGCAAGGCAGCAGGGTCAGGTCCGGCATGATGGTCAGGCCTGAAACTCCGGCGGCGCAGCCTCCCACCGGCACGTCGCCGTGGTCCCCGCCTTCGGCCCCCAAGGCCTCGGGCGGATCGAGGAGGAGCATGGCCAGCGGGTCGCTGGTGACCAGTTCGACCTCTCCCTGCCGGGCGGTCTCGGCCATCCGGGAATAGAGCGCGAAAAGCTCCTCCGGATCGCACGAGGATTCCCGCATGGACTCGCCGCGCCCCGAGGGCACGAGCCGGGAGAACCCAAGCCGGGGCACGCCCAGATGCCGGGCAAGCTCCAGCAGCTCGCCCAGGCGCGAGGCGTTCAGGCGGGACAGGGTCGCATTCAGGGTCACGGGCAGGCCGGCGGCCAGGAGATGCTCGACACCCTCCAAGGCACGCTCGAAGGTCCCGTTCCCCCGGACCTTGTCGTGAACGTCGCGCGGCCCCTCCAGGCTCACCTGCACTGCCGCCGTGCCGGCCGCGGCCAGGGCCAGCGCCGCTTTCCGGTCCAGAAGCGTGCCGTTGGTCAGGATCGAGACGCGGAAACCCGAGGAGGCGCACGCCTCCACGAGGCGTTGGAGGTCAGGCCAGAGAAGCGGCTCCCCGCCGGTCAGACTCAGCTCTCGCTCGAACGATAGTCCGTACAGGTCCGACCATGATGCGAGCGCGTCGCCGATCTCGTCCAGCACGCCCGCGGCCTCGGCGAAGCCGAGCCCGGCATCCCGCCCGGACCCGGATTGATAGCAATGCCGGCAGCGCAAATTGCACTGCTCGGTCAGATGCCACTGCACCTGGAACGACTGCACCGTGCCGGCGGCCATCTATTCCCCGGAGAGGTCGGCCTCGACCTCCATGGACAGATCGACGTGTTTGCCGACCATGAAGCCGGTGTCTCCGATCGGCACGTTCCAGGTCAGGCCGAAGTCCTCCCTGTTGAGGGATGCTTTGGCCGAAAACCCGATCGACGTGTCGCCGTCGTCGCTTGTCACCGGGCCGGCCCAGGTGACGTCGAGAGTCACGGGCCTGGTCACGCCGTGTAGCGTCAGCTCGCCGGCCACCCGCATCTTCTGGGAGCGGACGACCTCGGCCGAGGCGGAGGTGAAGGATATGGTCGGGAAATGCTCGACATCGAAGAAATCCGGACTCTTCAAGTGGGCGTCACGCTTGGCTATGCCCGTGGTCATGCGAGCGGCGTCGATGGTGATCTCCGCGCTGATCGACGCGGGGTCGGCCGGATCGAAGCGGATCGCGCCGGACAGGCTGTTGAATATCCCGTGCACCACGGCCACCATCATGTGCCCGATGGCGAAGGACGCAACGGAATGATCTGGGTCGATTCGCCATGTGGGCATGATGCTCCTCGATTTGCCGCATTACGGCATGTCATACATGAACAGGGAGGACTTCGCCTGCCTGAGAAGCCCGTTTTATCCCCGGACCTCATTCACCAGGAACGAGCACGCCCCCAGCCCCGCGCATTCCAAACGCAAGCCGCCGTGGAGACAGGCGGGAGGGGAAGCCCGGCGCGCCTTCCCCTCCCATGTTCGATGCCGGACCGGCATCAACCGCTCTTTCAGCCCTTTCACTTGCGGCAGGTTCTTGTCTTGCCCTCGACCTTTTTCCTCGCCGTCCACATGGCGGCTTCCTTGCGCTCTGTTTCCTTACTCAGTTGTTTTTTCAAGGTTCCACCTCCTGGCATCACACATGTGAATGGAATCGGGTAATTCGTATTGATTTATCTCAAGAGGGGGAAAGGGAGTCAACAGAGAGGCCAAGGAAAAGCGTCTCTTTTAGGGCAATCCGACTTTGAGACGCTCGCTCCGGCGCTGAGGGCGCCATTGGACGCCGCCGCCTTGGGCGACGCCCGCGAGGCTGGGGCCGGCCGCTTGCCCGGGATTTGTCAGCCCGCGCTACAGGATGCGCAGCGTGGCCAGCTCGCAGCTCTTCTCGTCGGTCTCGTAGATGATTTCGCCGATGCGCCACACCGGCCGCATGCCGATGAGCGAGTTGAGCACGTAGGCATGCTGGAACTCGGTCAGATCCGCCAGGCGGATGGGCTTGCGCCGGATGGGCAGCGTGCCGGCGGCCCTGGCAAGGGCCACGCTCTCCGGCATGTTGCCGCTCTCGGGCGAAAAGTAGTTGGCCCCGTCGAAGAAGAGCAGAGCGCAGTCCGAGGTTTCCAGCACCTGGCCCGAGGAGTCCGTCAACACGGCGTCGTCGCAATCCTGCTGCCGGGCGTGGCGCTGAGCCAGCATGTGGTGCATGCGGCTCATGCTCTTGTGGCCGCTCAGATAGGAATCGTGGCGCCAGGGATACGGGATCAGGCTGTACGCGCGTGACGGGTCGGGCCGCCAGGGGCTGACCTGGATCAGGGGCTGGGCCTTCTCCTCGAAATCGGCCACCGGGTAGAAGATGTCCACCCTGGCCGTCTTGCCCGCCAAGCCGTTGCGTTGGAGCAGCGCGCTCACGATCTCCTCGTGGGGCGCCTTGGCGAAGGTGATCTGGAAATGCTCCAGGGAGCGGGACAGCCGCTCCAGGTGGGCGTCCAGGTGCCTGAGCATGTGCCCGTTGTAGTATAGGGTCTCGAAGAAGCCGACCCCGTAGCGGATGTGCAGGGCGTCCGGGCTGGCCTGGAAGGAATCCGTCGCGAACGTTCCCTTGTAGTGGAAGATCATGGCGTGCCGACCTCGAGCGGCCGAGAGAGCCTCCCGGCCTTGGACAGGGTTTCCTCGTACTCGCGGGCGCCGACGGCGTGGATGACCACGCCGCTTCCCGCGAAGAAATGGAAGAATCCCATCCGGGTGTCAAGCCGACCCGCGCGGAGGCCTCGGCGCTTCGGCGTCGGATGAGCCAAGATGCCATGCAGACAAGCGCTCATGTCGTATCGCCACGGCGTACAATCAGCCGCTTGCGATTACCTTGAACTCCTTTTTGCCGCTGCTGGGCTTGACTGCACGCTAGCCTACCGGGCGACGCCCTTTGTCGTCAAAAAGCGAACAACACGCTTGACCAGTGACACGTTTTAGCGTACAATTTGTTTTGTTGGCGCGTATAACGACCCACTTCAACCAGGGCGGGCAGCATGAACGATTCACGCGGCACGAGGGGAGCAGGTCCAGGCCCGACATTGCGCGGGCTGTTCCGCGAGGCCGAGGCGGGCCGGCGCGACGTGGAGGAGCGCTGGCTGCGCGACCTCCGCCAGTACAAGGGCGTCTACGATCCCGAGGTCGCGGCGCGCCTGCATCCCCGGCGCAGCAAGGCTTTCCTGCGCCTGACCAGGGCCAAGGTCAAGGCGGCCGACGCCAGGCTCATGGACGTCCTCTTTCCCGGCGCGGGCGAGCGCAACTGGTCCATCGCGGCCACGCCCGTGCCCGAGGTGGATGCGCGCCGCGCGGGCGAGCTGATCGCCCGCCTGCGGCGTGAGAACGGAGTCGAACCCGGCGAGCGCGAGCTGGCCGCGGCCGTGCGCGCCGAGGCCACGCGGGCTTGCGAGGCCATGCAGCGCGAGATGGAGGATCAGCTCGCTGAGTGTCGCTACCGCGAGGTCGTGCGCGAGGTCATCCACTCGGGCAACCTGTACGGCACCGGCGTACTCAAGGGGCCGCTCGTGGCCAGGAGCAGCGCGCCGGCCTGGACGCGCGGCCCAGGCTCCGGCTCATGGCGGCTGTCCAGCCGCGAGCGGCTGCGGCCGTTTCTCGAATTCGTGCCCCTGTGGGACATCTATCCCGACCCGGCGGCCCGCTCCCTGGCCGAGGCGCGCTTCATCTTCCAGCGCCACCTCATGACCAGGCGCGATCTCCTGGCCCTGGCCGGCCGGCCCGGCTTCGACGCCGAGACCATCGAGGCGCACCTCGCCGCGCACCCGCACGGCGACACCGGCCCCAAGGCCCACGAGTCTGGCTTGACCCTGGCCGGTCCGGCCGCGAATACGGCGCAGCCCGTCAGCCGCTACGAGGTCCTCGAATTCTGGGGCTTCCTGGAGCCCGAGGAGCTTGCCGACAGCGGCGTCGATCTGGGCGAGGACGAGAAGGCCGCCGCCGCGGCGCCGGCCAACGTCTGGCTGCTCGGCGACGCCATGGTCAAGGCCGTGGCCGCGCCGCTGCCCGGCCTGCGCTGGCCGTACCATTTCTATTACTTCGACAAGGACGAGACGAGCATCTTCGGCGAGGGGCTGGCCTCCATCATGCGCGACCCGCAGCACCTGTTCAACGCGAGCGTGCGGGCCATGCTCGACAACGCGGCCATCAGCGCGGGTCCGCAGATCGAGGTCAACCAGGACCTGCTGCCCGAAGGCGAGGACCCGACGGACATTCATCCTTTCCGGGTCTGGCTGCGCTCGGGCTCGGGCCTGGACGCCCAGTACCCGGCCGTGCGCGTGTCCACGCTGCCGAGCCACGCCGAGGAGCTCATGGCCATGGCCCGCCTCTTCGAGGCCTATGCCCACGAGACCACGGGCATCCCGAGCGCCATGCACTCGGAGTTCGACGGCGCGGCGAACACGGTGCGCGGCCTGTCCATGCTCCTGTCGGCGACGAGCGTGGCCCTCAAGGACCAGATCAAGCACTTCGACGACGGCGTGACCCGGCCGTTCATCACGGCCCTGTACCACTGGAACATGCTCTTCTCGGGCAAGGAGGAGCTCAAGGGCGACTACCGCGTGCAGGCGCGCGGCTGGTCGAGCCTCATCGCCCGCGAGCTGTCCGTGGAGCAGCTCGACGCCTTCGCCGCCTCCACGGCCAACAGCCTGGACGCGCCCTACATCCGGCGCGCCGAGCTGCTCAGGCGCAGGGCCGCGGCGCGCGGCCTTGGCGAGGACATCGTGCGGCCCGAGGAAGAGGTGCGGAGCTAGTCGGGGCATTGCCCCCCATCAGGGCAGCTCCCTACATCCGCCTGGTTGTGGCGGCACCCTGGACCGCGAGTTCAACGCGAGATTTTTCATGCCCGCGCCGATGCGGAAGGGCACGGGGCAGCGCGCACAGCCGTGCGGAGCACGCCCGAGGAGGAAACCATGGATCAGAATCCGCGCGGCACACTGGCAGCCTGCCGCCAGGAGCGCGACACCACCGCCGGCAAGGCCTTCCTGGCCCTGCTCCGGGAGCGCGCCGCCGCCAATCGGGAGCGTCTCGTGCGCGCCGCGCCCGAGCAGGTCGTCCGGCTGCAGGGCGCGGTGCTCGCCCTGGAGGACATCATCCGTGAAGTGGAGTCCCAAGCGCCCGCCGGGGCCGGTCCCGACGGCGGCTATACCTAGCGCGATCCCCGCGTCAAGGCGAGCGCACGGGCCGCCCGCCAGGGCCGGTCCCCGTGCAGGTGAGTTCCGGGAAGGGGAAACCCTCCCCGCTCATCCGCCGGACGCTCCGGCCGCCACGGGCGCAGGACATAGCAACACGAGACAGGAGGAAGCATGGCCGAGGAACGCAGAGAGAACGAGATGGATTTCGGCGAAGCCTTTTCCCAGGCCGCCGGGCTGCCCATGCCCCGTAGCGGCGGAACGCCGGGCGAGCCGGCCCGGCCTGACGCCCTGGACGGCGAGCCGGGCCTGGAGAACTCGGGCAATGGTCCCGAGGACGGCCAGCGTGAGGGACTGACCATGGTCCAGGGCCGGGAGCCGGCCGTTGAACTGTCCGCCGAGGAGGCCCAGGCCGATGAATCCGCCTACCGGCAGCTCTACGAGCGCGAGCGCCAGCGGCTGAGGAGCTTCCAGGGCCGCTACCGCAAGGACAAGGAGCGCTGGCTCGCCGAGCGGAACGCGCTCCTGGAGGAGCTTGCCCATGCGGGCTCCGAGGTCGGGGCTGATTCCGGGCAATCCGGCGAAACCGGCGAGGCCGGCCAAGTCCGCCAGCATGGCGAGCGCGATGTCTCCGCCCAGTCCGCCCGGTCCGCTCAGCCCGGCCGTCGCGGCCAGTCTGGCACGAGCGATGACCCGGGCCTGACCAGCGCGGCCGGCGGGGCCGCATTCTCGGCCGAAGCCGGCCTGCCCTCCGCCGACGGCCTGTTGGCCGGGCACCCCGAGCTTGCCCAGGCCGTGTGCGCCATGGTCCGCGCCACGGTCGAGGAGCTGGCCCGGCCAGTGCTGGCCTCCCTGGAGATGGAGCGCCACGTGCGCCGCATCGCCGCCGCGCATCCCGACTGGGAGGAGCTGGCCGCCGGCCCCGAGCTCTCGGAATGGATCGAGGCTCAGCCCGCCTATCTGGCCGCATCCCTGCGCCGGGTAGTCGAGAACGGCGGCGCCGACGAGGTCATCGACCTCCTGGACCGCTTCAAGCGCGAGCAGGGCCGCCCCTCGGCCTCCGAGCAGGCCGCCCGTGGCCAGGCTCGCCGCGAGCGCGACGCCGAGCGCGCCGCCGCCGTGCCCTCGCGCAGCGCCGGGCCGGCCAAGGGCCGCCCGGACAAGGCCGACTTCCGTTCCGCCTGGTCCGAGGCCGCCTCGGCCAGGTAGGCCGCGCATTCCAATAGCCGCCACGTCCAGGCCAATCCCCCTTCCCTGGACCCGCGGCGGCATGATCCCCAGCCATCCCCCGCTCTTGGGCGGGTCCATGGCCCCTTACCGAGTCAGACAACGACAAACGCAAGGAGCCCAAGCGAATGGCTAACACTGTTTACGGCGATATCTCCCCGCGTACGGCGGCTTTCGCGGCTGTGGACCTGCTCAGGCGCGGGCTGCCCTACCTCGTGCTGGAGAAGTTCGGCCAGGCCAAGGTCCTGCCCGAGAACCGCAGCAAGGTCGTGACCTTCCGGCGCTACAACGCCCTCGACTCCACGCCCAATCCCCTGGCCGAGGGCGTGACCCCGGCCGCCAAGCAGCTCACGGCCAGCGACTACCAGGCCAGCCTGTCCCAGTTCGGCGACCGCGTGACCATCACCGACGTGGTCGTGGACACGCACGAGGACCCGGTGCTCCAGGAGGCCGTGGGCGTGCTCGGCGAGCAGGCCGCCGAGATGATCGAAACCGTGCGCTTCAACATCCTCAAGGCCGGCACGAACATCTTCTACGCCAACGGCGCGGCGCGCGACGAGGTCAACTCGAAGCTGACCCTCGCGCTCCAGCGCAAGGTCACCCGCGCCCTCAAGCGCCAGAACGCGCGCAAGATCACCTCTGTCGTGCGCTCCACGCCCGAGTACGGCACCCAGGCCGTGGCCCCGGCCTACATCGCCCTGTGCCACCCGGACCTGGAGAACGACATCAGGTCCATGCCCGGCTTCGTGCCCGTGGAGCAGTACGGCCAGATCACGCCCTACGAGGCCGAGATCGGCAAGGTCGAGGACGTGCGCTACATCGCCTCGACCGTGTTCGAGCCCTGGGCCGACGCCGGCGGCGCGGCCGGGACCATGCTCTCCACCACGGGCGTCAGCGCCGACGTGTACCCGCTGCTCTTCGTGGCCCGCGACGCCTACGGCACCGTGGCCCTCAAGGGCGAAAACGCCATCCTGCCGCTGGTGGTCAACCCCAAGCCGTCCGATTCCGATCCGCTCGCCCAGCGCGGCCACGTGGGCTGGAAGGCCATGCAGACGGCCGTGATCCTCAACGACGCCTGGCTCGTGCGCGCCGAGGTCGCCGCCACGGCCTAAAGGCGCTGGGGAGGGCGCTGCTCTC
>JAEYTO010000002.1 GCA_023433925.1 Pseudomonadota bacterium | reverse complement strand
GGATGCGACGGGTTATCTCCTCCCCATGGGCAGGCGCACCCGCCGCGATCAGGAAGACCATCATCAGAATTGCTACCCGGAATCCTTTCATTTTGGCTCCCATTGGCTGCTAGACTAACAGATTGCTCAGGTGTTATAGTTAACTTAATTAATTAATAATGCCTCGCCACCTGAAAAAAGGAACATGCCAATGCCCTCCTGACTCAAATGGAGCAGAGACGCATTGAGGTCGACATACTGCGGCGGCTGTTCGATATGCTCACGGAGCGCTTCGGCCGTGCCGAGGCGCTCCAGATGGTCGGTAATGTCACGCGCGCCGCGGCGCGGGAAGCAGGCAAGGCTCATGCCGAAACCTGCGACACAACCCCTAACCTGACGCATTTCGCCACGGTCGTGAATACCTGGCGCAGCAGTAGGGCTCTTGAAATCGCCAAGGTCGAGATCGGCTTCGACAAGATGCGTGCCATTATCAAGCGTTGCGGCTACATCGACGCATATCGGGAAATGGGCCTGCCCGATGATCTCGTATGCCAGATATCCTGCCTTAGGGAGGAGGCCTTCGCCGAGGGATACTCGTCCCATTTGAACCAAGCGGCCCACCACGCTCTGTGGTGACCGCAAGCCCTGCGAGCTCATCTATACCTGGAAATAAGAGCTGCGGCTAAACGGGCAGGCGTTGGCGTCCATTCCGGACCCTGGCGTCATTTTTCATCTTGGTCAAGTCGGGATCCGGACCATTGCACGATCAGTCCGCCAGCTCGGGCATGCCTGCCCTACTCCCGAGTCCTGAGCACCGGCCTAGGTTTGCTGCCTTCCTGCGGCCCCAGCAGGCCATCCATCTCCATCTGCTCGATGTACCGCGCGGCTCGGTTGAAGCCGATGCGGAATCGTCGTTGTATGAGCGAGATCGAGGCCTTGCCCTGCTCCAGTACGAAATCCACAGCCTCGTTATAGACCGGGTCGCTGTCGAGCCCGCCAGGCGCGCCTTCCGCGGCTTCGCCTTTTGAATCCTGCTGCCAAGCGGTGAAGTCGAGCTCGAAGGATTGGGGCGCCTTGGCCTTCCAAAAATCCACCACCCTGGCGATCTCCTCCTCGCTGACATAGGCCCCATGCAGGCGCAGGAACCTGCCGCCACTCGGCTTGTAGAGCATGTCTCCGCGACCGAGGAGGTTCTCGGCGCCCACGGTGTCCAGGATTGTCCTCGAATCGTGCTTGGAGGTCACCTGGAAGGAGATGCGCGTCGGGAAGTTGGCCTTGATGAGTCCCGTGACCACATCCACCGAAGGCCGCTGCGTGGCCAGTATGAGGTGTATGCCCGAGGCTCTGGCCAACTGCGCCAAGCGCACGATGGCCATCTCGGCTTCCTTGGCTGCGGTCATCATGAGGTCTGCCAGCTCGTCGATGACGATGACCAGATAAGGCATGGGCGCGAGGTCCTCGAGGTCGGGCCTGGCCTGGAGGTCCAACTTGGCCAGCTTCTGGTTGAAGCCGTCGATGTTGCGTACGCCCAGTTTGGCCATGGCCTCATAGCGCTTCTCCATCTCGAAGACCGCCCATTCCAAGGCGTTCTTGGCCAGGGACATCTCCGTGACCACCGGATGGACCAGGTGCGGCATATCGGCATAGACCGAGAGCTCGATACGCTTGGGATCCACCAGCAAAAGCTTAACCTCATCCGGAGACGCCTTGTAAAGCAGGCTGAGCAGGATGCCGTTGAGGCATACGCTCTTGCCCGCGCCTGTCGCTCCCGCCACGAGCAGATGCGGCATCTTGGCCAGATCGGCAACGAACGGCTGTCCCTGGATATCCTTGCCAAGAGCCAGGGTCAGACGGGATTTGGAGTTGCGGAAGGCCTCGGACTCGAAAACGTCCCGCAGGGAGACGACATCGCGGTCCTCGTTGGGAATCTCGATGCCGACCAGATCCTTGCCAGGGATTGGGTCAATGCGCACGGCAATTGCGCGCAGGGCCATGGCCACGTCGTCGGAAAGGCTGGTGATGCGCGCCAGCTTCACGCCTGGCGCGGGCTTGTACTCGAACATGGTCACCACCGGGCCGGGCACGATGCGGTGCACCTCGCCATTGACCCCGAAATCCGACAGGCAGGCGGCCAAATCCCTGGCCATCTCCTCCAGCCGGCTCAGGTCCTGGCCGCCGCCCTCTTCGGGCCTGGCAAGCAAGTCGAAAGGCGGCAGCGGCAGCGAGGTGTCGATGGGCCAGGGCTCCTCCTCGGGCTCGTCCGCGACGGGAGGCAGGTTCGGGATCACCCGCACCGGCGGAATCGGCTTTGCCGTGGCATCTACGACCGGGTTTGCGAGCCGAGCCGGCTTGGATTGCGCCGCCGGTATTTCTCGCGCTCTAGGGCTGGTTTCGATATGGGATTCCGGCAGGTCTTCATCCAATTCCCGGTCCGGCCTGAAATGGCCCGGCATGGTGGAAGCCTCAAGGTCGGCATCTGCTTTCTCAAGATCAGGCTTGAACAATCGCGTGAAGGAGAAATCCTCCTTCTCGGTCGTCACGGCCTTCTCTTTCTCTGGGGCCGGTTCGCTATCCGCCTGAGGGCCAAGAAAAACCGGCAATGGATCGGCTGGCCCGCCTTCCTTTTTCTGATCCTTACCCTGCCCGCGTCGAGCGGTCTTGAGCCTGCGACGCCGCACGATTCCAAGGGCCCGCTCGCGGATGCCGCGCCCGGCCACGACCCAGGACATGCCCAGGGTCAGCTGAACCGAGGCCACCAGGATGAAGGACCAGACGATGAACGAGCCGAGCGGACGCAGCAGGAATTGCGACCAGCGGAAGAGTTCTCTGCCCAGAAGCCCTCCTCCTGAGGCGCCGCGAACGGACATGTGCTGCATGGCCCATGGCGAGCTGGCCCACGTGGCCAGCGTCAGCGTCAGAAGGAAGATGCCCAGGCCGCGCCACCACGCCATTGCCAGCCGATGCGCGAAGCAAAGGACTCCGAGATAGAGGCACAGGAGCGGGGCAAGGAACCCACCGAGGCCGAAGGCTTCGACGAAAAGGCCGGCGGTATGCGCGCCAAAGATGCCTGCTAGGTTACCTGCCTCTCGACTGTCGCTTGCCGTGTAGAAGAAGCTTGGATCCTGCGGGTTGTAGGAGAACAGGCTTACGGCCAGGAAGAGGCCGGAGAAGATCAGGAACAGGCCGACGAGCTCGCGGAAGAGCTTGTTACCGTCCGTAGCGCTACCCTCCTTCATGAGATCGATGGATTCGGCCCGAGCGCGATCGGTGCGGGATGACCTGAATGGTCGGAGAAAACACAAACGATGCGGGAGCAGCCAGCGCCGCCCCCGCCGCAATTTGTTGCCGCGGAGTCGCTACACCCGGCTGATGTAGTCGCCCGTGCGGGTATCGATCTTGATCGTGTCGCCCTGGTTGACGAAGAGCGGCACCTTGACTTGCAGGCCAGTCTCAAGCTTGGCGGGCTTGGTGGCGTTGCTCACCCGGTCGCCCTGGATGCCGGGCTCCGCCTCCACCACCTGCAGCTCGACCGACGCCGGCAGGTCGAGATCCAGCAACTCGCCCCTATAAAGGAGGACCTGGACTTCCTTGCCTTCCTTGATGAAGCCCCACTTGTCGCTGAGCTTGTCCTCGCTCACGTGGACCTGCTCGTAGGTTTCCATGTCCATGAACACGTAATCGCTGCCGTCGCGATAAAGGTATTGCATGGCCTTGGTGGCCAGATCGGGCTTGGAGAACTTCTCGCCGGAGCGGAATGTCTGGTCCGTGACTCTGCCGTTGAGAAGATTGCGCAGCTTGGTGCGCACGAATGCTCCGCCCTTGCCTGGCTTAACGTGCAGGAACTCGACGATCTCGTAGGGGGTGTTGTCTATCTCGATCTTCAGGCCCGGCCTGAACGAAGACGTGGAAAGCATGGTGCCTCCGCTAATACGCTATTATTGCTTGGTTTCGCTCGAGGAAAGGTGTCTCCACAGCGCTTGCACGGCCAGGGCATAACTCAAGAGGCCGAATCCGGCAACAACGCCGATGCACTTGGTCCCGATGAAGCTTTTTTGGCGAAGCGGCTCGTCCGTGCGGGCCCAGATGTTGCTCAAGTGCACTTCCACGCATGGTATCCCGATCCAGGCCAGGCAGTCCGCCAAAGCCAAGCTTGTGTGGGTGTAGGCGCCGGCATTAAGGGCAATGCCATGGACCCCTTCTTTCCAGGCCTGCTCCAGACGATCGATAAGCCCGCCCTCGGAATTGCTCTGGTGAAAGGATAGCCGGACCTCGCCAGCCTTGTGCCCCATGAGCTCGCGGAACATTGCGGGCAGATCGTCCATGCCTTGGGAGCCGTAAATCTCGGGCTGGCGCCGGCCGAGATGGCCCAGATTGGGACCGTTGAGCACGAGGATGTCATAGGTTGCCATGCGAATTTGCCTTTTCCGGCGGATGCGGCCGCCGAGCGAGTCCTGAGCGTGGTGGAGGCTTGGCGAATCTTGGGTTATATATCCGCTCGGGGCGGCGAAGACAAGCCGGCGGGGCATCCGACGATTGTGACGCCTGGCCAAAGCGGCAATGTATTTTAACAAGTCGAGGAAACATGCATCGGGTAGTCCAGCTCGCAAGCACCATCTATACGGCAGGCCAGCTTGTCGTGCCTGACGCGCCGCAAGTCGCCTTGGCCGGCCGCTCCAACGTCGGCAAATCCTCGCTCATCAACGCGCTCGCGGGGACCAAAAAGCTGGCCAGGACCAGCGGCACTCCGGGGAAAACGAGAAGCATCAACTTCTATCTCGTCACGCCTGGCGACTACTACCTCGTGGACCTGCCCGGCTACGGTTATGCGCGCTGCTCCAAGGAGGAACGTCAGAGTTGGGCAAGGCTCATCGAAGCCTACATCGGCAAGGCCTCTTCCCTGCGGGCCGTGGCCATGCTCATTGACTGCCGGCTTCCTCCGCAGAAGCTCGACCTTGAGCTGGGATCCTACCTCCGCCAGATCGGCATGCCCATCCTCGCGGTGCTGACCAAGGCCGATCAGTGCACACAGGCGGAGCGCTCCAAACGGCAAAGGGATTGGTCCGATATCCTGCGCGAAACCAGCCGGCCGCTGGTCTTCTCCGCCCGCTCGGGGCTGGGCCGGGATGCTCTTTGGCGTGCGTTCGATGCCGCCGCGGGCGTGGTCCTGGATGAGGAGGCGCCTTAGCGCCCCGAGCTTCCGATGCTTCTCCAGAACAAACGAGCGACGGCTGCGAGAATGAAGACGACGTTGCCCATCCAGGCCCCCGCGAACGGAGGCAAGAGCCCCATCTCGCCTGCCGACGAGCCCAGCACGTATAGGCCGTAAAACAAGAACGTCGCCACAAGGCCCGCGGTCAGGTTCAGGTAGATGTTGCGCTGGAACGTGACGATGGCCATGGCCAGGAAAGCCATGACCGTGATGGACATGGCATAGGATACCTTGCCGTGCCAGATGGTTCTTAGGCCTTCCACGTTGGAGCCTGTGGCTTCGAGCTGGCGTATGACCCTGCTCAATTCCCATAGAGGAAGCTGTCCCGGGTTATCCTTGGACTTGGCCATGGTGATGGATCGCAGCGCCTCGCCCATGGGCATTCGCATGGCGGTCCTATGCTCCGTGGAGAAGTCGGCCGGCTCGATGATATTGACATTCATCAACTCCCATTCATCACCCAGCAGCCTGAAAGCTGATGCCGTGATGAACTGATCCACCGAGCGCCTGTCCTGGGACAATCGGTGGATGGTCAGGCCGCGCCCCTGTCCAAGGGCGGGTTGGACGGTGTCCATATGGATGATCTTATCCCCGTCGCGGAACCACAACTGGGACAGGGCCCTCTGCTCGATATTCCTGCCTCGAACGTCCTTCGCCCAGATGACTTTGGAGTACTCCATACCCTTGACTCCAACGTATTGGGAGAAGAAGAGCTGGGCTCCGGACCAGAATAGGCTGTACACGAAAAAGAAGGCGATGATCGCCTTGAAGGATACCCCGCCCGCCCGCAAGGCGAGAAGCTCCCGATTCGCCTGCATGGTCGAGAGCTGAACGAGTGTGGCGACCAGGAAAACCGCAGGCATGATTTGGGAGATGATGAGCGGGATCTTCACGCCGAAATAAAGAAGCATGACCTTGAGGCCCAGGCCGGCCTCCAGGAAGTCGTCCAGCCGCTCAAACAAGTCCGACAGAAGGTATATGGTGATGCCCAGGCACAGGCAAACGCCCATGAGGTACATATTCTGCCGCAGCAGGTACCGATTCAAGATTTTCATGGGCGTTTCTTTCTGATCGGCATGCGCAGGTTATTCAGCCAGTCGCCCAGCCTGAGGGATTTTTCCTTGGCCGTCAGACGTATGCCCATGACAGCCAAGACAAGGAACACGACATTGGGAAGCCATAATCCGATCAGCGGCGACAGGATGCCGGACTCGCCGAGGCTTATGTTGATCGAGTAGAAGCTGTAGTAGACCAGGAACATGCCCAGGGCCATGAGCACGCCGACGTACTGCTTGACGCCTTGGAACGAGCAGGCGAACGGCAATGCGAAAAGACCGAGGACAAGGCATGCCATGGGCAAGGTATAGCGTTTCTGTATTTCGACTTGCACCCGCCGCACGTAGTCAGCATTTTTGACCTCAGCCAATTGCGGATCAGCCGCGAGTCTGCGCAACTCCGTGATGGACATCTCCCGGGGTTTGGCCTCGGTCATCTGCTCGGTCTTCAGTGCTTTCCAGATGTCCAGGTTGACGAGATACGAGGCGAACTTCAGGGAGTACACTTGGTTTTCGGTCATCTGATAAATGGTGCCATCGGAGAGCAGGAATTGCAGCCTGCCCTTGACCTTGTCGGTCACCACCCTGCCCTGTTGCGCGACGATGGTCGCGATGGCCTTGTCGCTCCGCTTGTCCTGAACGAAGATGAGGCGCATCTCTTGATTGCCGGGATCGTACTTCTCGGCAAAGATGGTCAAGCCCGGAAAGTCGTTGTTGAACACGCCCGGCTGAATCATGATCTGGGTCCGGTTGCGCGCGAATTCGAGAACTGTGGCCCGGAAGTTGTCCATGCCCCAGGAAATGCCCCAGAACGCGACAAACAAGCTGGCCAGAGAGCACAGGGTGCAGAACAGGACCGGGGCTGGAAGCAAGCGGTACAGGCTTGCTCCGCCCGCCTTGAGCGCCACGAGCTCCCGCTCGCTGCTCATGCGCAGAAAGGTTAGGAAAACAGCCAGCATGCAGCTGATGGGCATGAGCAGGAGCAGGAAGAACGGGCTCAGATAGAAGAAGAGCTTGCCGATCTCCATGATGCCAAGGCTCTGCCCCAGGAATATCTCCTTCAACTGGAGCATCCTGCCAATGAGGATGAGCGTCAGGAGCGAGCCGAGGCAAATAGAAAAGCTCAGGAGCAGCTCCTTGAAGACCTGCTCGCTGGAGAGCTTGAACGGGGTCAGCCGCAGGGCCTATTCTCCCTCTTCGGGGCCTTCTCGGAAGAACCGTTGCAGGAATTCCACATCGAGGGGACCCATATTGAAACGCATGGCCGCCTCGTCGATCAGCCTGGCGAGGCAGGCGGCGTCACACTCCCGGGGCCGGCGCTCGCTAATCCATTGCACGGCCTTCCGGTGCAGCTCGCTCTGGGGAACGATGGTGGGCATGCTTCTCCCTCTTTACAGCTTAGGCGGCGGGGTTCGCCGCAGAGCGCTTTCGTACACGACCTGGAGCCGGCTTGCAACTTGGAGCGGCATGGGCTAGGCCTCTCAAGCTGATGGACTGGACCAGACCAATGGAGGAATGATGGACTCCTTGCTCTCGGCGGTGGTGCTCGGGATCGTCGAAGGAATCACCGAGTTTCTGCCCATTTCGAGCACCGGTCATCTCATCCTGGCCAATTCCCTGCTCGGGCTGTCGGGGCAGAAGATCGCCACCTTCGACGTGGTCATTCAGCTTGGGGCCATTCTGGCCGTGGCAGTGCTCTACTGGCGGCGGTTCCTGGGCCTCGTGGTTCCCTCTGTGATCGAGCCGGAACGGGATCAGGCCATTGAGCTGGCGTCCGGTTCAGGGGGCAAGACACGTTTCGCCGGCATGCGCGGATTATTCCTCCTCTTCCTGACGTCCCTGCCCGCTTCGCTGCTTGGCTTGGCGTCCCACGACCTCATCAAGGAACACCTCTTCGGGCCATCCACGGTGGCCTGGGCGCTCGGCGCAGGGGCGGTCATCATCCTCGCGGTCGAGACTTTGCGCCTGAAGCCGCGCTTCGAATGCCTGGACGACATGACTCCGCTCCTCGCCCTGGGCATCGGCTGCTTCCAGTGCCTGGCTCTGTGGCCAGGCTTCTCGCGCTCGGCGGCCACGATCATGGGCGGCATGATCCTCGGCGCCCGCCGGACCATGGCTGCCGAATATTCCTTCATCGCCGCGGTGCCCATCATGGTCGCGGCCACCGGTCTGGAACTGCTCAAGAGCCTTGATAGCTTTACGAGTTCCGACCTGACATTCCTGGCGGTTGGATTCGGCGTTTCGTTCATCTCGGCTTGGGCGGCGGTCAAATGGTTCATCGCCTTGCTCGGCAAGACCACCCTGCGGCCCTTTGCCTATTACAGGCTCATCCTGGCTCCGCTGGTGCTCCTTTTCTGGGGAACGAACAGCTAGAACCGCAGGCCGGAAAAAAAATGCTCGCACCCTCTTGCCATTAGCGCCGAGAACGAGTAGTTAATCGCTCCCGCGCGGGTGATTCTCGCGCGGCAATTCGTGGCAAGGTAGCTCAGTTGGTTAGAGCATGCGGTTCATACCCGCAGTGTCGGGGGTTCAAGTCCCTCCCTTGCTACCATAGAGACTTAAGGCCCTGAAACTTCAGGGCCTTTTTCTTTTTGGCTGGCCTGAAGCCCCGGAAGCCGATCACCGCATATCCGCGTTACATGGATCGCGCTTTTTCCCTTCATGAATCGATCACTTGGCACAGCGCATACTTCGAGGGAATCGACAGACACACATGAACGCGATCCGATCGCAAGCTCCCTAAGAAATCCGGCTCTCTTTCCGCCGAGCCAGTTCCCGCAGCACGTCTACGAGTTCTCTCCGGATGCCTCTGTAAAGCACTTTTCTCCGGCATTTCTGAATCCCGACATGATACTTGCAGTCCCATACCGTGTGGCTTAAACTTTGAATGTTGTACCCTGAAGGCCTCCTTTCCTGCGAACTTTGAGAGGTTCACAGGAGGGAGGCTTTCCTCTGCTCCTGGGGCTGTCAAACTTTGACGGTCCCCCGGCACGGCCGGGGGATTTCCCAATGGATTAACTATGGGCCAGAAGATCGTCGCGGACACCATTGTCACCGGCCACGCCAATGCCGACTTCGACTGCTTTTCCTCCATCATCGCGGCAGGCAAGCTCTATCCTGGGGCCGCGCTTATCTTTCCAGGCAGCCAGGAAAAATCCCTGCGCACCTTCTACATCCAGAGCGCCATCTACCTGTTCAATTTCGTCGCGGCCAAGGATATGGACCTCACGCGGGTCAAGCGCCTCGTGGTCGTGGACACCAGACAGCGCTCGCGTATCGAGCACGTCAAGGCCGTGCTGGACAATCCTGGTCTTGAGATCCACACCTACGACCATCACCCCGACTCCGAGGACGACCTCGCCGCCCAGCGTCAGGTCTGGAAGCCTTGGGGCTCCTGCGCGGCCATCATCATCCATGAGCTGAAGGACAAGGGCGTCGATATCGGTCCAGAAGAGGCCACGGCCGTGGCCCTGGGCCTCTACGAGGACACGGGCTCCTTCACCTTCGGCTCCACCACGGGCTACGACCTGGAGGCCGCGGCCTGGCTCCGGCACAAGGGCAGCGACCTGGAGGTCGTCTCGGACCTCATCACCCGCGAGCTCACGGCCCAACAGGTCTCGATCCTCAACTCCATGCTCGAATCCGCCACCACCCACGAGATCAACGGAGTCGAGGTGGTCATGGCCGACGCGACCATGGAGCATTACGTGGGCGACTTCGCCTTCCTGGCCCACAAGCTCATGGAAATGGAGAACATCAAGGTGCTTTTCGCCCTGGGCCGCATGGACGACCGCGTCCAACTCGTGGCACGCTCGCGAGACGAGCGCGCGGACGTGGCGGCCATTTGCGAGCGCTTCGGCGGCGGGGGCCATTCCTACGCCGCCTCGGCATCCATCAAGGACCGCACGCTGACCCAGATCAAGGATGAGATTCTGTCCCTGCTCCTGGCCAGCATCAACACGCAGATGACGGTGGACGGGCTCATGTCGCGGCCGGCGGTTGTGGTCACCAAGAACAAGACCATGGCCAAGGCGGCGGAGATCATGACCCGCTTCGGCCTCAAGGCCGTGCCGGTCGTCGATCCCCAAGACAGCCGGTGCGTGGGCCTCCTGGAGCACGAGCTGGCAGACAAGGCCATCGCCCACGGGCTCGGGGAAGTGGAGGTCCGGGAGTACATGGCCAGGGACGTGGCCGCCCTCTCGCCGGCCGACGGGTTGCAGCGGGCCATGGACATCATCATTGGCCAGCGGCAGCGCCTTGCGCCGGTAGTGGGCAACGGGCGCATCGTCGGTGTGCTCACGCGCACGGACCTCATCAACATCCTCGTTGAGGAGCCCGCGCGCATCCCGGAATCATTGTTGCCCGACAAGAAGCAGAAGAGGAATATCGCCAACCAGCTTCGGGACAGGCTGCCCAGGAATATTCTCGACATCCTTGTCTTGGCCGGCAGGCTTGGCGAGGAGAGCGGCTTCGAGGTCTTCGCCGTGGGCGGTTTTGTGCGGGACATCCTTCTGCGCCAGCCGAACTTCGACATCGATCTCGTGGTGGAGGGCGAAGGCATTCCCTTTGCTCAGAAGCTTGCCGCGGAACTGAACGGCAGGGTCAAGGCCCATCAGAAATTCAAGACAGCGGTGATCATCCTCCCGGACGGCCAGCGCATCGACGTGGCCACGGCCAGGCTCGAATACTACGAATACCCGGCCGCCCTGCCAGTAGTGGAGCTCTCATCCATCAAGATGGACCTCTATCGCCGAGACTTCACCATCAATGCCTTGGCCGTGCACCTCAACACCAATCGCTTCGGACTTCTGGAGGATTTCTTCGGCGCCCAGAGGGACATCAAGGACAAGATCATTCGCGCGCTCCACTCCTTGAGCTTCGTGGAAGATCCCACACGCATCCTGCGCGCCGTCCGCTTCGAGCAGCGCTTCGATTTCCGCATCGGCGGCCAGACCGAGCGGCTCATCCGCAACGCCGTGCAGATGAACTTTTTCCAGCGGCTCTCCGGCTCACGCATCTTCCATGAGCTACGGCTCATCTTCGACGAGAAGAACGTCCTGCGCTGCCTGCGGCGCATGGAGGAGTTCAATCTCCTTGCCTACATCCATCCAAGCCTCAAGCTCGATGAGCAGCTCATCCACTTCCTTGAGGAGGTGGAAAGCGTGCGAAACTGGTATCGCATGCTCTACGAGGAGCCCGCGGTCGAGTCCTGGAAGCTCTACCTTCTGGGCCTGTGCGGCGTCCTGCCGCCCGAGGAAGTCGCCCAGGTCACACTCAACCTTGCGCTCACCGAACGGCAGCGCCGCGACTTCATCTCCCTGCGCGAGCATACGGGCCAGGCTTTGGGCAAGCTCATTCACTGGAGCCGTTCAGGCGAGCCCATGAGCAGGCTTTACACCCTTCTGCATGAGCTGCCCGTGGAAGGAGTCCTGCTGCTCATGGCCAAATGCACACGGGAGCAAATGAAGAAGGCCATCTCCGTCTACCTGACGCGGGTCAGGCACATCACCTTGGAGATCGGCGGCGAGGACCTGCGCAAATTGGGCCTGGAGCCTGGCCCTGCCTACGGCAGGATACTGCGTGAGGTCCTGGCGGCCCGCATAGATGGCAAGGTCGAGTGCCGCATCGACCAGTTGGCCTTGGCCAGGTCTTTGGCGGGCAGCCTTGCCGACCTCAGGGAAGATGGACCATGATCCAGGGCAGCGCGTGATCCGGACGACAAATGATATACACCCTTGCCCTCGCCCCCCAACCTGTGTAGTAAGATGCAGTTGTGGTTTGATAAACGAGTGCCTGGAGGCCTCGGCATGAGCAATGGGCGCGTGGTGGCCGTCTTGGGTACCGGCAGTGAACAAGCGGCGATGGATACAGCCCGTGAGCTTGGTGGACTGCTGGCCTCCAGGAACTACGTCCTCGTCCGCGGCCTGGATGGGACCATGCGCGCCGCCAGCGAAGGCGTGCGCTCCCATGGCGGCCCGGGCACCCTTGCGGAGATCGCCCTGGCCAAGAAGATCGGCAAGGACGTCATCGCCATCGACAGATGGTCAGGCATCAAAGGGATCATCCCCGCGCCAGGCCCCGCCGAGGCACTGGATCAAATCGAACGAATCCTAGGCAAGGAGGAGCGTTAAGTGGACGTGCTCTGGGCACCGTGGAGGATGGACTACATCCTCGGCCCCAAGCCTGACGAGTGCGTGTTCTGCGTGCCGCGTCACACGGCCGAGGACGAGGAGCGCAAGATTCTCGCCCGAGGCGGACTGTGCTATGTGATCATGAATAAATATCCCTACAACAACGGCCATCTCATGGTGGCGCCCTATCGCCACGTGAGCTGCCTGTCGGAGATGACCCCGGAGGAGCGCCAAGAGCTCATGGAGTACGTCGCCCTGTGCGTGTCCGTGCTCAAGAAAGCCATGCGTCCCCAGGGCGTCAACGCCGGCCTGAACCTGGGCGAAGCCGCGGGCGCGGGCATCGCGGCGCACCTGCACTTCCAGCTCGTGCCCCGCTGGAACGGCGATGCATCGTTCATGGCCGTGTTCGGGGAGACCAGGGTCATACCGGACCATCTTGCGGCAACCTACGACAGGCTCAAACCCTACTTCGCGACATCACGCAGCTGATCGCCAGCGCCAAAGGAGGAGCTCATGCGTTTCCTGAAAATCCTGCTGCTGCTCGCCTTCATCGCCATCCTGCTCATCTTCTTCCAGCAAAACACAGAGGTTCTCAACACGGTCATCCAGTTCCAGCTCGGCATGCTTGGCAACACCTGGCGCTCCATGGACATGCCTTTGTACTTCGTGGTGGTCGCCGCCTTCTTCCTGGGAGGCGTGCTCACCCTGCTCTATTTCTTCATCGAGAAGCTGCGCACGGCCAAGCAGTTGCGGGCATGCCGCGTGCAGGTAATCAAGTTGGAGCAGGAAGTGAACTCCCTGCGCAACCTGCCTCTTCAGGAAACCTATCCTCCCACCGAGGCGCCTTACACCCCCTCTACCGAAAGCAAGGTCGAGGCCGGGTCCTAACCCAAGGAGCGATGATGCCCTGGTTCTTCTGGCGACGCAGGCGCGGCAAACGTTCCGGACAGCATGCGGAACCGGCTAGGTATCCTGGCGAAGGGCAGGCGCCGCCTTCCCAGGACACCATAGCGGCCATCGGCGAGTTGAGCCGTGTGGTCAAGAACAATCCTGATTCCGTCGAGATCTATCTCGCCCTGGGCAATCTCTACCGCGCCCAGGGCGAGATAGAGCGCGCCGTGCAGATTCGCAACAATCTCATCGTGCGCCCAGGACTGGACAAGGAATTCAAGATCAAGGCCCTGTACGAGCTTGGGCGGGATTACAAGCGCGCGGGCTTCTTGGACCGTGCCCGCTCCGCCCTTGAAGAGGCGCAATCCCTTGCCGGGCACGACAAGCTCATCCTGGGCGAGATGGCCAGGCTGGCCGCTGACAGCGGCGATTATGAGCAGGCTGTCAGACTCTATGCACAATTGGGTCACTCACAGGCCGAGGCTCATTACCTCGTGCAGCTGGCCCGGGAGCATTTTGACAAAGGCAGAGAAGCCCAGGGCAATAAAGCCCTCGGCAAGGCTCTCGATGTTTTTCCCGGCTGCCTGGAAGCCTGGCTCATGCGCCTGCTGCGCGAGTACAATGCCGGCAACAAGGCCAAACTTCGCAATACCTTGTCCAATGCGCTTTCCAAGGTTCGGCCAGATCTGACCTTTGTGCTCATGGAAGGCCTTCTGGGACACGCCACTAGAGGCAGGCCGCCAATGTCGGTCGACGCCGAAGCGTCGGCCTTGTCCCAGCCCGAAACGGATCTTCTCATGTCGGTGCTCGACGAGCTTGCGTCGCGCGCCGGCGAGATACTCCTGCATTACTATGGAGCGCTCATCCTGGCCCTCTGCGGCCGGCGCGAGGAGGCCAACGCCTGGCTGGAGAAGACCCTCCTTCTCGATTCCGACTTCTGGCCCGCGCGCCTCGATCTACTCGGCCTGTCCCTCCAGGACCAGAACCTGTCCCCCTTATTCCGCAATCAGCTTGAATTCTTCATCCGCAAGGCCCGCTCGGTGAAGCGTTTTACCTGCGGCATTTGCGGTTTGAGGCAGAGCCAGGTATTCTTCGTCTGCGCCCGGTGCGGAAGCTGGCATTCCATCGTTTTCCGCATGACCCTAACCGACTGACGAAGAACAGGCTTTCCATAGGTTTCCATGTCCTCCGCCCCCAAGCTCACACCCATGTTCGAGCAGTATTTGGGCATCAAGCAGGAATATCCTGATGCCCTGCTCTTTTTCCGCATGGGCGACTTCTATGAACTCTTCTTCGAGGATGCCCAGACAGCGGCCCGGGAACTGCAAATCGCCCTGACCAGCCGCAATCCCAACTCGGACACCAAGATACCCATGTGCGGCGTGCCCCATCATGCGGTGGAGGCCTATCTCGCGCAGCTCATGGACAAAGGCTTCAAGGTGGCCATCTGCGATCAAGTCGAGGACCCCAGGCAGGCCAAAGGCTTGGTGCGCAGAGCCGTGACCAGGGTGCTCACGCCAGGGACGGTCATCGAGGACGCGAATCTCACCTCCAAGTCGAACAACTACCTGGCTGCCCTCTGGTGGGATGCCGACAAAGGCGTCGGCGCGCTGGCCTGGGTCGATTTCTCCACCGGTGAATGGAGCGGCCTGGACGCCCGCCGCCCGGAAGTCCTCTGGCAGTGGGCCGCCAAGCTCGGCCCGCGCGAGCTGCTTCTGCCTCTGGGACACTCCGTGCCCTCGCAATATGCCGAAGCCGCCGGAAAAGTGAACAGCATCCCGGCTTCCCCGGCCTTTGACCTGGCCACGGCAAGGATCGCGGTGCCCAAGGCTCACGGAGCGGCGAATCTCTCGGTGCTCGACCTTGAGGACAAGCCCGAATTGACCCGTTGCGCCGGAGCCCTTCTCTCCTACCTTCGCCAGACGCAGAAGCAGGAGGAGTTGGGACATCTGGGCACGTTCCGGCCCATCAACCTGAGCAACCACCTCATCCTCGACGAAGTGACCGAGCGCAACCTGGAGTTGTTTCGCCGTCTGGACGGCAAGACAGGTCGAGGGACACTGCGCCACGTCATCGATCAGACCATGACGGCCATGGGCGGAAGGCTTCTGGAATCGCGACTGCGCCAGCCCTGGCGGGCGCTCGCGCCCATCCAGGCCACCCAGGCGGCCGTGGCCTGGCTCGCGGATGACGACGCCATGCGCGAGCGGCTGCGCAGGGTCCTGGACCGGGTCTTCGATCTGGAGCGGTTGTCCACGCGGGTCTTCCTGGGCCGGGCCTCGCCCAAGGACTATCTGGCCCTGCGCGAAAGCCTGGCCATGCTGCCGGAAGCCCGCAAAGCCCTTGCCGTGTCCGGTGGCGCTCTGCCGGCGGAGCCGGCCAAGATCCTCGCGGCATGGGACGACCTGGAGGACATCCGTGACCTGCTCTGCCGCGCGCTGGCCGACAACCCGCCTCCCGTCATCACCGAGGGCGGCCTGTTCAGGTCCGGCTATGACCCTGGGCTCGACGAGCTGCTGGAGCTGAGCGAGCATGGCGAGGGCCTGCTCAAGGAACTCCTGGAGCGCGAACAGCGCGAGAGTGGGCTTCCTAAGCTCAGGCTCGGCTACAACCGGGTCTTCGGCTATTATCTGGAGATCTCCAGGGCGGCTCACGACAGCGTGCCTGACCACTTCATCCGCCGCCAGACCCTGGCCAACGCCGAGCGCTACGTGACTCCCCAGCTCAAGGAGCTGGAGGAGAAGCTGCTCACGGCCAGCGAAAGACGCAAGAGCCTTGAGTATAAGCTTTTCCTGGATCTACGGGAAAGCGTGGCCAAAGCCCGGCCGCGCTTCATGGCCATGGCCGGCGCGTTGGCCGAGCTCGATTACTGGCAATCCCTGGCCGAGGCGGCGCGGTGCAACGAATGGGTCAGGCCCGAGCTGCACGACGGCCTTGAGCTGCGCATCCGAGGAGGCCGCCACCCTGTCGTCGAGCAGGTCCAAGGCCGGGGCAATTTCATTCCCAACGACCTGCGCCTGGATGAGTTTTGCAGGCTCATGCTCATCACGGGCCCCAACATGGCCGGCAAGTCCACGATCCTGCGCCAGGCCGCCATCATCTGCATCATGGCCCAGATGGGCTCTTTCGTGCCTGCGGCCGAAGCCGTGGTGGGCTTGGTGGACCGCGTGTTCTCCCGCGTGGGCGCTTCGGACAATCTGGCCCAGGGGCAGTCCACGTTCATGGTCGAGATGATGGAGACCGCGCGCATCCTGCGGCAGGCGACCATGCGCAGCTTGGTCATCTTGGACGAGATCGGCCGCGGCACGAGCACCTTCGATGGCCTAGCGCTGGCCTGGGCCGTCGTGGAGGAGCTGTCGCGGCGAGGCAAAGGCGCCATCCGCACCCTGTTCGCCACCCACTATCACGAGCTGACCGCGCTGGAAGGCCGCATTCCCGGAGTGCGCAACTACACCGTGGCCATCAAGGAATGGAAAGGCGAGATCATCTTCCTGCGCCGGCTGGTGCCCGGCCCCTCGGATCGCAGCTACGGCATCGAGGTGGCCAGGCTTGCCGGGGTCCCGGATGGAGTCGTGCGCCGGGCTCGGGAGATTCTGGCCGAATTGGAGCGCACGAGAGAGGGTGGTGTGTCCGCCGCACCCAGGGCTGCCTCCAGCCAGACGCTTCTGCCCGGAATGGCCTTCAGGGCTGATAGGGCTCCCGGCGACAAAGCCGATGAGCACCCGCTGCTGAAGGAGATCCGAGAGCTTCAGGTCGATCGCCTGACGCCGCTGGAGGCAATAAACCTCCTGCACGCATGGAAAAACCGAATTGACGGAAAGACAGGCGCATGAGAAAGCTCCTCCTCTCGGTGGTGGTAATAGTCAGCCTCGCATCCGCCCTGGCCTGCGGCAACAAGCAGTGGCCCAGGCCCGAGCTGGAGGAGGAATCCTTCACCTTCGCCAATGTGAGTGGGCGCCGCCAAGGCAAGTGCCTGCTTGTGAGCGCCGACATCACGGGTAATGCCGAATCGCTCAAGGCCGTCTCCCTGCAAATCGAGAAAGCGGACGGATGCCCCACCTGCCCGTTCTCGCCTGATCAGCGAATCGAGTACCGTTCCGGGGATCCTCGCTTTCTACATCAGAATGACAAACTGTCCTTGAGCTTCTGCGACCCGGATCTCGAGCAGATGAGCAGGTGGCGGCTGACGGGAACGACGATTCTGCGGCCGGGGGACATCGTGGCGGGTCCTGTGATGTCCGCGCCCGATGCACCCAGCAATCCCAAGGAGTAAGCATGCACCATTTCGAGTACCGCCAAGGCCGACTCCATGCCGAAGACATCCCGGTGGAGGATCTGGCCCGGCAGTTCGGCACGCCGCTCTACGTTTACAGCAAGGCCACCCTGACCAGACATTTCGAAGCCTTCGACTCGGCCTTCTCAAACTTGCCCCACATCACCTGCTACTCGGTCAAGGCTAACTCCAACCTGTGCGTCCTGCGGCTGCTCGCCAGCCTAGGCGCGGGCATGGACATCGTCTCCGGAGGCGAGCTGCACCGCGCGCTCAAAGCTGGCGTCGCCCCGGGGAAGATCGTCTACTCGGGCGTCGGCAAACGGCCCGAGGAGATCAGGCAGGCCCTGGACGCGGGAATCCTCATGTTCAATGTCGAGTCCCGCGAGGAACTGCGGGCCATAAGCGCCATCGCCGACGAAAGCGGCCGGACAGCGCGCATCTCCCTGCGCATCAATCCGGACGTCGATCCCAAGACCCATCCCTACATCTCCACGGGCATGAAAAAGAACAAGTTCGGCCTGGACATGGAAACATCCCTGGAGACCTACAGGCTGGCCAAGGAGCTGCCGGGCATCGAGCCCGTGGGCATCGACTGCCATATCGGCTCGCAGCTCACGAGCATCGAGCCATTCCTGGAGGCCCTCGATAAGCTTCTGGATTTCCATGGAAAGCTGAAAGACATGGGTCTGGATATCCGCTACCTCGACCTGGGCGGCGGCCTTGGCATCACCTACAACGAGGAAGAGCCCCCGCACCCCGAGGCCTTTGGCACCGCACTCACCGAGCGGCTTAAGGGGCTGCCGCTGACGATCATCCTTGAGCCGGGCCGTGTCATTGCCGGCAATTCGGGCATCCTCGTGACCAAGGTCATCTACACCAAGTCCACGCCAAGCAAGAACTTCGTTATTGTGGACGCGGCCATGAACGATCTGGTGCGTCCCTCTCTCTACGGCTCCTTCCACCGCATCGCCGAGGTGGTCGAACATGGCCGGGAGCTGGTGAATGTGGATGTGGTGGGCCCCATCTGCGAATCGAGCGATTTCTTGGCCCGTGACCGCGATCTGCCCCGCATGGATTCCAGTGAGCTGCTGGCCATCTTCTCCGCCGGCGCTTACGGTTTCGCCATGTCCTCGCAATACAATTCACGCCCCCGCGCTGCGGAGATCATTGTTGATGGCGATACGGCCATCCTGGCCCGGCGCCGCGAAACATACGAAGATATTGTGGCCGCCGAGACAGATTGCCTTTAGGCTTATCGCCTTCGGAAAACAGAAGCGCAGGTCCCAAGGACCTGCGCTTTTTTTGGAGCATGTCCGGCACGCCTGTTCACGCTCGGCGATGATCGATAAGGCGTCCGTCATCAATCCATCTCCGGCTGAATCTGTTCGGGCGTGGCGCTCAGTGGGCCTCGCGCTGGATCAATCTGGCTCCTTGCTCTGCCGGAGCATGAATCCGGCTCACCTCCGCGGCGGCTTCGACGGAATAGAAGACATTGACGTCGATCGACTTGATGAGCGGCAGAATTCGGCGCAAGTCCTTACGGCGACATACCACGAAGAGGATGGAGACCGAGCCGCTCACACCCTGTCCCTCCAAGGTCGTCACGGCAAAGCCTGCCCGCCTGATCCTGTCGGCCATATCCTGCCCCCTACGCACGGCGATGGCGCGTAAAATGACGTGTCCGAGCGCCAATTTGCGTTCCAGGAGGATACCGCAGACATTGCCCACCGCGAACCCCAGTATGTAAAAGACGCCCAGAATCGGCTGGCCGGAAACCTTGGCCAGCACCGCCGAGATGACAGTCAGCCACAGGGCCACTTCGATCGCACCAAGCAGGAAAGCCATGCGCGCATATCCTTGGACCGTGATGATCGTGCGCACGGTGCCCAGGGTCAGCACGGCTATCTGGGCCAGGAAGATGCTCAGGCCTATGGCAAGAGTGGAATGGCTCATTCCAAACGCTCCTATTGCAGTTTATGGCGCAGCGGGTAGCAGAAATGCAACCGCCATAAAGCAAGAAGCGAGCCTTCATGAGGCAAAAAGTGAACCTCACCCTGTCTGGTAATGGTCCGCCAGATGCGACGCGGGCAGGAGTGCGTAAGGAATGACAAAAAACGATCTTATGATAAGGCGGAAAATTCAAGACAAGAAAGAGGCTGGGCAGAAGATGGGAGCTAACGTACGAAAAGTGCATTCCAGTGGAATGCATGGTGCGGAAGGGGGGACTCGAACCCCCACGGCATAAGCCACTACCCCCTCAAGATAGCGTGTCTACCAGTTCCACCACTTCCGCGGGCAGAGATGTGTAAAAGAACTTTTGGGATATACCCTACGGCACGAGGGATCTGCGGGGCCTTCAAAGAGCATGGCGACCCAACGGCCGCCATGCCTATCGTCTATGTGGTGCGGAAGGGGGGACTCGAACCCCCACGGCATAAGCCACTACCCCCTCAAGATAGCGTGTCTACCAGTTCCACCACTTCCGCATGCCATCAACTACTGGGTCGCCTGTCCCTCCTGGGCGGGCTGCGCCGAAGGCGCCGGCTGGGGCGCGGGGGCGACATCCTGCTCCTCGAAGGTCACGGCCGGCTTCTCCGGCTGGGGCGCGGGGGCGGGCTGCTCACTGGTCACGCCGCGCATGAGCGATCCATCTTCCTGAAGGCCTTGCTTGAGCAGGAGATTGTACCCAAGCGAAGTAAGCAAGAAGATTGCGGCGCAGACGGCGGTGATCTTGGCGAGCAGGCTGCCGGCGCCGGAGCTTCCGAAGAAGGACTGGCTGCCGCCGCCAAAGATGACGCCCATGCCTTCCTTGCCGGACTGGAGCAGCACCATCAGAACAAGGATGATGCATACCAGGATGTGGAGGGTCAGAACAAGAGCCGTCAAGTTCGTTCCTTGGCTAGAGCATGGGTGAAAGTTTCAATCAAGCCAGCACGATGCGACTGAAGCTGTCAGCCTTCAAGCTCGCGCCTCCTACCAGCACTCCATCCACGTTGTCAAGGGCGACAATCTCCCGTGCATTGTCCGGCTTGACGCTGCCCCCGTAGAGGATACGCATCTCGCGTCCCCTGTCGCCGAAGGCCTTCACAAGCTCTTGGCGGATGAAGGCATGGGCATGGATGATATCCTTGAGCCCGGCCACCTCCCCTGTACCGATGGCCCATACAGGCTCGTAGGCGATGGAGAGCCACTCAGGGGAGAAGGATTTATCCACGCCTCCCAGACCTTTGTCAAGCTGGTTCTTGAGAACTTCCTCAACCTTTCCGGCCCGGCGCTCTTCGATGGTTTCGCCGATGCACATAACCACTTTGAAGCCCTGCGCAAGGCCGAAGGCGGTCTTTTCCGCCACAAGCTCGTCGCTCTCGCCGAAGACATGGCGGCGCTCTGAGTGGCCGGTCAGGAGGTAGGTGCAGCCGAGCTCGGCGAGCATGCGGGGCGAGATCTCGCCCGTGTAGGCTCCGTCGTCCTTGGGATAAAAGTTCTGCGCACCCCAGGAGAAGCCCTTGCGATTCTTGAAGGCCTCGCCCACCGCATAGAGCGCGGTGAACGGCGGGAAGACGAGCACCTCGCGGTCCGCGGACAGCTTGCCCTCGAGCCTTTGGACCAGATCCTTGGCGGTTTCGGACGCTTCCGGTCTGGTCTTGTACATCTTCCAGTTGGCAGACATGAGCTTGATCATTTGCCGCACTCCTGCAGAGCCGTGAAGGCCGGAAGCTCCTTGCCTTCGAGGAATTCCAGGAAGGAGCCGCCTCCCGTGGAGATGAAGCTGAAGCTGTCGGCCAGCTTGGCCTTATGCACCAGCGCATCGGTGTCGCCGCCGCCCACCACGGTCGTGGCGCCCTTGAGGTCGGCCACGGCTTTAGCCATAGCCAGGGAGCCTTCGGCGAAGGCCGGGTTCTCGAAGGCGCCCATGGGTCCATTCCACATGACCGTCTTGGCCTTGGAAACGGCCTTGGCATACAGGTCGCGAGTTTTCGGCCCGATGTCGAGGATCATGGCCTCGGCCGGAATGGCATTCACGCCGGCGATGCCCGAAGCCTGCTTGTCCTCGATGGATTTGCCAAGCACCACGTCCACGGGCAGGTGCAGTTCCACGCCGCGCTTCTCCGCCTCGGCCATGATCTTCCTGGCCTCGTCCACCAGGTCCTGCTCCACCAAAGATTTGCCTACCGGATGACCTTGGGCCAGCAGGAAGGTGTTGGCCATGGCGCCGCCGATGATGAGCGCATCCACCTTGGACAGCAGGCGATGGAGCACGGCCAGCTTGGAGGAGACCTTGGCGCCTCCGGATATGGCCACGTAGGGGCGCTTGGGGTCGCCAAGCGCCTGGCCGATGTACTCCCATTCCTTCTTGAGCAGGAATCCGGCGCAGCACTGCGGGAAATATTTGGTCACGCCGACCATGGAAGCATGCGCCCGGTGGGCCGTGCCAAAGGCATCGTTGACGAAGATCTCGCCCATCTTGGCCAGGGCGGCGCTGAATTGCGGATCGTTCTTGGTCTCGCCCTCATGGAAGCGCAGGTTCTCAAGCATGAGCACCTCGCCGGGCTTGAGGGCCTTGGCCATCTTCTCCACTTCAGGCCCGACGCAATCCGGGGCCATCTTGACCTCTCGGCCGATAATTTCCGATAGACGCCGCGCCGTCGGCTTCAGGGACAGCGTCGGATCGGGCTTGCCCTTGGCCTTGCCGAGATGCGAGCACAGGACCAGGGCCGCGCCCTTGTCCAGCGCATGGCGAATGGTTTCGAGGCTTCCCTTTATGCGGGTGTCGTCCTGGACAACCCCGTTTTTGAGGGGGACGTTGTAATCGACACGAATGAGAAGCCGCTTGCCCCTGATGTCCAATTGGTCGAGGAAACGCATGCTCACGGATTTCTCCTTTATCTTCGCCCTTGCGGACCGCGCGGGCCCGTCAATGTCAGCTTCAGCAGCAAGGCGTCCTCGCCTGTTTCCGGGTAGTATCTCTTGCGCACGCCTGCCTTGAGGAATCCGAACGCACTGTACAGGCCGATGGCCGTTTCATTGGAGGCTCGCACCTCCAGGAACCCATTAGCTATGCCTTCTTCGCGCCAATTTTGCAATACGTGGCGCAAGATTGCCCGGCCGATGCCCTGTCGGCGCCGGCCGGGGGCCACGGCGAAGTTGATGACCTCGGCCTCGTCGCCCACGCTGAAATAGGAAAGATAGCCCAGAAGCATGCCCGATTCAGTCATGCCGGCGATCTTGATACTGCCCTGCTCCAGACCTTTGCGGATCTGCGCCGCGCTCCAGGGCGATGGAAAACACTCGCGCTCCAACTCGGCCACAAGCTCCGCCTCATCCGGGCCGAGCCGCCGAGGCCTGCCCCGAAGGACAGCCATGCCACTCCTGACTTGCCCGCCTGCGGGTCCTGCCGCTTGACCTTCATGGTCCGGCATGCTTCCCTCGCTGAAACCACACATGGATATCCAATGCCATCCCAAGAAAAACGTAAGAGGAACGTGAAGGTCGAACCGACCTCAACCTGCGAGTTCGTGGAGGTCGTGGACGCGTTCGACCGGCCCATTGCCGTGCTGCCGCTCCTGGAGGTTCACAGGCAACGCCTGCGCCACCGCTCGGTCATGGTCCTGGTTTATGATCTTCATGGCAAGGTTTTCCTCCAGAAACGCAATGCTGCCAAGACGGTCTATCCCGGGCGCTGGGACCTCTCGGCCACCGGCCATGTTCGGGCAGGCGAGTCCAGAGAGGATGCCGCCCTGCGTGAACTCGATGAGGAGCTCGGCATTCGGGTCGAATCCCTGGAACTCAGGCATTGCGTGGACGCCGGTCCGGACACGAACTGGGAATTCGTCTCGCTCTATTCCGCGGGCCGGCTCGCTCAGAGGCCGGAACCCAACCCCCAGGAGCTATCCGGCGGCTATTTCTTCGATCAGCAAGAGCTCGAATGCCTTGTTGCTACCTTTCCCGACATGCTCACTCCCGGCCTTATCCACTTCTGGGAGAACGGGCTCATCTTCTCCTCTCCTGACCCGCAATCGGCCTGACGCGAGCGATGTATCCCAGAGTTGCGCCACCCTTGCCCGAGCCCAATTCATCACCAATTCGGATCAGGAACAGGGATCATCGCCCGAGGAGCGCGCTCATGGCTTCGTGGATCCGGCCGTTGCTGGCGAGAATGCTCGGCAGGCCCAGCGTGTACGGGATCTTGCTGTCGTAGCTCGAAACCCTGCCGCCCGCTTCGCGGACCAGCAGCCAGCCGGCGGCGGTGTCCCAGGGCTTGAGATCCGACTCGTAGAAGCCGTCGAAACGGCCGCAAGCCGTGTAGGCGAGGTCCAGGGCCGCCGAACCTGCCCGACGCACGCCTCGCGTATGCACGAGCATGCGCGTCAGATTGGCGGTGATGGCCTCGACCTTTTCCCGGATGCCATACGGGAAGCCCGTGGCGATGAGCGAGGCTTCAAGGTCCTCCTCGCGTGAAACGGAAATGGGCTGGCCGTTGAGCCAGGCGCCCTCCTCTTCCGCGGCGGTAAAGCATTCGCCCAGCACTGGCGCATTGACGATGCCAAGCACCACGCGGCCATCCCGCCACAGGGCCACGGACGTGCACACGAACGGGAAGCCGTGGGCGAAGTTGGTCGTGCCGTCCACGGGGTCGATGATCCAGGTCAGTTCGCCGGGCTGGGTGCCGCTGGCGGTCTCTTCGGCGAGCATGTCGGCGCCTGGCAGAAGGCGCCGGAGCCGCTCCGTGAGGAAAGCCTCCACGGCCATGTCGGTCCGCGTGACCAGATCGATGCGGCCTTTGAAGCGCACGTCCTTGGGCTTGTGCCAGTCGGCCAGTATGATGGAGCCGGCCTCGCGCACAATAGCCTCGGCCTGCCGCAGGAGATCAAGGCTGGAAGAAGGACTCATGGATCGGACCTCAGGAGGTGGAGGGGAATGCCCACGGGAAACGACTCGCGTGGCGTCCGCCGATGTCGTGCAAGCTTGCCCTGAAGGGACGCGACACGCGAGCCGCCGTCAGGGCCTTGACGCCGAAGGCGGGACAAGCGAGCCGAGAGTCAGCCTTTATCAACTCGCCACACTTCTCGAAATGCTTCAACCGGGTGACAATGCTTCCCAGACCATCACCTTAGTTGATGAAGACCGGCTTATAGACCTTCATCTGCTCCATGGTCTTGCCGGTACCACGAACCACTGTGGTCAAAGAGTCGCCGTCCAGGCGCACGTTGAGGCCCGTGGCCTCGGCAATTCGCTGATCCAGGCCTTTGAGGAGGGCGCCGCCGCCAGCCAGAAGCAGGCCGTTGTCGGCGATATCGGCCACGAGCTCGGCCGGCGTCTTCTCCAGGGCCGTGCGCACGGCCATGACGATGGTGTTCACGGGCTCGGCGATGGCTTCCCGGATGTGCGAATCCGTGACGGTGATCATGGTCGGCGTGCCGTTGACCGCGTTCTTGCCGGAGACGCTCATGCTGAGTGGCTGCGGCAACGGCATGGCCGAGCCGATCTGGATCTTGATCTTTTCGGCCATGTTTTCGCCGATGAGCAGCTTGAAGCGGTTCTGGATGTAGCGTTGGATGGACTCGTTGAGCTCGTCGCCGGCTACACGCACCGACTCGGAATAGGCCACGGCCGACAGACTGATGACCGCGACCTCGGTGGTGCCGCCGCCGATATCCACAACCATGTTGCCAATGGGCTGATCGATGGGCAAGCCGGCGCCGATGGCCGCGGCCATGGGCTCCTCCAGGAGGCGAACCTCACGGACTCCGGCGAGCTGGGCGGATTCTATGACCGCGCGCTTCTCCACCTGAGTTATGCCAGTGGGCACGGCGATGATCATGCGAGGCTTGATGGCCTGGTATCCGCGGATGATCTTGCGGATGAAGTAGGCCATCATCTGCCTGGTCACCTCGAAATCGGCGATGACGCCGTCCTTGAGGGGGCGGATGGCCCTGATGCGGTCCGGGGTGCGGCCCAAGTATTCCTTGGCCTCGCGTCCCACGGCGATGATCGTGCCATCGCGCCTGTCCATGGCCACCACCGAGGGCTCATTGAGCACGATGCCTTCCCTGGGGAGATAAATAAGCGAGTTGGCGGTGCCCAGGTCCATGGCCAAGTCCTTGCCGAAGAAGCCGAAAAGCCTAGCGAGGAACATGTCTTTGATTCCGATGGCTTGAGTGTGGCCCGCTCTGGGATCGTTTCAGGCGACGATGCATGGGAAGCGCGGAACCGCTCCTACCTACCGTTAGCCATCTGAGCTGGTCAATCGGTTTCTTAGGTACAGATTTTCAAGAAAAACCGTGAGGTTCGAAGCCACAAGGTGCAGGAAGTCACGCAAATCCTTGTCGATAGGTTGGGGCGAGACACTGGCCAGCACGAGCACGCTCCGTGTGCGCTTATAGATGATGAGCGGCACGCACGCGACGCTGGTAAATACGGGCAGAGGCACATTGGGCCCCAGCAGGGATGCTGAAGGCGAGGTCAATTCCTTCTTGCCCGCGAATATGGGCGATCCATTGCGGAAAACCCAACCCACGAGCCCGTTTTCCACAGGGAACTGGAGGTTGAGATCGTCGGATCCAGCGATGAGTTCCCTGTTGCTGCCCTCCACCGAGAAGAATCTGCCGCGCTCGTCGCGCACGGCGAGAAAGCAATGGGAGAAACCAGCCACTTCGGAAAGGATGCATAAGAGATTGGTAAGATAGGACAGCCAGCTTGAGGACTTGTCACGCAAGTCGGACAAGAGCTTCAGTCCACGATAGAAGCGCTGCTCGACGCTACCCGCCGCAAGGCGGTGGAACTCCATGACCAATGTCTCCACGAGCTTGGCGAACTGGTGAAGGATCTTCTGGTCCTTGTCGCTGAAGGAGTAAGTCCGCTTGCTGTCCAGGCAAAGGGCCCCGAGTCCATGGTCGAGGGGGCAACCCATGAAGGCCCTGACCTCGGCCTCTTCGCCGGAGATATAATAGCCCAGATGCCCCCTGGCCCGATCGAAATTGCTGATGAGCAGCGGCTTGCCATTGCGGATGATCCACCCGGCCAGCCCGGTACCCGTCGTGATCACGGCATCCTTGGCTATGGCGTCGCTCAGACTGAAGTATGAATTGATGCGGTAACGATCCTCGCCAGACTGCAGAAAGAGCACTGAGGAGTGGGCATCGAAGACATTGCCTATGATAGACAACATTTGATCAAGGTAGCCTTGCGTGTCCAGATGGTGAAAAGTAGCCATGACGTGCTTTTTTTGTTTCCGCATGCGCGCCAGCGAGCTTGCTTGCGCCTGCCGCGCGCACAAGAGCCTTGCCAAAGGCATTTCATTGCTGCAATGTGGCCGTCCGCTCGTGCAATTCGGTTCAAACAAGGACGAAGCTGACCGCATCTTCGCCTTCCGCTCTCATGTCACGTTTTGAAGCCTGCTGGAAGCATATTTTTCCACCATCATGCATGGCGGTCCAGCGAGCCTGCCCACGGTTATCCGGGAATCGGCGCGAATAGGCAACGGGACTGCCCATGGCCCAAGAGGCAAGCACCAGCCAAGACGGCGGAAACGAAGATTGTATTGTCATCTGCCGCCTTCGGTGACTACAATGCGCTTGTCGGCAGAAGAACGCGCAGGTCAGCCATGGGTGCTGCCGACGAAGGGCCGGAACTCTTCTCCGACAACGATCAGAATGCAAGAATCACGACAAGAACGCGCATCGGAGGATGGGATACACTCATGGCCATGACCTGGGAAGAGGCCTTCACCAAGTGCCCCGGCATCGCCTGGAATGAGGGAGGCAAGGCCATCGAGGGAATCCTTCACATCAGCACCCTCGAAGGACTCAAGCGCTTCCTTGATGTCGTGCATATCAAATTCTGCCTGCTTAAACCGTATTCCGGGCACCAGAAGTACCCTCTGGTCGAGTCTCGCGAGCTCCTGCCCTCCTTTGAGGTCGACCTCTTCGAGTTCAAGGAGCTGCCGGGCTTCAGCATGGTGGCCTTCGAACGTTCGATGGACTCCCTGCACGAGGTCTTCCAATATGATCGAATCCATAACATCATGGATTTGCCGGAGACGAGCGAAGGCGTTGCCTGCCCCTTGCTGAACACGGTCGCGGCCCAGAACGTGCAAACCTTTCGCAGCCGTCTGCCGCGCAAGAGCCATGAGGCCTTCCTACAACAGTTCAGCGGCAGGGACATCTCCTACCTTGAGCATTATCCGACGTTGCTTGAATTCCTTCTGCAGCTCGAGCGCGGCCATGTCATGTCCACGGACCACAATGGCGAATTCTATCTCTCGGGCATCTACGGGTCCTTTCCCTCGGACCTGGATTCGGAAATCAAACGCTTCGGCTTCAAGATCAAGAAATTCCGACCCGGAGACACATGTCTTTACGAACGCAACAGGCTTTTCGTCTACCAATACCTCATGGAATTGTACGGCTTCCCCATCGTCTCCGAACGCAGGACCTCCTCGGCTCTCTTCGCGCGTCGGCTCTTCCGCATGGGTGAGCGCTTTCTCATACGGGTCCTGGGCCAGTCGGACCGGACCATCACGACACTCTACAGTCACCCGCGGGCCAAGCACTATCCACGGGCTGAAAAAATTGCCTTGGTGGCCGTGGACAAGGATCAGAAGGACGCGCTGGCCGTCCTCAAAAGAGACGGCTTTTTCGTGGACGAAGGCGAACGGGCGATCATCCTGCGCATCATCTACAAGCAACACCGCTTCAACCCCTTCAACGTGCGCGAGGACCGCGCGCTGTCCGTCCTGCGCCAGGAGGTCATCCATCCCTTGACGGGCGAGGTGCGAAGCGACCTGAACATCATCAAGGACACCTACAACATGATCCTGCGCCTGACGGACATCGTCCGGGGCGAATACATGGGCATCGTCACCTTCAAGCGGCAGGAAATCGTCAAGGACACGGAAACCCACGACAAACGGCTCAAGTTCCTCTATTCCTGGCTCTCCAAGCATCAGCGCCGCATCATCGGCTACTCCGACGAATTCTACGCGGGAGTGGTCAAGGTGCTGGACAGTTATCTCCTGAACCCGGACAACTACGACGTGTTCAACGACTTGCACGAGATCTACCAGGAGGTCTGGGCCAAATACAGCTACATACAGCAGGCTAGGAAGGTTAAGCTCTTGGAGGATCTCCTGGACAGGGAATACAAAGGCAACAAGGTTTCCTACCTGGAGATGCTCCAGATCATGACCGACGTGCTCAACGACCTCAAATTCGAGATCGTGAACTACTTCGATGAGCTTGTGGAGAACGTGCTCGTCATCGGCGATCATATCCTCAATGACCGCTATATCCTGCGGAACTATCTCGACAAGAGCGATGATGATCTGACCGAGTACGGCAAGAAGACCAAGAAGCTCTACAGCCGGCTGGTCTTGCTGCTTGACGAATTCCGCTCCATACGGAAATCCCGGCGGGAGCGCAGCTCTGCCCCCGCGCTGAACACGGCCATATAGTCCGGACCACGAACCGGTCGCCCAGCCGACAAGCGACAACCCGCGACAGGAGGATCACCTTGGAAACGCTCAAGACTACCCCCTTGAATGCCTGGCACAAGGCGCACGGAGCTAGGATTGTTGATTTCGCGGGCTGGGAGATGCCCGTGCAGTACGCCGGCATCATCGCCGAGCACCAGCACACCCGGCAGAAGACCTCCATTTTCGACATTTGCCATATGGGCGAGTTCTATCTGCGCGGACGCGGCGCGGCCAAGTCGCTGGGCCGCATCGTGACGCACGACCTGGACACGTTGCAGCCCGGCAAGTGCCGCTACGGCTTCATGCTCAACGAGCAGGGCGGCATGCTTGACGACCTGATTGTCTATTGCCTGGCCCAGGACGAGTATATGCTCGTGGTCAACGGCGCCTGCGAGCAGTCCGATTTCGATTGGATCAAAAATCGCCTTCCCAGCGGCTTGTCCCTCGAGAACGCATCCGCGCGCGTGGCCAAAATCGATGTGCAGGGTCCTGAGTCCATCCAGGCCCTCGAGGCTCTTCTGGGCGGCAGTTGGAAGCATCTCAAGTACTTCAGCTTCGAGCGCGTCAGCCATGCGGGCTCATCCATGCTCGTCAGCCGCACCGGCTATACCGGGGAACTGGGCTACGAGCTTTACCTGGATGTGGACAAGGCCCTCGGTGTCTGGGAAAAGCTGGCCTCCATGGAGGGCGTGAAGCCCTCGGGCCTGGGCGCGCGCGATACCCTGCGCCTGGAGATGGGCTATCCGCTCTATGGCCAGGACCTTGACACGGCGCATACGCCCGTCGAGGCCGGGTATGGGTTCCTCATGAACTCCCCAGCCGACTACATAGGCAAAGGCAAGCTCGACACGGTTCGCGAGAAGCTCATTCCTCTGGTTATCCCCGGCCGCCGCAGCGCCCGGCATGGCGATGCCGTCACCCTGCGCGACGGCAAGCCCGCTGGCGTCGTCACGAGCGGCTCTTTTGGCCCCTCACTGGGCTTCTGCGTTGCTCTGGCCTATGTCGCCGCGGAGGCAGCCGAGAACAGGGACTTCCTCGTGCAAGCGCAGCGCAGTGAGCTGTGCGCCACGAGGTCCGAGCTGCCGTTCTACAAGGACGGCACGGCGCGAATGAAGCTCGCCTGAGGCCATGGCTCGGTTAAACTCCTTCTACTGCCCGCCCGAGCGCTGGCGCGAACCCTTTGTCTTGGACAGCGGCGAGTCGCACCACCTGCTCAAGGTTCTGCGCACCCCACCGGGCGGGGTGGTACGCCTGTTCGACGGGCAGGGGCGCGAGGGACTCTTCCGGCTCATCCAGGCCGACAGGAAAGGGGCTGTTCTGGAACCGGAGTCCATGGGCCGGCAGGAGCGCGCCTCGCCTAGACTGGTGCTCGCCGTGGGCTGGAACAAGGCGGGCAGGCGTGACTGGCTGCTGGAGAAGGCCGTCGAGCTGGAAGCGACGGGACTATGGTTCTGGCAGGCAAGCCGAAGCCAGGGGCGCGTGCCGGAGAGGCCGAAGGATACCTGGCTGCCCAAGCTCGTGGCGGCGGCCAAGCAATGTGCAAGCCCCTGGCTGCCCGAGCTGGCGACCTTCGACAGCCTGCAAGCCATCATGCTCGCCGCCAGCGGCCTTCCCCGCCGGTACCTGCTCTGGGAAGAGCCTGGCGCAGAACTCCTGGAGCCGACCAGGGATTTGGGCGGCTCAGGCGATATTCTCATGGTCCTTGGGCCTGAGGGGGGCCTGGAGGCCGCCGAAACGCAGGCGCTGCTCGGAGCCGGTTTTGCTCCCCGTAGCCTGGGGCGACGCGTGCTGCGCTGGGAAACCGCGGCCCTGCTCGGGCTTGGGTTGGCATTCTGGGCCAGGCAGCGGTTGCCGGACATCCGTGTTGCGCCATAGGAGTGTGATGATGGCAAACGATACGGCTCGCACTCCCCTGGCCGAGCGCATAAGACCGGCCAACCTCGACGAATTCGTGGGCCAGCGCCATCTTCGGAGCAAGCTTGAGGCCCTGCTGCATGGCAAGCGATTGCCGAGCCTGCTTCTCTTCGGTCCTCCAGGCAGCGGCAAATCGACCTTGGCCCTTCTGCTGGCCAAATCCACGGGACGGCCGCACCGGCGGGTCAGCGCGCCGGAGACAGGCCTGGCCGAGTTGCGCAAGCAGCTCTCGGGCGTGGATGTGCTCATCCTCGACGAGCTGCACCGCTACAGCAAGGCGCAGCAGGACTTCTTCCTGCCGCAGCTCGAAAGCGGCCAAGTCACGCTGATCGCCACGACCACCGAGAACCCTTCCTTCTCCGTGACGCGGCAGCTCCTGTCACGGCTGCACGTTCTACGGCTCATGCCATTGACCGACGCCGACCTGCTGGAGATCACCGCCAGGGGGACCAAGGCCCTTGGGCTGGAGCTGTCCGAGGAGAGCCGGCGCCTCGTGGCCGGCATGTCCGGCGGCGATGCCCGCACCTTGCTCAACCTGCTGGAATACGCCGCCGAACTGCCGCCAGAGAAGCGCGATCCCCAGGTCCTGCGCGCCGCCCTGCCTGAGGTGATCCAGCGCGGCGATCGCGGTGGCGACAGCCATTATGAACTCGCCTCGGCCATGATCAAATCCATCCGCGGCTCGGATCCGGATGCGGCGCTCTATTACATGGCCGGCCTGATCGAGAGCGGCGAGGACCCGCGCTTCATCTGCCGACGGCTGATCCTTTCGGCCTCGGAGGACGTCGGCCTTGCGGACCCATACGCCCTCTCACTGGCCGTATCCTGTCAGCAGGCCGTGGAGATGATCGGCATGCCCGAAGGCTTCATCCCCATGGCCGAAACCGCCGTGTACCTGGCCATGGCGCCCAAGAGCAACTCGTCCTATGCCGCCTACCTGGCGGCGCAGGCCGAGATTCGCGAGAACGGCCTGCGCCCGGTGCCCCTGCACCTGCGCAATGCAACCACCCGGCTGCAACGCGAATGGGGTTACGGCAAAGGCTACAAGTATCCGCACAATTTCCCGGAGGGCTGGGTGGAGCAGCTCTACCTTCCAGAGGAACTTGCCGGCCGCCGTTTCTACCAAGCCAAGGATGCCGGCGCGGAGAAACGCCTTATCCAGCAACACGCCCTGCGGCTGCGCAAAGCCGGGGGGCCCATCCTGCCCAAGTCGCCGCCGGGAGCCTCTGGGAAATGATTGCTCCTGGGCCGGTTGCATCCGCTTACGGGCTGCTGTACCACGGAACAGCACAGTCAACAGCCCGTATGGTCCATATGGCTCCGTTGCTCGACCGGAAGCATTGCGCCCCTGTGCAAGCCCTGCCCGAACGCTGAACCTGCCCACGGGAGCGCCTTGGCCACCAAAGCATGCTGAAGGAGAGAAGAATCTTTTCCTCGGCGTCCCGCAGTCCATTGGCTTTGGCCAGGCCAAAACCAATACGGAGAACAAGACCTACCGGGTTGCCGAAGACACGCGCGATGGATGTGTCAGCCTGCGTCTGCTTGGCTCGGATCTCCGCCCCATCGGCAGCCCCAAACACGTCCGCATGATCCGCAAGGACGATTCGGGCTCTGCTCGCACCATGTCGCCGACTGCCGCAGCGGTTTGGAAAGATACCTGGAAAAGCTCGTTCCGTCCTTGCGGAGCACTGGATCAATAGGAATCAGCCCGGCGGTTGACAGCCAGGGTTGGCGGCTCCTTTTCCGCGGATTTGCATAGCGCGCTTGCAGTTGAGACTCACCGAATAAGAAAGGGCCGCATGAGCGGCCCCTTTGGATAATACACACTTGGCAGCCAACTACGTGGCCACTTCCGACCTTTTCTTCCTCTCATCCAAGGAGCTGCCAGGGCCGAAACTGAGCAAGATTGGCGCGGCCACGAAGATGGAGGAAAACGTGCCGATGCCGATGCCTATCAGCAAGGCTAGGGAGAAGTCGTGGATCACGCCTCCGCCAAAGACCCACAGGAAGAAGATCACCACAAGCGTCGAGCCTGAAGTGATGATCGTCCGGCTCAGGGTCTGGTTGATGCTGGCGTTGATGATTTCAGCGAAATCCTCGCGCTTGCGGTCCTTCATGTTCTCGCGAATACGGTCAAAGACTATGATCGTGTCATTGAGCGAGTAGCCGATGATCGTCAGCAGGGCCGCGATGATCGTCAAATCGAATTCCTTGTTCAGCACGGAGAACACGCCCATCGTGACGAGCACGTCGTGACTGAGGGAGATGATCGCCCCCATGGCGAAGCTGAGTTTGAGGAACCAGCACAGGCCGATCGTTATGAGCATGGCCGCCAGGATGAGCCAGTTCATGGGCACGCCCAATAGCTTGAGCACATAAATGCCCGTCGCCAGGCCCCCCGCCATGGCCAGGGCGGCGAACCAGCGTTGCTCGAAACGCCCAGAGATGTAGATGGCGATAAGCAGGACGGCGTAGAACAAAGCCTCCAACGCCTTGGTACGCAGGTCGGCTCCGACCTTGGGCCCGACCATCTCCAGCCGCTGCACCTCGAATTGCTGGCCTGGAAGGTTTGAGGAGATCGCGTCACTGATCCGCTGACGCACGGTTTCCGATGGGATATCCGCCGTCGAGGTGCGGATCAGGAACTCATTATCCTTTTCCTGCCCAAATCGCTGAACCACCAAGCCGGGCAGATCCGTGCCGTCCAGGGCGTCCTTGATTTGGCCCACTTCCACCTGACGGTCGAACTTGACCTGCACGATCATGCCACCGGCGAAATCGATCCCGTACTGGGGACCGCCCTTGACGAGCAGTGAGCCAAGGCCGGCCAAGATAATCGCGAACGATATGAGGTAGGCGATGCGCCTGAAACCTATAAAATCGAAGTTCGTATTCGGCTTGATGATCTGGAAACCCATGTCCGCCCTCTCCTAGATGCTCAGGGTGCGCAGTTCCTTGCGGCCGGAGGTGTACAGGTCGAAAAAGACCCGGGATACGAAGATCGCCGTGAACATGGAGGTTATGATGCCCAGGGTGAGTGTCACGGCGAAGCCGCGGATGGGGCCGGTCCCGAACTCGTAGAGAATGACGGCCGCTATGATCGTGGTCAGGTTGGAATCTAGGATGGTCAGGGTGGCCCGGCTGAAGCCTTCGGCAATGGCCGCTCTGGGAGTCACGCCATTGCGCAGCTCCTCGCGGATGCGCTCGTAGATGAGCACGTTGGCGTCCACGGCCATGCCGATGGTCAGGATGATGCCCGCAATGCCAGGCAAGGTCAGCGTCGCGCCGAAGAGGGCCATGCCCGCCATGACCAACACGAAATTGAGCAATAGCACCAAGTCGGCCAGCACGCCCGCCAAGCGGTAATAAACAACCAGGAAGAGCATGATCACGCCCAGGCCGATGATGCCGGCTTTAATACCCTGATCGATGGATTCCTGACCCAGGGACGGACCGACCACGCGTTGCTCGCTGACGGTGACGGGCGCGGGCAGCGAGCCGGCGCGCAGCACCACGGCCAAGTCGTGCGCCTCGGCCTCGGTGAAGTTGCCGGTGATGCTCGCCCTGCCGCCGCTGATCTTCTCCTGGATGACCGGCGCGGAATAGACAACGCCGTCCAGGACGATGCCCATCTGCTTGCGCACATTCTCGCCGGTGACGCGCTCGAAGTCGCGGGCTCCTCGGGCATTGAAAGTCAGAGTGACATATGCCTGTCCGAACTGATCAAAGCTGACGCTGGCATCTGTGATGGCCTCGCCCGTCAGCACGGCGTCCCGTTGGAGCACGATGGGCGTCTCAATGGCCCCGCCCTCAGCGGTCGACCTGCGCATGGTCGCCAATTCGCGGCCAGGGGGCAGAACGCCGGAGGCGGCCTGCTGCGGATTCACGTTGTCATCCACGATCTTGAACTCGAGGTGCGCGGTCTTGCCGATGATGGCGATGGCGCGCTCGGGATCCTGCAAACCGGGAAGCTGCACCTGGATGCGGCCGCCCTGCTGCTTGCGGATGTCCGGCTCGGCAACGCCAAACTGGTCGATGCGATTGCGGATGGTCTTGACCGCCTGGTCCACGGTCAGATTGGTAAAATAATTACGGTACTCGTCAGTGGGCGCAAGAGCATACTCAATGCGCCCATCCTCCCCAGGTTCCTTGGAGTTGACACTCAGTCCGCCGAAGCTCTTGGCCAGGAGATCCTCGAACTGCCCCTGCTGATCGGCCTTGACCAACGTGAGGCGCAGGCGATTGCCTTGAGTCACCGCGGGCTTGATGACCGAGATCCCCTTATCGCGGGCCAGGTCGCGGATATCGCGGCCCATTTGGGCCAGGGAGTTTTCCAGCGCCTTGCGCACATTGACGTCGAGGGTGAGATGGATGCCGCCCTTGAGGTCCAGGCCAAGGTTGATCTTTTCGTTGGGCAAGAAGGCGCCAATGGCCCTGTCCACGGCGGGGATGGAGGGCAGCATGTAGACAAATCCAAGAATGGCGACGGCCGCCGCAAGCGCCATCCTCCAGCGCAAACTGCCTTTCATTGTCACTCCTTGATGGACACGCTTCGAAGGCGCACAAGTTGTAGCACTTGCGCCTTGGGTGTCAACACGCGCATGGCGCCGTAAAAACAAGCGCCCGCCGAGGCCTGACCTCGGCGGGGGCTTACGAATGATCATGCGCGCGGATGGAGGGGCTACTCGCCCTTCTCTTTCTTTTCTTTCTTGGCCTCGGCCTTGGTGGAGTCACCCGGGCCGGTAATGAAGCCGCGGTTGACCTTCAGAGTCAGGTCCTTGGCCACCTCGATGGTCAGCACATCGCCGTCCGTATCGATGATACGGCCATAGATGCCGCCGCTGGTAAGCACGTAATCCCCGCGCTTGAGTCCGGAGAGAAACTCCCTGTGCAGCTTGGCCTTTTTCTGCTGGGGCCGGATGAGCAGGAAATAGAAGATGGCGAACATGAGGATAAGAGGCAGGAAAGCTCCGATGGGGTTGCCGCCTCCCCCTTGGCCTTGGGGCGCGGCGCCCATCGCATAGGCGACATTCGTGAACAGCATGAGTCCTCCTTGGCTTTCTTCCTGTCGTCAGCAGGGTACGTACATGTTGCCGTACGGTCTATGAGAAAAGGGCCTTACTCTGAAGAAGGCCTCGGCAAGGATGCCCTGGGCATCCAGGCCAAATTCCCTGGCGAAGTCCGTGACCGCCTCGCGAAGACGCGCCTTGTCGGTCTCGTCCACTGGCTCGCTGACCAGATTGGGGCCGAGTTGCGTCTCGGGCACCGGCCCGCGGACATAAATCACGCCGCCGTGCATGCCCGTGCCCATGCTGCGGCCGCAAATCGGCGCATGCGGCTTATCAGTGAACATGCCCAGCAGGATGATGGATCCTCCGGCCATGTACTCGCCCAAGAAGTCCCCGGCCTTGCCGCCGATGATGATGGCTGGCGACTTGTCCTGGTAGGCCTTCATATGGATGCCCACTCGATACCCCACGTCGCCGCGGATGTACAGACGGCCGCCGCGCATGCCGTACCCAAGCACATCGCCCGCCAGGCCGCTGATGACGATCTTGCCGTCATCCATGGTGTTGCCGACGCCATCCTGGGCATTGCCTTCGACCCGTATGCTCGGGCCGTTCATGAAAGCCGCCAGGTCCTGGCCCGGGACACCGTTGATCCTCAGCGTGAGGCTACCCTTGAGGCCGGTGAAGATGTAGCGCTGCCCATTGACATTGTTCAGCTCGAAGTCACGGGTCCCACCGGCAACCGCCTCGCGGATGCTCTCATTGAGTTGGCGGTAATACACTCCCTTGGCGTCGAGCACAAGCTTCTGGTCGGCCAACTTTAGTTCTCCAGCGTTGCAATTACGGGCTCGCCGGCCTTGGGAGCCCAAACCTTGTCCAGCTTGCCGCTCACCTCGCGGATGGAGCTTTCCTCGCTGGACATGTAAACCCGCTTGCCTTCCTCGGCCACGATGAGGGGCCGCAGCTTGACCCGGTCGTTAAGCCCCATCATGAAGTCGCCCGCCGTGACCAGGATGGCGAAGGGGCCGTTGAGGCAAGCCGATCCGTAGACCATGCGCAGGGCCTTGAAGGCGTCCTGCTGCTCCTTGGGCAGACGGGTCAGCTCATCCCAGAAGGGCGGAGAGAAGACCCAGCTCGCCATGCGCAGGGACAGCTTGTGCCGGCGCACGAGCAGATCCAGGAGATAAGCCACGACCTCGGTATCGGTCATGAGCGTGCACAGATAATCGTGCTCGCACAGATAGCGGCGGTTGATGCCGTACGAGGAGATCTCGCCGTTGTGCACGATGGACCAGTCCAGGAGCGTGAACGGGTGCGCTCCGCCCCACCAGCCCGGAGTGTTCGTCGGGAAGCGGTTGTGCCCGGTCCAGATGTAGGCCTTGTATTCGTCCAGTCGATAGAACTCGGCCATGTCCTCGGGGAAGCCGACGCCTTTGAAGGCCCCCATGTTCTTGCCGCTGGAGGCCACGAAGGCGCCGTGCACGCTCTGGTTGATGTGCATGACCACGCTGACGACGTAGTCCTTCTCGTCCCGCTCCTTCCATTTGGGGCGATCGCCCTTGACCTTGAGGAAGTAGCGCCAGAGCACCGGCGGGTTGACCACCATAGGAGTATGCCGGGTGGGAATGGGCTGGGCCTCCTTGACCTCGAAGAAGTGCTTGAGGATCTCATCCGCCCTATCCAGGCCGGCCTGGTCGTCGCACATGAGATGGAAGCACCAGTAGTCGGCCAGGTCCGGATAGATGCCGTAAGCCGCGAAGCCTCCGCCCAGGCCATTGCCGCGGTCGTGCATGGTGCACATGGCCTTGATGGGCATGTCCCCCGGAATCAGCTCGCGGTCGCGGGCGATGACGCCGAACACGCCGCAGCCGGAAATGTCCTTCTCGAAATCATGATATCCATGTGGCGCTTTCATGAGCTTCTACTCCGCTCCAGACTATGCGCGATCCCGGCCTAGCCGGCCGCCGCATCGCTCTCAGGGTTCCAATGGTTCTTGAATATCTCCTCGGGCCACAAGAGCGCGCACGGCTGTCCCGCCATGAGCTTCTCCTTGATCTCGGGCGCGAGCGGCAGCTTGAAGCGGATGAACCCGGTGTAAAGACCGGCGCGGTCGATGTCGCCGACCAGGACGTAACCGACCAGGCGATCATCCTTGAACACGAGCTTGCGATAGGTCTGCTTCTGCTCGTTCAGCAGCCGGTGCACCTCGTAGCCGTCGCCCTGGGGGTTGACCAGGCCTACCGAGGCGGTCGCAAGACCGTAGAAGCTGATGGAGTTCATGGCCAGGCCGCCCTCGAAGGAACGCCCCGCGCCGGCCATGTTCAGCCCGGCGGCGAAGCCTTGCTTGTAGGCATTGGGCCAGATGGGCACCACGCGGGCGTCGCCGGCGATCATGTCCAGGGCCTGCACCACGTCGCCCGCGGCGTAGATGCCCTTCGCACTGGTCTCCAGACGATCATCCACGAGGATGCCCCGATCGACCTTGAGTCCCGCCGAGACGGCCAGGGATTTCTCCGGGACCACGCCGATGGCCACGACCACGGCCTCGGCCTCCAGGAAGCGGCCGTCGGACAGGAGCACGCCCTTGAGGGCGCCAGCCTCGCTCCTCTTGATCTCCTTGGCCGAGACGTTGCAATGGATGTGCAGCCCGACCTTGTGCAGCCTGTCCTGGACCAGCGCGCCCGCCTCGTCGTCGAAGGCCGCGGACAGGACGCGCGGCGCAAGCTCCACGATGCTCACGTCCACGCCGCGGTCGAACAGGGATTCGGCCGCCTTCAGGCCGATGAGGCCGCCGCCGATGACCACCGCGCGCTTCAGGCTGCTGGCCAGCTTATCCAGGGTCCGCGCGTGCTCGGCCGTCGTGAAGCTGTAGATCCCTGGGCCGTCGAGGCCCGTGATGGGCGGGCTGAAGGGCACGCCGCCCGTGGCCAGGAGGAGCTTGTCAAAGGCCGTGGACTCCCCTGTGGACATGGTCACGACCTTCCTTTTCGGGTCGATGGCCGTCACCTTGGCGCCGAGCTTCAGCTCGACCATGTTCTTCTCGTAGTACTCGCGTGGCCGTAGCGGAAGGTCGGACGGCCCGATCTTGCCGGCCAGGAAATAGGAAATGAGCGGCCTGCCGTAGATGGGCTCCCGCTCGGCGCTGATGACCACGATGCGCCCCTGCTTGTCGCGTTGCCGTATGCCTTCGATGGCGCCCAGGGTCGAGACGCCGCCGCCGACTATCACATAGGTCATGGCACTCTCGTTTGAGTTTGGAGGAAAGCGAGCGACTAGCGCTCCTCGTACTTGAGAGCCCGGTTGGGGCACGCCTCCACGCACGCGGGCATTTTTCTGCCCTTGCACAGATCGCATTTGACGATCTTCTCCTTGACCGGATGGCGCTTGATGGCGCCGAAAGGGCAAGACATGACGCACGACCAGCAGCCGACGCACTTGATCTCGTCGTATTCGGTGCGGCCGCTATCCGGGTCCTTGCTCAAGGCGCCGGAGATGCACGCGGCCACGCAGGCCGGCTCGGCGCAATGGCGACAGGACAGGGCCACGCAGGCCGGACCGATCTGGTACACGACCTTGCGCGGCGACAGGCCGGCGGCCTTCTCCTGCTTGTGGGCGACGATCACGTCCTGGCTCTTGCTGTGTACCGTCAGGCAGGCCACCTCGCACAGATGACAGCCGATGCAGAAGGCTTTGTTGGGATATACGCGCTTCATGTCTCCTACCTCCCGGCGTGCTTGACGCCGAGAATATCGAGCTCGGTGTCGTTCAGGCCCACGCCGCGCAGCTTGTCGCGGTTGCCGCGCAAACTCTCGATGGAGTTCAGCCCCATGCCGCCGAGCATCTCCTGCATTTCGTGGCTCCAAGCCTTGATGAGGTTGGCCATCTTCTCGGCCGCCAATTCCGGGTTCTGACGCTTGGCCAGGCTCGCCTCGTTGGTGGCGATGCCCCAGGGGCACTTGCCCGTGTAGCAGCGGCCGCAGACCGTGCAGCCCACGGAGATGAGCGTCGCGGTGCCGATGTACACGGCATCGGCGCCCAGGGCGATGGCCTTGACGATATCGGCGCTGCAACGCAGGCCGCCCGAGGCGACCACCGAGGCCCGGTTGCGGATGCCTTCGTCGCGCAGGCGCTGGTCAACGGCGGCCAGAGCCAGTTCCATGGGCAGGCCGACGTTGTCGCGGATCATGGCCGGGGCCGCGCCCGTGCCTCCGCGCATGCCGTCGATGACCACGATGTCCGCCCCCGCGCGCACCACGCCCGAGGCGATGGCGGGCGCGTTGTGCACCGCGGCGATCTTCACGGACACGGGCTTGGTGTAGGCCGTGGCTTCCTTGATGGCGTAGATGAGCTGGTGCAGGTCCTCGATGGAGTAGATGTCATGATGCGGCGCGGGCGAAATGGCGTCGGAGCCGAGCGGAACCATGCGAGTCTCGGACACGCGCGCGTCGATCTTCTCGCCGGGAAGATGGCCGCCGATGCCTGGCTTGGCGCCCTGGCCGATCTTGATCTCCACGGCGGCGCCGGCGTTCAGATAGTCGCTGTGCACGCCGAAGCGGCCGGAAGCCACCTGCACGATGGTGTTCTTGCCGTACTTGTACAGCGAACGATGCAGGCCGCCCTCGCCCGTGTTGTACATGGTGCCGGTGGCGGTGGCCGCGCGGGCCATGGCCACGTGGAGATTGAAGTTGATGGCCCCGAAGCTCATGGCCGCGAACATGATCGGCACCTCGAGTTCAAGCTGGGGCTTCATGGGCGTCTTGAGGCGCGGTCCCGCGGGCGTCTCCTCGAACTCCAGCCTGTCGGGCTTCGAGCCCAGGAAGGTCTTGAGCTCCATGGGCTCGCGCAACGGGTCGATGGAAGGGTTGGTCACCTGGCTGGCGTCCAGGAGCAGCCTGTCCCAGTAGACCGGGATGTTCGTCGGGCAGCCCATGCCGCCCAGGAGCACGCCACCCGTGTCCGCTTGCTTGTAGATGTACTTGAGAAAGGTCGGAGCCCACACGGCATTCTCCCGGAAATCGGAAGGCTTGCGGCGTATGGATAGACAGGCCGTCGGGCAGAGCGCCTCGCAGCGGTGGCAGCCGACGCACTTCGAGCTGTCGTGGCGCACGCACTTGCGCAGGTCATCCCAGAAGTGCGCCCCATAGGAACATTGGCGGACGCACACCTCGCAGTTGATGCACGCCTCCTTGTCCCTCTCGATGGCATAGTCGTGGTAGGACTTGTTGATGGGATTAAACAGCAAGACACAACCCTCTACATGTGGCTGGTGGTTTTTGCGATCCCCGTTCGGGCCAAGGGACGCACGGGAGCCTCGGCCGAGAAGGGAGAGCCCGCGGGGGGAGGCAAACACCCCGCATCCGCCGTCAAGTTAAAGGTTACAAGCATAGACATTTGTTTCCATTTTCGTCAATCACGCACACACTTGGCCGCCTTCTATTTCGCGTCATGTCCGCCATGCCTGGGAAGTGGCTTGGAAAGCCGTTTCGCAGGTAGGCGCTCCTGCTTTCCGCACGCCCTTTCCCCTGCCAATCCGCGCCTACGCATGGGTTTTCCGTGACACAAACGTTAACAAATCAAGGCTGGCGGGTAGGCAAAGTCCTACATAGCAACAAGCAGGCCTGCGTAACTGCCACGGACGGCATTTTGCTTTTCATTTTCCGTGGCTAAAAAAGCGAAAGGCGACCCAGATGGGCCGCCTTTCGCAAAGAGTGCTGCGCTGCCGTTGCGCGCGCAACCGGGAGCCAAGCCGGGCTCAACTTTCATAGTATGAGCGCAGGATCTGGCTGCGCACGGGATGCCTGAGCTTGCGCAGGGCCTTGGCTTCGATTTGGCGAATACGCTCGCGGGTGACGTTGAAAAGCTTGCCCACCTCTTCCAACGTGTGGTCGGACTTTTCGCCGATGCCGAAGCGCTTGCGCAAAACCTGCTCCTCTCTGGGAGTCAGGTCCGAGAGCACCTTGCCGATCTGCTCGGAGAGCTTCGTGTTGACCACTTCCTCGGCCGGGGCCACCGCCTTCTTGTCCTCGATGAAGTCGCCAAGGCTCGAATCCTCCTCGTCACCGATGGGAGTCTCCAGGGAAATTGGCTCCTTGGCAATCTTGAGGACCTTCTTGACCTTCTCGATGGGGTAATCCATGCGCTCGGCGATCTCCTCGGGCGTGGGGTCGCGGCCAAGCTCCTGGACGAGGTAGCGCGAAGTGCGGATGAGCTTGTTGATCGTCTCGATCATGTGCACCGGGATGCGGATGGTGCGGGCCTGATCGGCGATGGCGCGGGTGATGGCCTGGCGTATCCACCAGGTGGCATAGGTGGAGAACTTGTAGCCGCGCTGGTACTCGAATTTGTCCACGGCCTTCATGAGGCCGATGTTGCCTTCCTGGATGAGGTCAAGGAACTGCAAGCCGCGGTTGGTGTACTTCTTGGCGATGGAGACCACCAGGCGCAGGTTGGCGCGAATGAGCTCCTGCTTGGCCCTGGAGGCGTTCTCGTTGCCGCGCTTGATGCGCCAGAGAACCTCCTCCAGCTCGGAGACCTGATGGCAGCACTTATCTTGCAGCCTTATGAGGATTTCCATCTTGCCGGCGAGCATCTCCTTATAGGAGAAGAATTCCTCCACGGTCAGGCCCAGGGCCTCGGCCGCGGCAAGCGGACTCATGGTCCGCTCGTCCACCTGGCGAAACAGCTCGCGGATCTCGCTCTGGCTCTTGCCCGTGGACATGATGTACGCCGCCAGATCGCGCTGGCAATTGTGCATCTGACGCACGTAATCCTCGACAGTCTCGATGACCCGGTCGATGAGCGTCTTCTCCAGCTTGATGTCGCGCAGCTTCTGGACGACCTCTTCCTTGAAGCCCACGATCTCCATTTGCAGGCTGAACACGCGGCGGTCCAAGGTGGCGCACTGGTCCAGCTTGGTGTAGATCTTGCGCTTCTTCTTGAAGTTGGCCTTGATCTCGTCCAGAAGATGGATGACCCGCTGGCGCTGGTTCATCTCGTCCTCGCTAGGGTCGTCCTCCTCGATGGTCTTGACCACGTCCTTGAGCTTTATGCGGCCGTCCTTGAGGTCCTTGCCCACCTGGACAAGCTCCTCCACGGCCACCGGCACTTCCACCAGGGCGTAAAGCACATCCAGCTCGCCCGACTCGATCTTCTTGGCGATGACAACCTCGCCTTCACGGTCCAGCAGGGGCACGGAGCCCATCTCGCGCAGGTACATGCGCACCGGGTCGGTGCTGCGCGAGGCATAATCAGCCGCATCCTCATCATTGCCCACGACCTCGATGACCGAGGCCGCATCGACATCCGCCTCTTCCTCGGAGTCGGTGGCGGACAGAATCTGGAGCTTCTTACCTTCTTTCTCCGAGTCGACGATGGCGATCTCGAGCTGGTCGAATATGGAGATGATCTCCTCGATCTGCTCGGGATTGTTGACCTCGGACGGCAAGGCGCTGTTCAGCTCCTTGAAGGTCAGAAAGCCCTTCTGCTTGCCCTGGGCGATGAGGGTCTTGATCTGCTGGATTTCCTTAAGGTTGCTCATCAATCCTCCCTAATAGATCCTGCAATGCGCCAAGAAGCCTGTTGGCCTCATTATGATCACCGCGATGGTAGGCCTCACCCATCGCCATTCGCAGCCACTTGATGCGCTCCTGCTTGGGCTGGGTCTTGAGGAGAGCCTGAATCTCACTCCAGTACGCGGCCTCCAGCTCCGGCTTGAACGGCGGAGCCTCCTTGCAGCGCACCCAGAAACCGCGCTGCCGCTCGTCGAGCCTGTCGTAAACGTCCTTATCGTCAAACTCCGGGGAGTTCGTTATGGTCTCCCAGAATCTTTTCGCCTGCGGATTACAGAGAAGCTCCGCCAGATTTCCATCCCGCAGGTTCTTGCGGTACTGTGGATAGTGCACGGCGAAAGCCAGAAGATACTCATCCCTCTTGGCGCCAGACTCCTTGATCTGCCCTGGGGCATACGTCGTGACGCTTCTCCTTTGCCGATCCCCCTGGCGCTGGGCGGCCTGTGGAGGCACATCGCCGTCACCGGCCAAGGCTCCGCGCATCACCGTCTCGTCCAGCCCCAGGCTCTTGGTCAACCGGGGCAGATAAAAGGCCTTCCATGCCGGGTCACGCAGCCCGCGCAGAAAGCGCCTGGCGAAGTCGAGGACCTCGCGGGCGGAACCCGTCGCGCGCACGCACTCGGCGCAGTATTCGAACCCGTCGCCGGCCTGCTCCAGGAGCTTGGCGAAGGCCTCGGCCCCTGACTCGCGCAGGAGGTCGTCGGCGTCCAGGCCTTGGGGCAGGAGCGCCACGCGGCAAGTCAGCCCTTGGGCCAGGACCATCTCGGCGCTGCGCAGGGCCGCCTTGCGGCCGGCGTTGTCGCCGTCGAAGACGAGCACGACCTCCTTGCACAGCGAGCCCAGCCGCTTGACCTGTTCCACGGTCAAGGCCGTGCCGAGCACTCCCACCGCATCCTTGAAGCCGTGCTGATGGAGCGCCAGCACGTCCACGTAGCCTTCGGTGAGCAGGGCGCGGCGGCTCTTGGATATGGCCGGGCGTGCCTGGTACAGCCCATAGAGGTGTTCGCCCTTGGTGTAGATGGGCGAATCGCTCGAATTGAGGTACTTGGGCTCGCCGTCCTTGATGATGCGGCCGCCGAAGGCGATGACCCTGCCGGCCATGTCCTGGATGGGAAAGATCAGTCGGCCCCGGAAACGGTCGTAGGTGCGGCCCGAGTCGTTGCGCGACAGGAGACCGGCCTCCACGGCCTGGGCCGGCGAGAAGCCCTTGCCCTGCAGGAAGCTCTGCAAGCCCTGCCAGTCCTCGTCCGAGCAGCCCAGGCCGAAGCCTTCGATGATCTCCGGGACGAGCCTGCGCCTGGCCAGATAGTCACGCGCGTCCTTGCCTGCGGCCGAAGACAGGGTGCGCCGGAAATAGTCGCGGGCCAGGGCGTGCATGTCCAGGCAGGCCTTCCTGAGCTGCTTCTTGCGCGCGGCCAGTGGGTCCGGCTTCTCGTCAGTCAGGGAGACGCCGACTTCTTCGGCCAGGGCCTCCAGCGCTTCCCGGAACTCCAGGCCGTTCATGCGGCCGTAGAAGTCGATGACATCGCCCGAGGCCTGGCAGCCAAAACAATAATAGAAGCCAAGCTCGGGATTGACCGAAAATGAGGGCTTCGTTTCCTGATGGAAGGGGCACGGGGCCACGAAACGGCCGGACATGGGCTTGAGATCCACGTAGCGCCTGACAATCTCCACCAGGTCCACGCGCGATTTGACGCTCTGTATGATGCCTTGATCAATGCCCATTCTCGCCTCGGCTTCCGCGCACGCTGGTAAAGCTAAGCATGGTCCCGGGCTTGGCAAGCCCGAGCGTGAGGACGCCCGTAGCGGCGGGCTCTACTTCATCTCCACCAGGGTCTTGCCGTCTCCGCCCTCCTCTTCCGAAGCAAGCCTGAAGGAGCGCACCGCCGGGAACCGCCGTAGGAACTCGTGTATCTCCTTGCGCAGGGCACCCGTGCCGCGGCCATGGATGATCTCCACGCCGCATGCCCCGCGCAGGATGGCCTGATCGAGAAAGCGGCTCAACTCACTCACGGCGCTGTCGCTGCGCTGTCCGCGCAGGTCGATGCTCATGGTGAAACCCAACTCGGCCGCGACGTTGACATCCGCTGGTTTGGGCGCGGAGGGCACGGCCTGCCCCGCCGCAGCGATATCCTTGGCATCGGCCCACAGGGAAACGCCGCTCAAGTCGACCTTGATCTGCCGGCGGCGCGTATCCTTCTCCACGACCGTGCCCTTCTTGTTCCAGACGGTGTAGAGCACGCTCATGCCCGGCTGGATATCCTCGAAGGAGAGCTCGCGCTCTTCAGGAGCAGCCTCGGGTCCTGCAAGCTGCTTGCGCAGGTCGGCCAGGTCCTGCTGCGCCTTCTTGCGACCCAGCCTGCCCTCCTGCCACTCGCGCACGATGCGCTGGGATTGGGACTGGACGCTCTCCAGGAGTTTTTTGCGCTCCTGATCGTAGCGCTCCTTGAGGCGGCTCTCCTTCTCAGCCAGCCGGCGCCGCTCGCGCCTGAGCGACTCCAGCTCCTGCTCCTTCTCAACGGCCACGGTGTTCAGGCGATCCATGAGCCGCGAGGTGTCCTGGCCCTCCAGAAGCAGATACTGCTCGGCCTTGGTCAGGATCTCGGCGGGCAGGCCGTGCTCGCGGGCCACGTCCAGCGCCAGGGAGGTACCCACCTGATCGTAGGCCAGTTTGTAGAGCGGCCGCTTGCTCGTGGGATCGAAAAGAACGCTGGCCGAGCGCACTCCTTCCCGGCTCATGCCGTAGACCTTGAGAGCCGGGAAATGGGTCGCCACGGCCGCGCGCGCGCCGCGCTCCATGAGGCTGTCCACCACGGCCTGGGCCAGGGCCGCTCCTTGGGCCGGGTCCGTACCGGCCCCGAACTCATCCAGAATAATCAGCGTGTGTTCGTCGATGCGCCCCCAGACCAAGGCCAAGGAGCGGATCTGGGCGGTAAAGGTGCTCAGATGGGCCTCGATGCTCTGCTCGTCGCCCAGAAAAGCAAAAATTCTCTCCCAGAAAGGCACGACGCTGCCTTCGTCCGCCGACACGGGCAGGCCGGACAAGGCCATGATCGAAAGGAGCCCCAGTGTCTTGAGGCAGACGGTCTTGCCGCCGGCGTTGCCGCCGCTGATAATGAGCGCAAGCTCGCCTTCGGACAGACGGATATCGATGGGCACCACGGGATCGCCGCCCAGGGCGAGCAACGGATGGCGCGCGTTGCGCAGCAGGAGGCCCCGCCCCTCGGCCGCGATCAACGGGGCGCCGCCCAGGGCCTCGGCCAGGCCGTGCTTGGCCTGGAGCACATCGAGCTGCACAAGGAAGCGGAAGACGCCTTCCACGGCATCGAGTTCCCGGCGCACGAGGTCCGTGAGCATCTTGAGCACGGCCCGCTCCGCTTCGCGTTCCTCGCGGCGCATGCCTTGCAGCTCATTGTTCAGGTCCACGAGGAACATGGGCTCGAAGTAGCAGGTCTCGCCAGTCTGGGAGTAGTCGTGGATGATGCCTTGCAGCCGGCCCTTGAAATTCGTCTTGAGAGGCAGAACGTAGCGATCCGAGGAGACGGTCATGTAGTCGTCCTGCAAGTAGGCGGAAAGGTTCTCCTTTTGCAGGAAATCCTTAACCTTTTTGGTGCAGGTCTGATTGATGCGTCGGATCTCCTGGCGCACGGTGAACAGCTCGGGCGAGCTCTCGTCCTTGAGCCGACCGTCGGGGCCCACGCAACGTCTCAGGCCCGCCCAGGTCAGCTCGGGCCACGGGCAGCCCTCGGCGAGATCGAGAAGAAGCCCCCACGGACGCTCGGCATGCCCACGTAGCGTTTCGCGCGCGACACGGGCCAGGCCCAAGGTCTCGGAGAGGGCGAAGCCGGCATCCTGGTCGAGCACGTTCTCGGGCCCTCGGACGAACGCCAGCAAGCCGCCCAGATCCTCGAAGGAGGTCAGGGCAAAGCCGCTCTCGCGCCTGAAGGCCATGTACTGGCCAAGCAGTTCGGCCTGCTCCGCTTGGCTGGACCTGTCGGTGGCCGGCCCAATGGCCAAGCACGCCTTCCTGCCTGGCGCGGAGAGCGCGAAGCGGGCGAGGTGATCGAGAATCTTGGGGAACTCCAGCAACTGGAGGGTTCTGGATTCCATGTGGCAACGCTTCGGTTGCGGTGATTCAGGAAAGGCGAGCTTTGACCAGCTCGCTGAGGACCTTGCCGTCCACCCTGCCCTTGTAGCCGTCCATGATCGCCTTCATGACGCGGCCCATGTCCTTCATGCCGGTCGCGCCGAGGTCGGCGACCGTCTTGTCCACGAGGGCTGTCAGCTCTTCCCTGGAGATCTGCGCGGGGAGGTACGCCCGAAGGATGACGGCCTCGGATGCCTCCTTATCGGCGAGATCGGTGCGGCCCGCGGCCCGGAATTGCTCCTCCGCCTCCTGGCGCTGCTTGACCTGCTTGCCGATGGTCTCAAGGATCTCGGCATCGGACAGATCCCGGAGGAGCTCCACACGGCGGTGCTTGATGGCTGTCTTGAGCATCCTCAAGACAGCCACCTTAAGCTCTTCCTTGGCCTTGTAGGCCACGACGAAGTCCTGTTCTATCTTTCTTTCGAGAGACATTAGGACATGTTCATCTTTCTGAGTTTCTTGAGCAGGCGCTTGCGCGCGGCGGCCTTCTTCTTCTTGCGCTGAACGCTGGGCTTCTCGAAGTGCTGGCGCTTCTTGAGCTCAGAGAGCACGCCGGCCTTCTCAACCTGCTTCTTGAAACGGCGCAGGGAGATGTCGAAGTTATCACCGTCTTCTAGGATGACTCCGGGCAAAGATCTCACCCCCTTTTGAATAGTGCCTCGCCGCGGCCGAGCCGCAGGTTGGCGAGACAGAGAACCATAGGTACATGAAAAAACAAAAGCAAGTACTTTTTCCTGCCAGGAAAAAGTCTTGCTCCCGTGATGTGCATGGGCGGACCCTCACCAGGCGGGTCCGCCCCGACTGCCGTCAGTCAGAAGCTGCTAGTGCTTGTGACGGACCGAATCCCACAAGGATTTGAGAATGACAGCGCCCATGCCGGTGCCGATCACGCCGAGCACCATGTAGAGCACGCCAAAAAAGATTGCATGATCCGGCTGCCACCAGGGAAGATCCTGAGGAAGCGGGCTTTGAACTGTCTCACCATGAATCATCCACATAAGAATGCTCCAAATTTACTTCACAGCGTCTTTGAGCAGCTTGCCAGGGCGGAACTTGACCACTTTGGTCGCGGGGATCTTGATCTCCTGACCAGTGCGCGGGTTGCGGCCGGTGCGTTCTTTGCGCTCCTCTACCGCGAAAGTGCCAAAGCCGGTCAGCGTCAGCTTGCCCTCGTTCACGAGGGTCGCTTCCACGGCCTCGACAAAGGCATTCAGGGCGCGCTCGGCGTCAGCCTTGGAAATGGAGGCCTTCTCGGCGATTTTGGCAACCAGATCTGCCTTGGTCATTAGTCCTCTCCTCCTCTTTTTGCTTGATACGACGAACCCATATTCAATCTGGGCCCGATTTCCACCGTCGGTACAACCTTGCGTATGAGAACTCGTAGCCGAGATTTCACCTTCTGCACGATCGTCGGATCTCGGTCGTCACAAGTCGGAGAGGGGCAGATCACTAAAATCCTTGCCCGCGCCCACACACCATTAATGCAATGCTATTTTCCTGTCCAGCCGAAAGGCCCATAAAACAAGGCTGGAGGCGCGGCAATCATTATTTTGTTAAAAATGATTCTTGGCCATTACCCGTGGATCGCCTCCCCGAGCACGATTCGCGCCAAGCTCTGGAATTCCAGAGGAGTCAACTCCTCGGGGCGAGCCGTGGGCTGGCGACCATGACTCTCAAGCAACTGCTCCACGCGCTCGGACCACCAGGGCCGCAGAATATTGCGCAACTGCTTGCGACGCTTCTGAAAACACATATGCAATAACCTGGCCAATAACTCAGGCTCGGCAGGCGCTTGCTCCGGGTTCAACGGCTCGAAGAGCATCACGGCCGAGTCCACCTTGGGCCTGGGCCTGAAAACCTGCGGGGGTACGCGGAACAGGTAGCGCACCTGGGCGAAGCTCTGGACCCAGACACTCAGCGCGCCGTACTCTCCGCTCCCGGCCAAGGCCGAAAGCCGCAGCCCCACCTCGTGCTGGACCATGAACACAGCCTGCGCGTAGCGCGGAGATCGGCTGACGATCTCCCAGATGAGCGGAGAGGCGATGTTGTATGGTAGATTGCCCACGTACTTGAGGTTCCCTGCTCCCGGGAGCGACTCCCAGGGAAAGTGTAAGGCATCGGCAACAACCACCTCCACTCCGGGAAAATCGCGTTCGATTCCACGAGCAAGATCCTCATCCTTCTCCAGGGCGAGGACCCGTCCCGAGGGAACCGTTTGCACCCACTCGTCCAGCCAACGAGTGAGCGCGCCGTGGCCCGGCCCGATCTCAAGCACGGTGTCGCCGGGTGAAAGCGCCAGGGCAGCGACAATCTTACGGGCTATGTTCTCATCACGCAGAAAGTTCTGGCCAAGGCTGCGCTTGGCGAATGGCCTGCGCTCGGCAACAGGCATGGGGACATCTCCTATTCGTGGAAACTAACGCCTTCGCGAGGCGGAAAATCATTGAGGTGTCTGGAAAAGGCGTTCTGCAGAAAGGAGTCCACCCACCAAAAGATGTCCGCGCGGCGGATGGATTCGCGCAAACGGCGCATGTTCGAACGGTGCACCGCCGTATCCGTGTGGAAGGCCTTGTAGATCGCCTTGGCGACTCCCTCCACGTCATGGGGATTGACCAGGATGGCGCCGTGCTTCTGCAGTTGGCCGGCTGCACCGGCGAACTCGCTCAGGAAGAGCGCGCCAGTCTCCGAAACGTTGCTGGCGCAATACTCCTTGGCCACCAGATTCATGCCATCGCGCAGAGGCGTGACAAGGGCCATGTCCGCTGCGCGATAGTAGGCCACCAAATCCTCCCGCGGGAGCGAACGGTACAAATAATGGATCGGCACCCATCCCGGCTGGGTGAATTGACCATTGACCTCGCCCACAAGCCGTTCGATCTCGATCTTGAGAGTGTGGTACTCGGGTATCTCCTCACGGCTGGGCACGGCCACCTGGACGAAGCAGACCTTCTCGCGCAAGTCCGGGAACTTGAGCAGAAGCTGGCGGATGGCCTCGATGCGCTGAGGAATGCCCTTGGTGTAGTCCAGCCGATCCACGCCGAGGATGATCTTGCGCTGGAGCAGGGCGTCACGGAAATCCTTCGCCTTCTGGGCCACCTCTGCCGAGGCGGCCATGTCGGCGAAGGCATTGTAGTCGATGCTGATGGGGAAGGCCCCGAGTCGCGTGGTGCGGCCAAGGAGCATCACCCGCACCTCGTTGCCGCGGCCGCTGATGCCCGCCTCGGGCGCCAGGGCGCGCAGGCAGTTGATGAAGTTGCTCCGGTCGCGCCAGGTCTGGAAGCCCACGAGGTCATACTCAAGGAGCGAGCGTACGACCTTGGCCCGCCAGGGTAGCTTGAGGAAGATGTCCGGCGGCGGAAAGGGGATGTGCAGGAAAAAGCCGCAGCTTCGCCCCAAGCCCATGTTGCGCAGCATGAAGGCCATGTGCATGAGGTGATAGTCGTGGACCCAGACGTAGTCGGAGGCGCGGCTGTAACGCGCCACGACCTCGGCGAACTTGAGGTTCACGTCCAGGTAGATGCGCCAATAGCCTGGATTGAAATTGCAGCGCGACTGGAAATCGTGGAAGAGCGGCCAGATGACCTCATTGGAGAAGCCGTGATAATAGCCGGTCACCTCTTCCTCGCCGAGATGGACCGGGTGCAACGAATAGCCCGCCTGACGGGAGAACTCGGCCAGCAGGTCGGCAATGTCCACGGCTCCCTTGGCTCCGGACCAACCGATCCACAAGCCTCCCCTGTTCTTGAGCACCGGCGCCAGAGCGGACACGAGCCCGCCTGCGCCAGGCTTGACCATCCACCGCCCTCCTTCGTTGCTCAAGGCCACGGGGAGGCGGTTCGATACCACCACCAGTCTCTTGGAACCGTCGTCCATCATGCCTCTCCCGGACCATGAGGACCTGTCGGCTGGTCGAAGCTCATGCCCTCTCCCGCCATACTTACGGATAAGGAGGGCCTGACGCAAGGAATTGGCCTGGGCGATGTTGGTTGCCCGCCCGTAAGGGCGTCAAGAGGAGCTGGTGCGTTTGCGCAGCAAGCGCAGGGCCCGCCGCTTGTGATAGTTGCGGATCAACGGAAGCGAGATGGCGTAGGTCAGCAGCCCGATGGGAATGCCAAGGATGGCGCCGCCGATCATCAACACGAGGATGCCTTTGGCCCCAAGGGAGACGAGTTCCTGGATGTTCATCGACAACGGGTCGATCTTGATGTCCAGGGGGATGATGAGGCTGCCGATCTTGTACTCGGCCCAGTAAAAAAGGACCCAGTTGAACGGGTTGGACACCCACGTCCCGAGCCAGGCTGCTATTTTGTTGGCGCGGAAGATGAAGGCCAGGGCCAAGCCAACCAAGCTCTGCAAGGGCAGGCCCGGCAAGGCGGGCAAGCAGCCGCCAAAGGCGCCCAGCGCCAGCCCCAGGGCGATGCTGTGCGAGGAGGTTCTGAGCCTGAGAATTTTGAGGTAGTTGTACCGAACCAGGCGTTTAAAGCGAGTCATTACGCTCATGAATCACCGGGGCTGGCGCTCATTCGAGCACATCGAAGCGTGAGAACCGCATCACGAGGCCGGCCCGGCCTTGGGTCGCGGATCGCAGGTCAGTGGAGAAGCCGAACAGGCTGCGCAATGGCGCGAGAGCCTTGATGGCCTTCTGGCCAGCCTTGTCGAAGAGGTTTTCGATTCTGGCGCCCTTGGCTCCGAGAAGGCCGATGGCATCACCCACAAAGTCTACGGGCACACTGATCTCCACATCCATGATGGGTTCCAGCAGGACAGGTCTGGCCTGCTGCAATGCCTTGCGCAAGGCCATGGCTGCGGCCATGCGGTAGCCCACCGGCGTCGACTCGCCCTCCCGCTTGCGCAGCTCCACGACAGTGACCTTGACGTTCTGCACCGGGTGGCCCTTGAGCACCCCGCTCTGTAGTCCATCAACGATGCCTTCGTATACGGCATCCGCAATGGTTTGATGCCACTGGGTTTTGTCCAGAGCCAAATGGACTTCGTTGACTTTGCCCCTGGGCAGGGGCTCGCCTTCGAGGCGCACGAAGCCGTGATGCATGACATCGCCGAGTTCGCGATGGAACTCGGCCTCGCCCTCCCCGCGCGCGGCGACCGTCTCCAGATAGACCACCTGAGGTTTGCCGCTACGCGGCTGCAGGCCGTATTCACGACGCAGGCGATCCAGGACCACTTCCAAATGCAGCTCCCCCATGCCCGAGAGCACGAGCTGATCAGTAGCCTCGTCCTTCTCGATATGCAGAGTCGGGTCCTCTTGCAGGTAGTGCCCCATGGCTTGATCCAGTTTCTCGGCCTCCTCCGCATTGCGCGGCTCAATGGCCAGGGAGATGACCGGCTTGTACTCGCTGATGCGCTCCAGGATGAGCGGAGCCTCCCTAGTGCAGATCGTGTCGCCGGTCCTGGTCAGGCGCATGCCCGCAACGGCCACGATGTCGCCGGCAATGGCCCGATCGAGCTTCTCCTTGCGGCCGGCATGGAGATGGAACAGGCGCGCCACGCGCTCGTCCTGCCCCTGCGTGGCGTTCCAGACCTCCTGTCCTTCGCGCAACGTGCCGGAATAGATACGCATGAGCACCAGCCTGCGACCGGCCTCCATGATAACCTTGAAGGCCAGCGCCGAGAGCGGCTCGGAAGCGGAAATCTCGAAGTGCATCCCGGCCTTGGTCCGCGGATCCACCCCCAGGGCCGGAGGAACATCCAGCGGGGAAGGCAGGAACGTGGCCACCCCGTCCAAAAGCGGCTGAATGCCGATATTCTTGAGCGCCGAGCCGGAATAGACCGGCACGAGCCTCAAGGCCAGGGTCGCCGCGCGTATGGCAGCCTCCAGGCGGTCGAGAGGCAGATCCTGGCCGGACAAGTAAAGCTCCAGGATGTCTTCGTCCTCCTCCGCCAACATCTCGACCATGTGCTCGCGCCAAGGCAGAGCCCGCGCGGCCTGCTCCTCGTCCAGGTCCAGAACTTCATAGCGTTCGCCCCGGCTCTCGCTCTCGAAGACCAGGCGTTTCATGCGCACAAGATCGAACAGGGCCCGGAAGTCCTCGCCCTCGCCGTCAGGCACGACCAGGGGCAAGGGCTTGGCCCCAAGCTTCTGGCGCATCTGGTCAAGCACGCCTTGGAAGTCGGCCCCAAGACGGTCGAGTTTGTTCACGAAAGCCAGTTTTGGAACACGGTAGTGCTCGGATTGGCGCCAGACCGTCTCGGATTGGGGCTCCACCCCGCTCACGGCGCAGAACACGCCGATGGCGCCGTCCAGCACGCGCAGCGAGCGCTCCACTTCGATGGTGAAGTCCACATGGCCCGGCGTGTCGATTATATTGATGCGCTTGTCCTTCCACAGGCATGTGGTGCAGGCCGAGGCGATGGTGATGCCGCGCTCCTGCTCCTCGGGCGTGAAATCCATGGTCGCTGTGCCGTCATGGACCTCGCCCATGCGATGAATCTTGTGCGTATAATAGAGGATACGCTCGGTAAGGGTTGTCTTGCCCGCATCGATGTGGGCGATGATGCCGATATTGCGAAGAGACTCGATCTCTTTACTGCCGCTTGGCGTCTTTTTGCTCATCGTTTTTCCTGAACGGGGGGAACGGCTCAGAGCATGGCCGCATGATGCAGGCGGAAGCGAGCCTCGATCAGGTCCGGCCAAAGCCAATGACCGGCCCGGCCAAGGCCGAGCACGGCGGGACGGGTCCTGAGCGCTTGTTGGCTGAGATAGTCTGGAACCAATACAGCGTCAAAGAGTTTTTGCTCGAAAAGCTCGAAGCCGCCGGCCCGCTTTACGGCCTCTTTCGGCCCAAACTTGCCCGACGGACTCCACCATTCGACCTCCACGCTCGGGAGCATGAAAGAGATGTCCTCGGCAAGCTGCCTGGAATATTGATTTTTTTTGTCAATAAACACACCCAGGGAGCAGGTTGAGCGAAGGGGCGCGTCGGAAAGAACGGTTCGCGGACTCCAGCGCGGCAACGGCGAGCCTCTGAATATGTCCATGGCTTCCAATCCCAGGCACATGACAAGGCCGTCACCGGCCTTGCTCAGACTCCCGGCGAGTTCGCGAGCCTGGGGGCCCTCCAGTTCCACGACTCGCTCCTGGCCGGCCAGCTCCAACGCAGCGAGCACCGGAGCCGGTAGCGAGTCTGAACCCAGGCCGACCACCAGGACCTCGCCCACGCCGGCGGTGAGGGCTGGAAGAAGCGCCGCGAGCACCAGGCCTGGCGAAGCCGCCGATGTGTCCATGCACAGCACGGCCCAGCGCAGCGGTTTCGTCAGGCTCAGGAAATTGCAGCCCTGCTCAAGCTCCACCGCATGCATTTCCACCCCGGTCCGCCTGGGAGGCGACATGGACCAGAGAGCGGCGATAAGCGCCTTGCAGAGCGAGCGCTGCCTGTCGCTCGCAGCCGCGTATGCAGCGGCGAAGCGATTGTCCTCGATGCCATGTGCTTCAAGCCAATCCGGCAGGATGCGTTCTTCGTCCATTCTCAGCTCCGGTGGCAAAGGCCGATAAAAAAAAAAGCGGCCTTCAGGCCGCCTTATTATACGTCATATTGAACGTCAAAGCCAGCCGAACCACTGCTTCCAGCTTCCGTGATTCTTCACCCGGGCTGATTCCGCCGCGTCTTGCTGCCGCTCAAGGAAGGCCAGCCTGGAACGCTTTTCCGCGTAATCGGCCACTTCCGGCACATCCTTGAAGTTGTCGGCCACATAGGTGTAGCGCTCCCAGGCAGAGCCGTACCTGCCCGCGCGCCAGTAGAAGTCCGCCACGAACAGCTCATGCTCGGCTAGCTGGCGCCTGGCCTGGAGAAGGGAGTCCTTGGCCTTGGCGGCATATTCGGACGTCGGATGGCTCTGAATGAGGCGCTGGAAGTATTCGACGGATTCACGAGCATGATTCTGGGGCTTGTCGACGGAACTCATGCTCTTGTAGTTGGCCAGGCCTATCTGGAAGAGCACATAGGGGATGCGCTGGTCGCTAGGGTGCAGCGATTCATATTCCTTGTAGGCGACTATGGCTTCGGCATAGTTCTTGTCATTGAAATACGCGTCGGCCAGGAGCAGCTCGGCCTGGATGGTGTAGGGGCTGAATGGGTATCGGTCGCGCAGGGTAGTGAAGTACTCCACGGCGTCTTCCCATTCCTCCCGGGCCATCTCGTCTTGACCTAGCTGGAAAAGCTCAAGCGCGGTTTCCTCGGGGGTATCCACGAAGAAATAATCGATCACGGCGCAGCCGCTGGACGCACCCAGGAGCGCGTACGCCAGCATGAGGATGAGCAGCCTACGCCACATGCTCGCCTTCCAGATAGGCCAGCGCGGCCGTGGCGGCCGTCGCGCCGTCGCCGACAGCCGTGGCGACCTGCCGGCACATTTTCGAGCGGATGTCGCCGGCCGCGAAGATACCGGGGGTGCTGGTCCGACACTCCTGATCAGTGACGATGAAGCCCGCCTTGTCCAGCTCCATTCCCTTGGGCAGAAAACCGTGCACAGGCTCGAAGCCGATGAACACGAACACGCCGTCCACGTCCAAGGTGCGAGTCTGCTCCGTCTTGCGATCGCGGATGCGGATGCCCTCGACCTTGTCCTCTCCCAGGATTTCCTCGACGACCGTGCTGCGCAGGATCTCGATCTTGGGACTGATTCCGCACTTGTCCTGGTAGCACTTGGCGCCGCGGAACTCGTCCCGGCGATGGATGAGGTAGAGTTTCTTGACCAGCCGAGTGAGGTAGAGCGCCTCCTCCAGGGCCGAGTTGCCTCCGCCGACCACCGCCACCACCTGATCGCGGAAGAA
>JAEYTO010000090.1 GCA_023433925.1 Pseudomonadota bacterium | reverse complement strand
GGGCACCAGATGCGCCTGGGGCGCGCCGGTGACAGGGTGCGGGGCCACGACGAGCTCGGTGCCATACAGCTCCGTGAGCAGGTCCGGCTGGAAGACTTCTTGCGTCTCTCCTTCAGCCAGAACGCCGCCGTTCTTCAGCAGGACCAGGCGGTCGCAGTAGAGCGCGGCCAGGTTCAGGTCGTGGATGGCCGCGAGCACGGTCAAGCCTTGGCGCGAGCGGGTCTTGAGCAGGTCCATGGCCTCCACGGCACGGGCCATGTCCAGGCCGGAGGTGGCCTCGTCCAGGAGCATGAGCGGCGAGGCCTGAGCCAGGGCGCGGGCCAGGAGCACGCGGCGGAACTCGCCGCCCGAGAGGCGCTCGGCAGGCCGGCGCTCGAACTCCAGCGTGGCGGTTTGCCGCATGGCCGCCAAGGCCTCCTGCCGGTCCTCGGGGCCGTACGCGCCGAGAAACGACAAGTAGGGATAGCGGCCCATGAGCACCACGGACAGGCAGGCCAGGCCCTGCGGCGGCTCGGCCGACTGGGGCACGGAGCATATGAGCCGGGCGCGGCGTTTGGCCTTGAGCGCGGCCAGATCCAGGCCGTCGATCTCGATGCTTCCGTTGCGCAGGGGCAGCACGCCGGCCAGGGTCAGCAGGAGCGTGGACTTGCCGCCGCCGTTGGGGCCGAGCAGGCCGGTTATCAGGCCGCGCCGCACCCGCAGGTCTATGGAGCGCAGCACTTCCCGCCCGTTGGGGCCGGGATAGCCGCAGTGCACGCCGGCAAGCCGGATCATGGCCGCCACTCCCTGGCCCTGCGGCGCAGGAGCAGGGCGAAGAACGGCCCGCCCAGCAGCGCCGTGACCACGCCCACGGGCAGTTCGGCCCCGCCGTTCAGGATGGAGCGCGCCAGGGTGTCGGCCCAGACCAGGCCGATGGCTCCGGCCAGGGCCGAAAAGACGAGCAGCGGCCGATGCTCGCCGCCGATGACCAGGCGCACCACGTGCGGCACCACGAGCCCGGCGAAGCCGATGACTCCGGCCACGGCCACCGAGGCCGCCGTGATGAGGCTGGCCGCGACGAGCAGGAGCGTGCGCGAGACCGCCGCGTCCACGCCGAGCTGGCGGGCCTGGACCTCGCCCAGGGACAGAATGTCCAGCTCGCGCGAGCGCAGGGCCACCAGGGCCGAGCCAAGGAGGAACCAGGGCAGGTACAGGAGCAGGTGCGCCCAGCCCCGGCCCTGGAAGCTGCCCATGATCCAGAACACGATGCTCGTGACCGACTCCTCGTCCAGGGCCTTGAGCAGGGCGATGAGCGCCGAGAGAAAGGTCGAGACCACGATGCCGGCGAGCACCAGGGTCTCGCGGCGCAGGGTCCCGCCCGAGCGGCCCAGGGCCATGACCGTCGCGAGGGCCGCCAGACCGCCGGCCAGCGCGGCCAGGGGCAGAACGCCAAGGTCGAGCAGGCCGGGCGCGAGGAGCCCGGCCGCTCCGGCGGACAGGCCCAGGAAGATGGCCATGGCCGCGCCGAAGGCCGCGCCGGTGCTCACGCCCACGGTGAACGGATCGGCCAGGGGGTTTTGCAGGATGCCCTGGAAGACCGCGCCGGACACGGCCAGGCCAGCGCCCACGGCGGCGGCCAGGAGCGTGCGGCTCAACCGCAGGTCCAGGACCACCACGCGCGTGGTCTCGTCCGTGAGCGGCGCGGCGCGGAAGAGGTCGAGCATGGCCTGGAAGACCTGGGCCAGGCCGATGTCCAGCGGCCCCACGGCGCAGGCGGCGGGAATGGACAGCAGCAGCGCCGCGAACAGGCCCAGGAAGGCTCCCCAGGGGAGAGCCGATCCGGTCCATGTCTTGGCGCTGGAGCGCGCTCGGCCGCGCAGGGCGGCCGAGGCGTTCATGTCCGGTCCGTTAGCCATGGCCCCCTGTCTCGCCGCGCAGGGCTTTCAGGCTGCGGAGGATCTGTCCGAGCCATATGTCCACCACGGCCGGGTCCTCGGCCAGGCCGCGCATGACAGGCTGGCAGGCGATGCCTTTGGCCGCGAGTTGCGACTTCCAGGAATCGGGCTCGTCGCCTGCAAGGTCGTTCCGGGCGTGGTCGCCGGCCACGGTCAGGAAGGGCACGAGGTAGGCCTTGGCGATCTTGCGCCTGGCCAGATCGGCCAGGACGTCCGCCATGGCTGGGGAGCCTTCGATGACGCCGACAAAGGCCCGCTCCGATTCCTGCTGGAGGTAGTACTGCATGGCCGGGTAGAAGGCCGAGGCCGGATGATGGGCGCCGTGGCCCACGAAGACCAGGGCCTCGCGTTGGCCAAGAGCCGGCGTGGAGGCCAGGACAGCCTTGGCCAGGGCGCGCATGGCCTCGGGACCGGACAGCAGCGGCGGGCCGAGCACGATGCGCTCGAAGCTCTTGGGCATGGAGGCGAAGGCCTCGACGATGGCGGCCAGGTCGTTGAACTCCTGGCCGGGGATGACGTGCAGCGACTGCACGGCCACATGGGTGAATCCGTCGTCGAGCATGCGTCCCAGGGCTCCGGCGGGCGAGGCGTTGCGCAGGCCTTCCTCGGCCGCGACCTTGTGGCGGATGCGGCGGGACGTGTAGGCCCAGCGCACTTCCATGCCGGGGCAGGCGGCCTTGACCTTGGATTCGATGGCCGCGTAGGCCTTGCGCGCTTCGGGCACGCTGGTGCCGAAGGTCACGAGCAGGATGCCGGTCTTGGGCTGGATCTCGGATGGGCGGGCCTGAGCCGGGTCGGCATGCCAGCCCAGAAGCAGCGTCAGGAGAAATAGGAACAGGAATGCCTGGAAACGTTGGTGGATGCGCACGAGTCCTCCTTCACCGAGGAGGGGGCATGAGAAGAAAAAGGCCCTTCGCCGCCACATGCGGCAGGGCCTTCGCGCGGACCTCGGCAAAGCCCCCGTTGCCGTCGATACCTGAACCTTGGGCCGTTCGCGGTTGGTCTTCTGGCTCGCCCCACCTCCGGCCGCCTTCCCGCCCGAGGGCAGTGGCATGGTTGACCGAAGGCATGATCGAAAATGATCAGGGCTTACAGCGGCGGGACCGCTCCGGACTCGCACCGGATTCCCAATTAAGCGCATGGCGCCGCGAATAGGCGAAAAGACTACCGCCTCCGTCGAACACGGTCAAGGACCGGAGCTTGCCTTTTGCTCCGCCCGCCCCTACAAGGCCTCCATGCGCCACTGCATCACCGACGAGCGTCTTGCCCGCATCCGCCAGGTTCTGGCCAGACGCCAGAAGGACCTGACGCTCGTCATCGACAACGTGCACGACCCGCACAACGTCTCGGCCATCCTGCGCAGTTGCGACGCCTTCGGGGTCATGGGCGTGCACCTCTACTACACGACCAGCGCCTTCCCAGCCCTGGGCCAGAAGTCCTCGGCCTCGGCGCGCAAGTGGGTCACGCGCGCGCGCCACTCGGACGCCTCGGAGATGGTCGGCGGGCTCAAGGCCAAGGGCTTTCAGGTCCTGGCCACGGGCTTCAGCGCCAGGGCCAAGCCGCTCACCGAATGGGACATGAGCCTGCCCACGGCGGTGGTGCTGGGCAACGAGCACAACGGCGCGAGCCCGGAGCTTCAGCCCCTGTGCGACGGCGAGATCTACATCCCCATGATGGGCATGGTGCAGAGCCTCAACGTGTCCGTGGCCGCGGCGGTCATTCTCTACGAGGCCTGGCGTCAGCGCTGGGCCAAGGGCATGTACGACCGGGCCGGTCTGAGCGCCGGGGACTTGGCCGCCCTGGAGAAGGATTGGGCCAGCCGGTGAGCCCTGCGATTGCGGCGGCGGTCGAGGCCATCCGCTCGGGCGGCGTGGTCGTCTATCCCACCGAGACGCTCTACGGCCTGGGCGCCAGCGCCCTGCTGCCCGAGGCCGCGGCGCGCGTGCGCCGGATCAAGGGCCGTTCCGAGAGCAAGCCCCTGCCCCTCGTGGTGGGCTCGCGCGAGCAGGTGGGTCTTGTCACCGAAATGGACGAGCCCGACTTCGCGCGCCTGGCGGACCTGTTCTGGCCGGGCCCCCTGTCCCTCATCGTGCCCGCGCGACCGGAGCTGGCTCCGCAGGTCAAGGACGCGGCGGGCCTGACCTCCCTGCGCTGGACAGCCCATCCCATCGCCGCCGCGCTGTGCATCGAGTCGGGCGTTCCCCTCGTGGCCACGAGCGCCAACCTGAGCGGCAGGCCGCCGGCGGCCAGGCCCGCCGAGCTGGACCCGGCGCTCCTGGCGTCCGTGGACGCGGCCGTGCTGGAGCAGCCCTGGCCCTCTGGCGGATTGGCCTCGACGGTCGTGCGGCTGCTTGGCTCTGGCGAACTGGAGATCCTGCGCGTCGGGGCCGTGCCCGCGCAAGTCCTGGAGCAGGCCGGTTTCCGGCTGCGTCGGATCGGCGGGTAAAAAAAATTGAACCGGCATGAGCCCGGACAAGCAGCCCGGACCGGACGCGGTTTAATATTTTAAACCGCCGAGATGGTCCTGGGAGGCGCGCGGGGATGCCGCCGGACCGGAAATGGTCAGGTCGAGCAGGCGCATGCGGGTTACGAATGGAATGTCTTGGCTTATGGCCCGCAAGTTGCTAGAAGGTGATCAGTCATCCTTCCTTTTTTTGCGGAAGCGGGCTCCATGGGGGTGGTCCCCATGGAGCCCGCTTCATTTTCGGCCCCTTGCTCGAAAGCTTCGCCCTTGATGCGGGCTTTTCCTCTTCACGCACAACGACCTCACGAACGCCGGCTGACGGCGGCCAGCGCTCTATCCACGGCCGTGGCCGCCATGTCCACGCTCACGGCCCGCAGGCAGACCGGATCGGCGCAGGCCAGGCCGTGCGTGCTCCGGGTGCACGGCCGGCAGGGCGCGGCCTCCCTCGGCGCGGCCAGGGCGATCACGCCCTCGGCCGCCCACTGCCGGCGTGAGGTCGGCCCGAATATGGCCACGGCCGGGACACCGAGCATGCCGGCCATGTGCATGGGGCCCGAGTCGTTGCCCACGGCCAGGCGAGCCGTGAGCAGGAGATCTTGAAGGGTCCCGGGGGCTTCCAGCCTGACTTGGGGCCAGCCGCCCGTGTCCAGGCCGCGCTCGACCTCGGCAGGGCCGAGCACGAACAGCGGCGAAAGCCCCGAATTCTCCAGTCGGGCGGCGAGTTCAAAAAATTTGACCAGCGGCCATTCCTTGAGCCTGTGGCCGGCGCCGGGAAAGAGCAGCGCCAGGCTCTTGCCTTCCGGACCATTCCAGCACGGCAGCGCCTGCCGCCAGCCAGTCCTCCAGTCTCCCGCGCGGCGCACTCCCTTCTCATCCAGGTCCCTGAGATAGCTGAGACAAACAGGGGCGAACCGTTCCTGCTCACCGGGGCGAAGGCCCTGAAGGTACAGGAGGCGGGAATCGCCTGGGCCGGGCGGAGCGCCCAGACCAGGCCAGACCACCAGGCTGCGCGCGAGCGGCTCGGGCCAGGACCGGGCGGAGCACAGGCTGTCCACGGCCGTCGCAAGAGGGGCAGGGCAGGGCCGGATGCCCAGCGGCGCGAGCCACGGCAGGCGGTCGCGCCTGCCGTGCCAAAAGGTTTCGGTACCGGACAGCGCCTGGCGGATTCGCCAGATGGCCGGCCAGGCCAGGAAAAAATCGCCGAGTGCGCCCTTGTGGACGATTATGGTGTTGTCATGCTTATGCATTTATTCTATTACTTGTTCCTAATAGGTCAGGCAGCGGTCGCTGGCCGCGACTTGATGGACGGACACATGAACACATGAGCGCGGAGCCACTCCAACCCGGTCGCCCGGCCGGGAACGAAGGCCGCGAGCGATTGCATAGGACCGGCCGGGCAAGGGGTCAAGCCGCGTGGCCGAGCGCGGCGGGAGCCATTACATGACAAGGCGTAATCCGACGCCCACCGTGGACATCATCATCCATGTTCCCGGCCGGGGCATCGTCCTAGTCGAGCGGCGCAACGAGCCGTTCGGCTGGGCGCTTCCCGGCGGCTTCATGGACTACGGGGAGACGGCGGAGCAGGCCGCCGTGCGCGAGGCGCGCGAGGAGACCGGGCTGCGCGTGGAGCTTACCTCGCTGTTCGGCGTCTACTCCGATCCCGCGCGGGACCCTCGGCGGCATACCATGTCCGTGGTCTACACGGCCGTCGCCGTGGACCCGTCCGAGCTTCGGGCCGGCGACGACGCGGCCGGGGCCAGGGTCTTTCCGCTGGACGGCCTGCCCTCGCCGCTGGCCTTCGACCACGGCCTGATCATCGACGACTACAGGCGCGGCTTGCGGCGGCTCGCGCCCGCGACCCGTGGACCAGGCAATGACAGCCACGCCGCTCGGCGCACAGTGAGGTGACATGGCCGACGCTATCCAGGTGCTCTTCGTCACCTCGGAGATCTATCCATTCTCCAAGACCGGCGGCCTGGCCGACGTGCTCGGCTCGCTGCCGCTGGCCATCCGCGACCGCGGAGTCTCCACGGCGGTGGTCACGCCCTTCTACGGCCGGCTGCGCACCGGCGACTACCAACTCCGGCTGGTCTCGGCCGACTGTCCCGTGGGCTATCCGTGGCCGTCCATAACCGCCGAAATCTACCAGGCGGACTACGATGGCGTGCCGGTCTATTTCATCTCGCGGGGCGAGTACTTCGACCGCCGCTACTATTACAACACGCATGCCGGCGACTATTTCGACAACTGCGAGCGCTTCAACTTCTTCTGCCGCGCGGTGCTCGAATGGACCAGGCGTCTGAGCGCGGCGCCCCAGATCATCCATTGCAACGACTGGCAGTCGGGCCTGGTGCCGGCCTATCTCGAGTTCATGCGCCGCCACGATCCATTTTGGCATCGCACGCGCACGGTCATGACCATCCACAACCTGGCCTTCCAGGGGCGCTTCTCCTCGCGCCTGTTCTGGGAATCAGGCCTGCCTCCCGAGGCCTGGCACATGGACGGCGTGGAGTACCACGGCGACTTTTCGCTGCTCAAGGCCGGCATCGCCTACTCGGACATGATCACCACGGTCTCGCCGTCCTACGCGCGCGAGATCCTCACCCGCGACTTCGGCTGCGGCCTGGAAGGCATCCTGGGCGCCCGCTCGCACCGGCTGCGCGGCATCCTCAACGGCGCGGACTACGGCGTGTGGGACCCGCGCGACGACAAGTTCCTGCCCTGTGTGTACGGCCACGAGAACATCGAGGGCAAGCGGCGCTGCAAGCAGATGCTCCTGCGCGAGTTCTGCCTGTCGGACATGCTCGAGGACCGGCCGCTCCTGGGCTTCATCGGCCGCCTGCGCGACCAGAAGGGCATAGACTTGCTCATCGAGATCATGCCGAGGGTCATGGACATGGGCGTGGGCGTCATCGTCCTGGGCGAGGGCGACCTGGAGTACGAGGCCAGGCTTCTGGAGCTCATGGAGGAGTACCAGGGCCGGCTCGCGGTGCAGGTGGGCTATACCGAGGATCTGGCGCACCGGATCCAGGCCGGCTCCGACATCTTCCTCATGCCCTCGCGCTACGAGCCCTGCGGCCTGACCCAGATGTACGCCCTGCGCTACGGCACGCCGCCGGTGGCCACGGCCGTGGGCGGACTGCGCGACACCATCGTGGCCCATCCCGATCCGCGCTCCACCGGCTTCATGTTCGAGAAGCCGGAGCCGAGCCAGTTCCTTGGGGCCATCCAGCAGGCGGCCAGCCTGTTCCAGGATAAGGAGCAGTGGGTGGACATGGTCGGGCGGGCCATGCAGGAGAGCTTCACCTGGGACAAGTCCGCGGAGAAGTATCTGGAGGTCTACCGCGAGGCGGGTGCTTCCCTGTGAACATTTCGTGCGGGCGCTTGCGCAATTTCGGCAAAGCCCGTACATGGTCAAGCATGGCAGCCTATTGAAAAACAGGCTGTGCGGGCCGGGATGGGCCGCCGGATGCGAAGCATCCGTGAGCAATGACTGAAGCTTGCCCATTCAGTACGGAGTTGAAAAAATCAGGACGGCTTTTTTGAACAATCTGACGGACGGGAAGCGAGCGGGCCGGAAGCCGCCGGCCTCTTTCGCATTGCAACGTTCATGACGCCGGCTGGGGCTGGCGGGACAAGCGGAGGGTTCCATGGCTCTGAAGAAGAAGTTCCTGAAGTCCAAGCCCCTGTGCAAGGTGAGCTTCACCCTGCCCAAGGAGATGACGGACGGAGTGGATTCGGTGCGGCTCGTCGGCGACTTCAACGACTGGGACCGTTCGGCCACACCCATGAAGCGCTCCAAGACGGGCGAGTTCTCCGTGACCCTCGACCTGGAGACCGGACGGGACTACCAGTTCCGCTACCTGCTCGGCGAGAACGACTGGCGGAACGACCCCGCCGCCGACAAGTATGAGTACAACGCCTTCGCCGGCAGCGAGAACTCCGTCGTATCGGTGTAGTTTGGACGCCAAGCCGGACTGGGCCGGACTGGGCCGGACTGAGCAGGAAGGGAGGGCCGCCGGCGGGCCAGGCTCCCTTTTTTTTCTCCCGCGCCCTGGCCGCCTGTTCAAAAACAGGCCGTGCGGACCGGAATGGCCCGGATGCGCGGCGACCGAGAGCAATGCTTGAGCAAGGATCAAGCCTCGCGGGGTTGAAAAACCGGGACGGCCTTTTCGACAGTCCGTCAAGACGACCTGAAGAGATGGTGGGACATGGATCACTGCAACACTGAATCGGCGTACATCCCGCCATTCGACCTCTATCTCTTCGGCCGTGGCGAGCACTGGGACATCTACCGCATCCTGGGCGCGCACCCGGCCGGCGAGAGCGAGGCCGAGGCCATCGCGGACGGCTACCCCAAGGGCTGGAGCTTCGCGCTCTGGGCGCCCAACGCGCGGGCCGTGAGCGTGGTCGGCGACTTCAACTGCTGGCAGGCGGGCGTCTCGCCCCTGTACCCGGTGGGCTCTTCGGGCATCTGGGCCGGGGTCGTGCCCGGGCTGAACAAGGGCGCCTACTACAAGTTCGCCGTGGAGCAGGCCTCCGGGGGCCTGGTCTACAAGACGGACCCTTATGCCCTGTATGCCGAGAAGCGTCCGGGCAACGCGTCCATCCTCTGGCACCTGGACGACCATGTCTGGGCCGACGGCGAGTGGATGGCCCGCCGCCGCGAGCAGGGGCTGCCGCTGCACAGACCCGTGAGCGTCTATGAGGTCCACGCCGGCTCCTGGCGGGTCAACGGTGGCGGCTACGGCAACTTCCTGACCTATCGCGAGCTTGCCGACCGGCTCATCCCCTACGTCCAGGACCTGGGCTTCACGCACATCGAGTTCATGCCCCTGGCCGAGCACCCCCTGGACCAGTCCTGGGGCTATCAGACGAGCCACTACTACGCGCCCACCTCGCGCTACGGCACGCCCGAGGACCTGCGCTATCTCGTGGACAAGTGCCACCAGGCGGGCATCGGCGTGCTCCTGGACTGGGTGCCGGGACACTTCCCCAAGGACGAGTGGTGCCTGGGCCGCTTCGACGGCACGGCCCTCTACGAGCACGAGGACTGGCGCCGCGGCGAGCACCCGGACTGGGGCACCTACATCTTCAACTACGGCCGTCACGAGGTGCGCAACTTCCTCTTCGCCAATGCCTTGTACTGGCTCAAGGAATTCCACTTCGACGGCCTGCGCATAGACGCCGTGGCCTCCATGCTCTACCTCGACTACTCCCGCAAGGAAGGCGAGTGGCTGCCCAACGAGCACGGCGGCAAGGAGAACCTCGAGGCCATCTGCTTCCTGCGCGAGCTCAATCGCGTGGTCCACGAGCACTTCCCCGGCGCGCTCATGGTCGCCGAGGAGTCCACGGCCTGGCCCGGTGTGTCCCGGCCGCTGTACACCGGCGGCCTGGGCTTCACCTTCAAGTGGAACATGGGCTGGATGCACGACAGCCTGGAGTACATCTCCCTGGACCCCATCCACCGCTCGCACCACCACAACAACCTGACCTTCTCCATGCTCTATGCCTTTACAGAGAACTTCATGCTGCCCATCTCCCATGACGAGGTGGTTCACGGGAAGGGAGCGCTGCTGGCCAAGATGCCCGGCGACGACTGGCGGAAGTTCGCCAATCAGCGCGTATTCTTCGCCTATCAGTGGGCTCATCCGGGCAAGAAGCTCCTGTTCATGGGCGCGGAGTTCGGCCAGTGGAGCGAGTGGAGCTCCGAACGCCAACTCGATTGGGAGCTTGCTGGCTATCCGGCCCACCAGGGGCTCCAGACGCTCGTGCGTGACCTGAACAGGCTCCTGCGCGAGGAGCCGTGCATGCACGAAATCGATCACGAGTGGCTGGGCTTCGAATGGGTGGACTTCGCCGACTACCAGGCCTCGGTCGTCAGCTTCCTGCGCAAGGACAGGCAGGGCAACCCCATCCTGTGGGCCTTCAATTTCACGCCCGTGCCCCGCTGGGGCTACCGCCTCGGCTGTCCCAGGCCCGGCTGGTGGCGCGAGGTGCTCAACACCGACGCGGCCTGCTACGGCGGCTCCAACCTGGGCAACAACGGCGGGGCCATGGCCCTGGGCGAGCGCCGCGAGCCCTGGCCGGCGACCCTGGAGATTCTCCTGCCGCCCCTGGCGGCCGTGGCCTTCAAGCCGGCGTAAGCGGAGAGGGCGCCGCCCCTCTCCGCTTCTTAGCCATCAATGAGTGAACGAGTATCTGTACTTGCTTCTTGCCGGCCGAGGCTTATGGACACCACACTTGTCGGATTTCTTTATGACTTAGGATTTTCTATGACCACGAGGGTGGATCATAGGCACTCCATATATGATAGCTTCACCGGGCAGAACAAATGCGGAATTTATGTGCTTCATTTTTCTGATGGTACTTTTTATATTGGTCAATCGAACAATATACCAAGAAGGTACTTGGAGCACAGGAAAAAGAATAGCGACATTGCCCATATATCGTATAAGTTGTCCAAAGAGAACGATTTAGATAGACTTGAAGCTGCTTCCATAGCGGCCTTTGAAGGTAAATACACCATACGGAATATATCCTTTGCAAGTTATCCTCAAAAGACTGCCGATCTGGATATCTTAATACCTCCCGACCTTCAGAAACAATGGTTGATCTGCGAAAAAATACCTCGACGATACTATCGACAAGAAGATTTGTCTTTGCGCGTGAAGTATAAAAGAAAATTTGCAGAACTTATGGAAGATAAAGTCTTTATAAACACCGCATTGCCCGTTATGCAAAAATATGTATCTAGGTGCCTTCTTGATCCTTGCACGACAGAAATCTCATTTTGGGGATGCTCGTGTTTGCCTGATGGGCATATAGCCACTGCCGATATGGAAATATATTCCCGTATAAACATTTATTGGCAGGAAGTATTTACAGTTGGGTCCGATCTTCGCAGGGGATTGCCATTTTTTAGTTGGCATCTTGAAAAATCGAGCATCTCAGATTTTACACTAAGTGAGTTGATTGAAAAATTTGGAAAATTTGAAACGCTTGAATTCAATGATCACTACTATAAAACTGGTGGATCTGATCAGTTTAACGCCTACTGTGAAAATGCAGAAGAAGCTCTGGATTTGTTGGATAATGTCGCCTTTGTGAATGCGATTAAAAGATTTAACTTGCGTTTGATGCGAAAGGGTTCACTAAACTTCGGCCAATACCATTGCATGGACTTGGCTGATTTACTCATTACTGATGCCGGCTGATGCCCGCTCCGTACATGAAGCCACAATCCAATAACTCTGGCGTTTGAAGTCGCAAAAAACGCGAATGTTCACGGTACGCTCTTTCACCATGGCGATTTTCGCAACAAAGGATATCCCATGTCCGCCAAGCCCCTCTTCCTGACCCTTGGCGATCCGGGCGGCCTCGGGCCGGAACTGGCCGTGCGCCACTTCGCGGAGGACCCGCCCGTGGACCGCGCCGTGGTGCTCATTGGCCCCGAGAAGCCCTTGGCGGCCATGGCGGAACGGTTCGCGCCGGGCCTGCGCTGGACGAGGCTGGAGGAGGTCGGGCAAGGCATGGCTCCGGGGCTCCATCTCTTGGAGCCGACTGATTTGTGCGGGCTGGATGTCCCCGTCGGCAAGGCCACGCCCGAGGGCGGGCGCGCCGCAGGCATGAGCCTGGCCCTGGCCTGCGATCTGCTGTTGTCGGGATTTGCCGAGGCCCTGGTGACTTGTCCGCTGAACAAGGCCATGCTCCAGGAAGCGGGCTTCGACTTTCCCGGCCACACGGAGTTCCTGGCCCAAAGGGCCGGGCTCGGACCGGACGAGGTGACCATGCACCTGTGCGGCCCCAGGCTGCGCGTGAGCCTGGTCACCACGCACCCGCCGCTGCGAGACGTGCCGGGCATGATCACCCGCGAGAGCGTGCTGCGCGCCGTGCGCCACACGTGCGCCTTCGCGGCGCGCCTGGGCCTGGCGACGCCGGTGGCCGTGTGCGGCCTGAATCCGCACGCCGGGGAGAGCGGCCGCATCGGGCGCGAGGAGATCGAGGTCATCGCGCCGGCCATCGAGGAGGCCAGGGCCGAGGGCCTGCCCGTCGAAGGGCCATTCCCGGCCGACACCGTGTTTCAACGGGCGGCGCGCGGCGATTTCGCCGCCGTGCTGGCCATGTATCACGACCAGGGCCTTGGGCCGCTCAAGCTCCTGCACTTCGGCGAGGCGGTCAACGTGACCCTGGGCCTGCCCTTCGTGCGCACCTCCGTGGACCACGGCACCGGCTACGACATCGCCGGCCAGGGCAGTGCGAGCCTCGGCAGCCTGCGCGCGGCCATCAATCTGGCCGAGCGGCTGGGCTGAGCCGCTCGCGCCGCCGAGCGAAAATTCCAGGCGGTTGCCTGAAAGGAAGCCGGCCTTCCAGGCATGGAGGGCCGGCTCAGACTGCTGACAAACCAGTTTTTGCGAGAGAGGCCCCTTTTTGAAAAAAGGGGCCTCTCTCGCGCTCTCTCCACCAAAAACTTTTGATATTATTTCAGCATATTGTCTGGGTGCCGCAG
>JAEYTO010000084.1 GCA_023433925.1 Pseudomonadota bacterium | reverse complement strand
GGCGTCGGCGCGGCGGGCGGCGCGGCCGGCGGGGCCATCTTCGGCAGCGCCGGCAGGGGCGCGGCGGCCGGAGCAGCGGCCGGAGCCGTGGGAGGGCTGTTCAGCGGCCTGTTCAGTCGCGGGCCGGATCCGGTCCACCGCAACTACGTGGACCGCTGCCTGCGCGAGAAAGGCTACGAGCCCATGGGTTGGAAGTAGCCGGCAAGGCCGTGGAGGCCGTGCGACGAAGGACGGGCGCTTGCCCAAGGGGAGGAAGGGAATGGCGATGACCGCACGGATGCCGCGCGCGTGCGCCCTGGCTCTGATGTTCGCCCTGGCGGCCGCGCCCGTCATGGCCCGAAGCAACCCCTTTGCCGTCGAGTACCCCTTCGAGACGGCCATCATCGAGTACGAGCTCGCGGGCACGAGCACGGGCCGGGAGGTGCTCTACATCGACCATGGCCGCAAGGCCCTGCACCATGCGTCCATGGCCAATGTCATGGGCGTGAGCACCGAACGCAGAACCCTGGAGATAACCACTCCGGAACAGGTCGTCATGGTCGATCTCATGGAGAAGACCGGCACGAGCAAGCCGAACATGGCCCCGTTCCTGTACGAGGAGTGGCTGAAGCTGCCCCGGGCCGAGCAGCGCGATGTGGCCGAGGCCTACCGGCGGCTGGGCTTCGAGGTCACCCAGTTGCTCGGCGGCGCGCGGGTGCGCGAGTCGCGGGGCGAGTACCTGGGCCGGCCCGTGACCATCGCGCGCAACGAGCTTTTGACCATGTACATCTGGCAGGGCCTGGATATCGTGCTCCTGAGCGACGCGACACTGCTCGGGATGCGCCAGGTGCGCAAGGCCGTGCGCATCGAGACGGGCGTGGCCGTGCCCGCGAGCGCCTTCGCCGTGCCCGCCGACATCGAGATCCAGGCCGACGAGAAGGCCGCCAAGGAGAGCCGCGAGTTGGCCAGGACCATGATCGAGTCGCTGGGCAAGCTCGATGAGCAGCCCTGAAGCAACAGCCCACGGCCAGGTCGATGCGGCGAACGCCTGGCCTGAACGGGCGCAGGCCCGCGCCGCACGCGCGGAGTCCATCATTGCCCGCGCCCCGGATCGGCGTAGGTGGATGAGCATCAAGGCCTTGTCCGGCGCCGCTGACCGCCGCAAGGCAAGGAGCGGATCATGCGAATACGATTGTCCATCGTGGCCATTCTCGCCATGGCGGTTCTCGCTCCGGCCTGCGCGGGCACGGACCCCTACGAGAGCGCGGAGAGCTTCAGGCGTCAGGGCCGCTGCGACCAGGCCGTGGAGGAATACTCCAGGGCCATCGAGGGCGCCCGGAGCGACCACGAGCTGGCCCGGGCCTACTATTTCCGATCCCTGTGCCGCGAGGAGCTGGGTCAGGCCGGCCCGGCCTATGCCGATGCCTATGCCGCCCTGCGCATGAGCTGCTACCTGGCGGCCACCGAGCGCGACATGCGCACGCGGCCGCTCGGGTTCGTCATAGGCCCGGCCTATTGTCGCGGCGAGGGTCCGGCCAGACTGGCGAAGCTTGGCGGGGAACTCACGGAGCAGGAGACTCTGCGGATGCGCCTCGCGGCCGAGCAGGATCTGCCCAGGCGCATCCGCGAGACGCCCTTGCCGGAGCAGGCGCGCTAGGCCGATCCGTCAGCGGAGCGCGGCCCGCGAGCCGGCATCCATGGGCCATAAACAGAAAAAGGCGCGGCCCCGCGGCCGCGCCTTTCAGAGTATGGCGGAGACCAAGATCTCTTGCCTTAATTGGGCCCCATGGGGGTATGCTCGATGGTGCTTCGGGTGTTGATGTCAGCGCGTCCCGTGAGCTCCACGTCGGTATAGTAGATGGCCCCGGCGTGGAGTCCGTTCTGGTCCACCACGGCGGCGTACTCCCGGAACTCGGGAATGCTGTCGCGCAGGGCCGGGCCGGCGTAGAACATGAAGAACCAGAGCAGGGCCGACAGGGCCAGCAGTGATGTCCAGCGTGCAACCCGTCCGGTCAGAAGCATGAGTGTTTACCTCGCTTCGGCAGGGGCCTCGCGGCCCCTGCCGGTCGGTCGTCTAGATCTTCGCCGTGATGTCCGGGAAGACCACGTAGAACATGATGTAGGCCATGAGCAGCGTCAGAACCAGGTTGAAGCTCTGGCCGCACACGTACAGGATGAGCGGCTTGCCGCCCTTGAAGTAGTGGGCCAGCTCGCGGAAGTTCGTGGCCAGGCCGATGGACGCGAAGGCCAGGCAGAAGAACCAGCCCTGGAAATGGCTGGAGAAACCGCGCAGCACGCCGTGGTCGACGAGCGAGAAAGCCGTGTCGGAGCCCAGGCTGCCATAAAGGGTCGAGAAGGTGATCGAGGCGGCCAGGAAGCCGAGCACGAACTTGGGGAAGCGGTGCCAGATTTCCCAGGCGCTGACCTTCTGGCCGGGCACGCAGTCGACCTTGTAGCACCAGTAGATGGCGATGAAGAAGGCCACCACGCCGATGAGCACGTTCTGGATCATCTTGATGGTCGCGGCCACGTACAGGGCTTCCTGGGACAGGAACGCGCCGGCCGCGGCCACGGCGCCCGTGGCGTCGATGGTGCCGCCCATCCAGGCGCCGCCAAGGATGTAGGGCATGCCCGTGGCCTTGATGACCGCCGGCATGGCCACCATCATGATGGCCGTGAACACGAGCGACAGGCCGATGGACAGGGTCAGCTCCTCCTTCTTGGCCCGGCAGGCCGCCGCGGCGGCGATGGCCGCCGAGGTGCCGCACACGCTCATATCGGCGGAGATGGTGATGTTGAGCGTCTTGGAAGACATCTTGAGCACCTTCTGGCCGAAGATGAAGGTCGTGACGAGCACGATGGGCGTCACGACCCAGGCCACGAAGATGCCGGGGATGCCGATGGCCACGATCTTGTTGAAGAGGACGCTGGCGCCCAGAAGCACGAGGCCAGCCTTGATGTAGAATTCAGTCTCCAGAGCGGGCTTGACCCACTTGGGCGTGCCCACGGTGTTGGAGATGAGCATGCCGATGACGATGGCCCACACGGCGTACTCCACGCCGTACTGTTTCATGGTCGCTTGGCCGGCTAGGAGGTAGGACAGGGCAGCCAAGGCGAACACAAAGACGAAGCCCTTGAGGAAGGCTCCCGCGTCCTTGCCCATGGCCTTGATGCCCACGGAGAAGAGCAGGCCAATGACGATCATAAGCACAGGCAGCGTATAGATAACATTGTAGGGCTTCACGCTGGCCTTGGACTTTGCGGAGGACTCCTTGGCCTTGGTCTTGCGCCAAGCTCCGATCTTGTCCTTGGCGGCCTGGTTCAATCCTTCGTCCTGGAAGCCGGCGGCAATCGCGGCATCCTGGGCGATAGCGGCCTCGGACTTGGCCGCGACGGTGGTGGCCTTTGCCTGCTCATAGGCGGCCTGCGCCGCAGCGCTCTTGGCGTCAGCCGCGCTCTGACTCAGGGTCAGGCCGTCCAGGGGGTTGTTGCTCCAACCCTTGGGCTTGGCCGTGAATTTCGCGATGGTCTTGGCGATGGGCTCGTTGGTGCCCTTGATGCCGCCCTTGACGTCCTGGGCCTCATAGTACTCGATTGTCTTGAAGGGCGCGCGAGCCGCCTCGGCCTCCATGACGGCGTTGGCCTTGACGATCTTCTCTTCCATGCCCGCGGGCTTGTTGTTCAGGAAGATGACCAGGCCCACGGCCAGCAGGAAGAAGGCGATCCAGATCGCCCAATAGTCTTCCTTCTTCCACAGGTCCGACCAGCTCGACGTGGCCTTGTCCACGACGACATCGGACGCAGGCTGCTTGACGATTTCCGCCATAATCCTCTCTCCTCTCTCCTCGGTTGTGATAGTGACGATACGCTGCGGCGACCGCCGCGATATGCGCTTATTAGAGCAAAGCCCGTGCCTGGAGGTTGGTCGCATATAACTAGCACATTTCAATGGGCATATAAATTAGACAGCCACACAAACCGCCAGGTTGACCTGGCAGTCTGCCAATCGTAATTTGCACCCAAAAGGAGTACCGGCATGTCCAGAGGCGCCATTGTCATCCTGGCCCGGGACCAAGGTTTTTCCCGGCGCGCGACGAACATCCTGGAGGCCGGCCATCCGGGGCGGCGGGTTCTGCCGGCGTCCGGCGGCGAGGAGGCCCTGGATCTCGTGCGCCGCGAGGACGCCTGGGTGCTCGTGGCCGACGAGGAGGAGGGGCTTGGGGCCGGCGCGGTCCGGGAGCGTGCCCTGGCCGCCGCGCCCGACCTAGCCGTCATCGCGCTCATGGACGCGGTCAACCTGGAGAAGGCCGTGCAGGCCCTGCGCAACGGGGCCTACGATGTCCTGGCCAGGCCCGTGACGGACGAGGACCTGCTAAACTCGGTTGGCAACGCCCTGGAGCGGGGCAGGCTGCTGGAGGAGAACCGCGGGCTCAAGGAGCGGCTGTCCCGGACTCAGGGCGAGCACTCCCTGGTGGGTGAAAGCCCGGCCATGCGCAGGCTGCGCACCCTGGTCAAGGCCGTGGCCGACGCCGATTACGGCGTGCTCATCCTCGGCGAGTCGGGCACGGGCAAGGAGGTCGTGGCCAGGGCCATCCACGATCAAAGCCGCCGCAAGCCAGGGCCCTTCGTGGCCGTGAACTGCCCGGCCATCCCCGAGAAGCTCCTGGAGAGCGAGCTGTTCGGCCACGTCAGGGGCGCGTTCACCGGCGCCGACCGCGAGCGCAAGGGCCTGCTCCTGGAGGCCCAGGGCGGGACCGTGCTCCTGGACGAGATCGGCGACATTCTCCCTGACATCCAGGCCAAGCTCCTGCGCTGCCTCCAGGAGCGCGAGCTGCGTCCCGTGGGCGGGGAAGTCACGCTGCCCTTCGATGCGCGCGTCCTGGCATCCACCAACCGGGACCTGGAGGCCAAGCTCGCCGACGGCAGCTTCCGCGAGGACCTCTTCCACAGGCTCAACGTGCTGTCCATTCTCGTGCCGCCGTTGCGCGACCGGCGCGAGGACATCCCGCTCCTGGCCCAGGTCTTCCTGTCCGCCACCTGCCGGGAGCTCGGCCTGCCGGCCAAGGGGCTGGCCCCGGACGTGCTCGGCTATCTCGCCGCTCGCCAGTGGCCGGGCAACGTGCGCGAGATGCAGAACGTCATGCGCCGGCTGGCCGTGTTCGCCCAGGGCGAAACCGTGACCATGCGCGTGGTGCGCCAGGTCGAGGCGGGCAGTGGCCGCGACGGCGCGGAGCCGGGCCGGCTCGCTCCCTACAAGGAGGCCAAGGGACGCGTGCTGCGCGACTTCACGGCCGCCTACCTGCGCCAGCTCCTGGCCGCGACGCGCGGCAACGTCTCGGCCGCGGCCCGCGAGAGCGGCCTGTCCCGCTACGCCCTCCAGGAGCTGATCAAGAAGTCCGGCCTTCGGCCGGCGAGCTTCCGCTGAGCGCCGCATCCGCCGAGTCCTCCCGGCCCATGCGGCCTGTCTCGCGGCAGGCGTTAAATATGCGCGCCTTGCGCAACAGCGCGCAGGGGGGATAATGTTCCATGCTGGAGTGGCGGGCGCCTGGAGCCCGCCGAGCCGATGCGGTGTCCACGGACCGATTCGCCCGGCCGGAGGCAATGGCCAGGCGGTCTCAATCACAAGACTGGAGGTGCTCCCATGGACAAGCTCGCCGCGCGCACACTGACGACACTGGCCTCGCTGGCTGCCCTTCTGGCCTTCGCCGCGACCTTGTGGGCGCAGGGCATACCTTCCACGGTGACCATCAAGGCGCCCGAGGGCTCCAAGCCGCGCTCCACGTGGATCAGGCAGGTCGAATTCGACCATGAGACGCACAGCGCCTTGGCCGAGTGTCGCTCCTGCCACCACATGGAGGAGGAATCCGCGAGCCAGGAATCCTACGTGGCCTGCCGCGAGTGCCACGTCGAGACCCAGGGCAACGATCCGAGCGGCTTCTACATGGCCTGGCACGGCAAGGGCGACGCGAGCTGCGTCGCCTGTCACCGCAAGAACGGCGCGGTCATCTCCTGCACGAGCGGCTGCCACCCCAGGCCGGCCAAGGACGCCCAGGCCAAGCCCGAAGGCTCGCCCGAGGGTCCGCGGGCCGTGAAGAAGTAGCGGGCGAGACGCGCACGGTCGCCGTGGCCTGGCAGGCCTGCGGGATTGCTTCAATGCCCGGAATGGGCCGCTCCTCGGGTGGCGGCCCCCTCATGCGTTCGTCCGAGCCCGGCCATGATAGGAATTCGTGGACGGTCGGGTTGCCTCGCGCGCCACGATGCAGTAACCCATAAACTGGGGAAGGCGTTGAGCGGCAGGCGCGAAGGGGCGATTTCAGCCGACTGGAGGATGCCATGGCCAGAGCAATGGTGAACGGGATCGACGTTGACGGGCTCATGAAGACCATCGGTGCCATCAAGGACAAGCCCGAGCTGGCGAGGTTCACGTTCCGGGCCTCGAACAAGTGGATCAAGGGCACGAACAACCAGGCCACGGTCAAGGGCTTCCACGGCGCGGGCGAGGAGCACCCGCAACGCGGGGCCGCGATGACCTACGACGAGGACGAGCCGCCGGTGCTCCTGGGCACGGACAAGGGGCCCAACCCCGTGGAGTGGGTGCTCGTGGGCCTGTCCGGCTGCCTGACCACATCGCTCGTGGCTTATGCGGCCGCCAAGGGCATCGAGCTGCGCGCCGTGGAGTCCGAGCTCGAAGGCGACCTGGACGTGCGCGGCTTCCTGAACCTCGACCCGAGCGTGCGCAACGGCTACGAGAGCATCCGGGTACACTTCAGGATCGACGCCGACGCCTCGGACGACGAGCTCGCCAGACTCGTGGAGACCGCCCAGGCGCGCTCGCCGGTCTTCGACATCGTCACGCACCAGGTGCCCGTGCGGGTGGATTTCGAGCGCAAGGCTGGGCAGGCCAAGGCCAGGCCGGCGCGGGAAAGCCGACCGGGCATGACGCCCTGAGCCGGCCTTGAGCAGGAAAGCGCCTAGCGCTCTCCGCTCTGCACGCTCCACAGCCCCGCGTACACGCCGCCCTTGTTGACCAGCTCCTCGTGCGTGCCGCGCTCCACGACCAGGCCGTCCACGAGGACAAGGATCTCGTCGGCGTTTCTGACCGTGGACAGCCTGTGCGCCACGGCCAGGATCATGCGGCCGGAGCGCAGCCGCTCCATGTTCCGCTGGATGATCTCCTCGGTGCGCGTGTCCACGCTGGCCGTGGCCTCGTCCAGGAGCAGGATGGCCGGGTCGCGCAGGATGGCCCTGGCCAGGGATAGGCGCTGGCGCTGGCCGCCCGAGAGCTTGAGGCCGCGCTCGCCGATCATGGTCGCGTAGCCCTGGGGCAGGTCGCGGATGAACTCGTCGGCCCCGGCGATCTCGGCCGCGCGGCGCACATCCTCGTCGGAGGCCTCCGGCGAGCCCAGGCGAAGGTTGTCCGCCACCGGGCCGAAGAACAGGAACGGGTCCTGGGACACATAGCCCACATGGCGGCGGAAGGACTCCAGGGTCAGGCCGGACAGGTCGCGGCCGTCCACGAGGATGCGGCCCAAGTCCGGCTCGTAATAGCGCAGCAGGAGCTTGACGAGCGTCGACTTGCCGGCGCCGGTAGGCCCGACCACGCCCACGAGCCGGCCCGTGGCGAGCTCGAAGCCCACGCCGTTGATAATCTTCTCGCGGCCCTTGTAATCGAAGCGCACGTCCTGGAACTCGATGCGCCCCGGCTTGGCCGGCAGCGCCACGGCGCCGGGCCGGTCGCGGATCGCCGGCTCGGTGTCGAGCAGCTCCAGGATGCGCTGCGCCGCGGCCTCGGAGCGCTGGATCTGGTTGATGAGCATGCCGAACACGAACAGGGGCAGCACCAGGCGCATGGCCAGGAGGATGAAGGACGTGTAGTCGCCCACGCTCGGCCCCTGGCTAGTTACGGTCAGCCAGCCGCCCAGGGCGATGAGCGTGCCGAAGGACAGGCCGGCGATGGCGTAGATGATCGGGATGAAGCGGGCGCGCTCGGCCGCGGCGTGCACGGCCGCGTCGCGGTACTCGGCCGATTGGGCCAGCACGCGCTCGGCCTGGGAGGCCTCGGCCGTGTAGGCCTGGATGACGCCCATGCCCTGGAGGTTGTTCTCGATGATGGAGTTGATGCCGGCCACGGCGCGCCGGGCCTGGCGATAGCGAGGCTGCACGCGCGTGGCGAAGAAGCGCACGGCGAGCACGGCGAAGGGCAGGGGCGCCAGAAGCAGGAGCGCCAGGCGCCAGTCGAGCCAGAAGAGCACGGCGTACGTGCCGGTGAAGGTGATGACCAGGCGGACCACGGACGTGGATACGTCGGAGAAGAGGTTTTCCAGCGTGTCCACGTCCGAGGAGACCACGGACATGATGTCGCCGGTCTGGCGCTCCTCGAAGAAGGCCACGTCGAGGCGCTGGATGTGCCCGTAGAGTTTGGCGCGGATGTCGTGGCGCACCATCTGGGCCATGGAGTCCAGGGCATAATCGCTGGCGGACTGGAACAGGGCCAAGCCCAGGAAGCCTCCGAGCACGGCCAGGCCGTAGACCCAAAACATGTGCGGATCGGAAGCGGCCGGGGCGACGCCGTCAGGCCCCGGCGTGACGAGATCCACCACGCGGCCTACCAAAATCAGAGGAAGCAGGTCGAAAAGACGGGCCAATGCGTTGGCCGCCAGGCCCGCGGCGATGCGTTTGGAATAGGGCCGAGCGAAGGGCGCGAGTCGCCACATATGGTGGCCCAGGACGGCCTCGGAGGCGGGTTTCGCCACTGTGTCGGTGCTGCTCACGGTCCTTTCCGGGATGGGGTTTCGTCTGCGGCTCCCAAGGTATTTGCGGGGTCGATACTCCGCAAACCGGCCGGAAAGAAGTAGCATCGCCGCGCCTTTTTGCAAATGCGTCGCGGCTCCGAGGTTCGGCCGACATTGGCCCCTGTATGCGCGACCAATCCGTAAGAGTCCTCGCACAACATGTATATGATCTTGTAATTATTAATTTTATACGACAATATTAAATCCATAGATATTTTGTATCATCAATTTCAATGCTTTTTCTCCAGCCTCGTGGTATGAAATCTCAAAGCCGGGCTGCTGCGGCCTGGACAAACCTCATTTGACGGTTCGCCGGCGTGGCGGCAAGCCGGACGGCGTTGGCCGATCATCCTTGACTAATCATAAGGATTCGTGCGGGATGATCGAGGGCCATCCCTTGCGGGAAGCCCATACGGATGTTTGATCGCCGGCAGGAGGAAGCGCATGAGCAACATCACGGCCTGGGATTGGTCGCCAGGCGGCAGGGTCGTGGCCGATGTCTCGGCCAGGCCAGAAGAGCACGAATGGCGTGAGGAGCCGGTGGCCTCGCCGGACGGCGAGGCGGTGGCCAGCATCGTCAAACTGCCCGACGCGGGCTTCACGGTCCTGGTCAACGAGGAGCCCTGGGAGCAGGAGTTCGAGAAGGCCTGGTACCTGCGCTACGCGCCTGACGGCAGGCTGACCTGCCTGGCCCGGAGCGAGGACGAGTGGACCGTGGCCGTGGACGGCCAGCTCTGGGAGTCCCGCTTCGGCTTTGCCTGGAACACCGTGTTCGCGCCCAAGAGCGGGGCCATCGCGGTGGCCGTGCAGCTGGACGGGCGCTACGGCATGGCCGTGGACGACCAGCCCTGGGAGACGCTCTACGAGAACGCCAACCACTGGCTGCTCTCAGCCGATGGCGCGCACTCGGCCGCGGCCGTGCAAGTCAAGTCGCTGGGCCAGGCGGACATCGACACCTTCCGCCAGGGCGTGTTCAGCGCGGCCATCGACGGCGAGGCCTGGGACAGGAATTTCGTCAACGTCTGGAGCCTGGCCTTCAGCCCCGACGGCAGCCGCCTGGCCGCCGAGGTGCGCGTCACGCCCTACCAGTACACCATCGCCGTCAACGGCCAACCCTGGGAGCAGCTTTTCCAGAGCGTCTGGTCGCCGTGCTTCAACCCGGCCACGGGCGGGGTCGTGGCGCCGGCGCGCCTGGGCGGCAAATGGCACCTCTTCGAGGACGGCAAGAAGCTCTGGAGCAAGGCCTTCACCCAGGTCTGGAGCCAGAAGTTCTCGCCCGGCGGCGAGAAGCTCGCGGCCATCGTGGCCACGGACCTCGGCCGCTGGACCGTTGCCGTGGACGGCCAGACTTGGGAGCAGAGCTACGACGGCGTGATCACGGACCTGACCTTCTCGCCCACCGGCCGCTCCGTGGCCTGCCTGGGCAAGGACGGGGGCAAGTGGTCGGTCATGGTGGACGGCCAGCGCTGGTGCGGCGGCTACCAGACGCTCTATGCCCCGCGGTTCTCGCCCGACGGCAAGCATTGCGCCGTGCGCATGGAGCGCGACGGCCGCTTCGCCCTGTGCGTCGAGGGCAAGGTCTTCCCCGAGGAGTTCGACATGCTCTGGGACCCCACCTTCGGCCCCGAGTCCGACCGGATTCTCATCCGGGCCGTCAAGGACGGCAAGTACCTGCGCCGGGTCGTGCCCCTGGGCGACATCCTGGGCTAGGAGGGAGTCATGCACACGTTCTACGATTTCATCACCGGACCGCTCCTGTGGATCAGCTTCCTCGTCTTCCTGGCCGGAAGCGTCTACAGGCTCGTGTACGCCTACATGGAAGCCAAGAACCGCGACCAGTTCGTGCTCGTGTACTGGAGCTGGAAGCACGTCCTGCGCTCCTTCGCCCGCTGGCTGGTGCCCTACGGCACCATGCGCTGGCGCACCACGCCGGTGCTCACGGCCGTGACCTTCGTCTTCCACATCCTGATCATCGTGGTGCCCATCTTTCTCACGGCCCACGTGATCCTCTTCAACCAGTGGCTGGGCATCTCCTGGCCCAGCCTGCCCGAGGCCCTGGCCGACATCCTGGCCATCGTCGTGGTGCTCTGCTGCGGCTACTTCATCTGGCGGCGCTGGACCACGCCCGAGGTACGCTACGTCACGGGCTGGCAGGACTGGTTCATGGTCGGCACCGTGCTCGCGACGTTCCTGTCCGGAGTGCTTGCCTACCACCAGATCGGGCCTTATCAGATCATGCTGATCCTGCACATCCTCGCCGGCGAGGCCTTCCTCGTCATGATCCCCTTCACCAGGGCCGAACACATGCTCTACGGCCTGTTCATGCGCGGCTACATCGCCTCGGAGTTCGGCGCTGTGCGCCACTGCAAGGACTGGTAGCCGGCCCGGGCCGCCAAGGAGAATAGACCAATGACGAAACCGCTCACGCAAACGGACAAGTGGCGCAAGGTCGAGGATCCGGGCCTGGACCGCGGCGCGGCCCGGCTAACGCCCGAGCTCATCGAGAAGACCATCAACGAGGTCATCGACAAGGAGACCTCCATCCGCTTCGAGGCCTACATGCGCGACTGCGTGCGCTGCGGCCTGTGCGCCGAGGGCTGTCACTTCTTTCTGTCCCGCGACCGCGACCCGACCTACGCGCCCGTGGCCAAGATGCACCAGACCGCCTGGGAGATGGTGCGCCGCAAGGGCAAGGTCAGCGCCGAGTTCGTGCGCAACGCCGTGCAGCTCGCGCACACCGAGTGCAACCTCTGCCGGCGCTGCCTGCACTTCTGCCCCTTCGGCATCGACACGGCTTACGTCATGGGCATCGTGCGCCGCATAGGCAACCGTCTGGGCGTCACGCCCCAGTACATCCAGGACACGGCCAACTCGCACTCCGCGACCATGAACCAGATGTGGGTCAAGGAGGATGAGTGGATCGACTCGCTCATGTGGCAGGAGGACGAGGCGCGCGACGAATTTCCTGATCTGCGCATCCCGCTTGAGAAGGAAGGCTCGGAGATCATGTACTCGGTCATCGCGCCCGAGCCCAAGTTCCGCACGCAGCTCATCTACCAGGCCGCGGCCATGTTCCACGAGGCGGGAGTGGATTACACATTCCCGGCCACGCCGGGCTGGGACAACTCGGACATGGCCATGTTCACGGGCAACAACGAGCTCATGGGCCGTCTCAAGCGGCTGCACTTCGAGACCGCCCAACGGCTGCGCGTCAAGCGCATCGTCATGGGCGAGTGCGGCCACGCCTTCCGCTCGGTGTATGACGTGGGCAACCGCTGGCTCGGCTGGCGCGACTCGCCCATCGAGATCGTGCACGGCGTGCAGTTCTACCATGAGCTGCTCACCTCGGGCCGCATCCAAGTCGGCTCGCGGATCGAGGAGCCCGTGACCTTCCACGACCCCTGCAACATCGTGCGCGGGCGCGGGCTCATGGAGATCGGCCGCGAGGTCGCCAAGGCCTTCTGCCCGAACTTCATCGAGATGACGCCTAACCGCGAGCACAACCTGTGCTGCGCGGCGGGCGGCGGCGTCATCAACTGCGGCCCGCCCTTCAAGGAGACCCGCGTCAAGGGCAACCGCGCCAAGGCCGAGCAGCTCAAGGCCACGGGCGCCAAGATCGTCATCGCGCCCTGCCACAACTGCCACGGCGGCCTTGAGGACATCATCCATGCCTATCACCTGGACATGAAGCTCATGTTCCTGGGCGACATCATCTACAAGCACATGAAGAAGACCAAGGCCGTCTAGGCACGGAGGACAGCCATGACCAAGCGCATACTCGCCATCCTCTCGCTCCTCGCGGCGGCCGTCCTGTTCAGCCTGCCCGCCTTGTCCCAGGAGGACATGACCCACGTGCCCACGACCGCCTTCGGCAAGACCCAGCGGCCCGCGGCCGTGTTCAAGCACGACGAGCACAACGAGAAGGCGGCCATCGAGAACTGCAACGTCTGCCATCACGTGTGGGAGAACGGCAAGCTCGTGGAAGACCAGGATTCCGTGGGCGTGCCCTGCGCCGACTGCCACGCCCTGAAGCAGGACGGCGATACGCCGAGCCTCCAGGACGCCTATCACCAGCAATGCTGGGGCTGCCACGAGCAGCAGGGCAAGGGGCCCGTCATGTGCGGCGAGTGCCACGTGCGGAGCTAGACAACGTCCAAGGTCTGTCCGCCGCGAGCGTAAGACCGCGCGAAAACCGTAGACCCCGCCAGGGCAGCCGCCCTGGCGGGGTCTTTCATTTCCCGGCTTGCGGCTAGAGCAACTTGCGGATGACCGGGAAGGGCTTTGCCCTTCCCCAGATCCCACCCACCAAGGCCCGCTCCTGATGAGGCGGCCCTTGGAACCCGCATTTCATTTGCCATCGGGGCCGGGTCCATACATGCAAATGGCTCCAACAGCCTGTTGAAAACAGGCTTGACGGGCCAGGATGGCCCGCCGGATGCGAGGCTGAAAAGCCGGAGCGGCCTTTCCACAGTCTGTCAGGAGGCCAGGTGCGCGCGCATCCTTTCGCAGGTGCGGCCCACCATGTCCTTGAGTTCCCGGAAGCGCGCCTCGACCTGTCCGGGATCACGCCCGTGGGCCGAGGCTTCCAGCTCCGCCGCGCTCCGGCGCAGCGGTGCGGCGCCCACCGTGCCCGCGGCGCCCTGGAAGGCATGGGCCACCCTGATCAGGCGCGGGTAATCCAGGGCCGTGAGGGCCTGTTCAAGGATGCCAAGCTTGCCGGGCGCATCCTCCAGGAATGTCTTGTAGAGCACCCTGAGGAACTCGCCGTCGCCCTGGAGCCGCTCCAGGGTCTTGCGCACGTCGAGCAGCACCTCGTCCCGCTCCTCGGCCTGGCCCCGCGCCTCCGCTTGGCCGGGCTCCGGCGCGGATGATTCCGGCGCGGATGGTTCCGGCGCGGATGGTTCCGGCGCGGATGGCTCCGGGACCGGGGGGGCCTCGTCTCGCCGCCCGGCGAGCGCGTTGCCCAGAACCCGGAAGAGCTCGTCGAGATTGACGGGCTTGGAGACATACTCGTCCATGCCGGCGGCGAGGAACCTCTCCCTGTCTCCCTGCATGGCGTGGGCGGTCATGGCCACGATGGGGATGTGGCGCACCGCCTCGAAGGCCGGATCGGTGCGGATGATCCGCGTCGCCTCCACACCGTCCATGTCCGGCATCTGCACATCCATGAGCACGAGATCGAAGGGCTCGGCCGTGAGCCTTTCCAGGGCCTGGCGGCCGTTGACCACGGGCGTGACCTGGCAGCCTCGTTTGCGCAGGAGGATGCTCGCGAAGTTCTGGTTGACCGGGTTGTCCTCGGCCAGGAGCACCCGCAGGCCGGCAAGCAGGCCGGGCGAAACGGCCGCGCGCGGGGGCTCGCCGGGGGCGGCGAAGGGCCGGACGGGCGCGTCCGCGTGCCCCAGGACCAGGGTGAAGGAGAAGCTGGAGCCCTGGCCGACGTCGCTCTCCACCCAGATGGAGCCGCCCATGAGCTCGACGAGCTGCTTGGAGATGGCCAGCCCTAGGCCGGTGCCCTCGTACTGGCGGCTCAGGGAGCTGTCGCCCTGGGTGAAGAGGTCGAAGATGCGCTCCTGAAGCTCCTTGGAAATGCCGATGCCCGTGTCCTTGACCGTGATGAGCAGGGACACCTCGCTCTCGGGCCGGGCGGACTGATCGGGCCGTGCGGCCCTGGCGCTGTCGGCGATGACGCGCGCGGCGACCTTGATGTCGCCCCGGTGCGTGAACTTGATGGCGTTGGAGACGAGGTTGAGCACGACCTGACGCAGCCTGCCGGGATCGCCGCGCAGCCGCGCGGGCACGGCCTGGTCCACGAGCAGGGAGAAGCCCAGGCCCTTGGCCACGGCCTGGATCTCCAAGGGCTTGAGCATGGCCTCCAGGATTTCGCGCAGGCTGAACTCCTGGGAGTCCAGCTCCAGCTTGCCGGCCTCGATCCTGGAGAAGTCGAGGATGTCGCCCACTAGCGCGGCCAGGGCGTCGGCCGAGCCCTTGAGCAGGGACAGGTACTCGCGCTGCTCCGGAGTCAGGTCCGTGCGCAGGACCAGCTCGGTCATGCCGACGATCCCGTTGAGCGGAGTCCTGATCTCGTGGCTCATGTTGGCCAGGAACTCGCTCTTGACCCGGCTGCCGGCCTCGGCGGCCTCCTTGGCGCGCACGAGCTCGCGCTCGATGAGCTTGTGGCGGGTGACGTCCTGTACCATGCCCACGATGCGCGCCAGCCCGCCCGATGCGTCGAGCTCGGCCTCGGCCTGGCACAGGCCCGTGCGCTCCACGCCGTCGGCGCGGGTGAAGCGGAACTCCTGCTCCATGGGCTGGCGGCTCTCCATGACGGTCCGCATGGCCTGGTCCAAGGCCTGGGCGTCCTCGGGCCGCAGCTGGGCCAGGAAGGACTCGCGAGTCGGCTGCATGGAGCCGGGCTCATGGCCCATGATGCGGTAGAGCCCGTCGGACCAGAGGAACTTTCCGCTGTTCGGGAACCATTCGAAGCTGCCGACCATGGCGATGCGCTGGGCCCTGGCCAGGCTGGCCTCGCTGCGCCGCAGGGCCTGCTCGGCGTGCTTGCGCTCGGTGATGTTCATGATCGAGACCACCCCGCCCCGACCTCCTCCGCTGAGCGGATTCGCGTGCAGGAGCAGCCAGCAGGGCTGTCCGCCGACCTGGACGAGCGTCTCGACCGAGAAGCGCCCGCGCGCCCCGGAGGCCACCTCGCGCACGGCGGCCGCCAGGGAGTCGGTCTCGTCGGCCGGGCCTGTCAGGCCGCGGCGCAGGATGCGCTCGAAGGGCTGGCCGATGATCCCGGCCCGCGGGGCATCCAGGCCTGGGTGCTCCCAGGTTTCGTTGGTGGCCGTGACCAGGCCCTCGTCGTCCAGGACCATGATCTGGTCGGGCAGGGAAGAGATAACCGCGCGCAGCATGGCCTCCTTCTCGGCTAGGCCCTTGTTGGCCCGGTCCAGTGCCCGGCTCTGGATGACCGCGTTCTCGTAGGTCGAGAGGAGCAGGTCGGCCATCTGGCGCGCATCGGTGGAGATGTGGTGGCGGCGGCCGCCGAATACGATATCCAGTTCGGCCTTCTGGCCGGGCTCGCGGCGCAGATCCTTCTCGGCCAGGATCTGGCGCACCCTGGACACGAGGAGGTCCGGGTCATAGGGCTTGGTCATGAAGCCGGCGGCCCCGGCCTTGAGCCCCTTGAGGATGTCCTCGGGGTCGGACAGGGCGGTGAGCAGGAACACGGGGATGCGCGCGAGATTCGGGTTTGCGCGGATGCGCCGGCACAGCTCGTAACCGTCCATGCCCGGCATGAGGATGTCGCTGACGATGATCGCGGGCGGGTGCGCCTCGGCCATGCCGAGCGCCTCCTCGGCCGAGGCGGCCGCGCGCACGGACATGCCGCTGCCCTTGAGCAGTTGCTCAAGCCGCAGAGCTTGCGTGGGGCTGTCCTCCACGATGAGGATGCAGGCTGTCTCGGGCATGGGCGCTCGATACTCGAATCGGGTGACCATTGGCAACGTCTATCTGGTTTCACCTACCACGTGGAGCAATTTGGCGGCAATCTCCTCCAGGGGCAGGACCTGGGCGGCCGCGCCCAGGCGGATGGCCTCCCCGGGCATGCCGTGCACAATGGAAGTGCGTTCGTCCTGGGCGATGGTCAGCGCGCCCCGCTTGCGCATGAGCAGAAGCTCCCCGGCGCCGTCGCGGCCCATGCCCGTGAGGAGCACGCCCACGGCGCGCTCCCCCAGGGCCTCGGCGACGCTGCGGAAGAGCGGCCCTACCGACGGCCGCAACGTGCCGACGGGCGGGGCCTCGGAGAGACGCAAGGTCATGTCCCGGGTCACGAGCAGATGGCGGTCGTCCGGCGCGAAGTAGACCGTGCCGGGCCGCATGGCCTGTCCGTCGGCCGCGATGGCCAAGGCCAGCCCGCAATGTCCGCCGAGCCAGTGGATGAGGCCGGGCAGGAAGCCCCTTGCAATGTGCTGGACCACGACAATGGGCGCGGCGAAGCCGGCGGGCAGGCCGGAGAGGATGGCCCGCAGGGCCTGGGGACCGCCCGTGGACGCGCCCATCGCCACGAGCTCGCGCCTGACCTGGCGCGGCGGCGCGGCCTTGGCCTGATCCCGGCCCGGCGCGGGGATTCGCGCGTGGCGGCGCACGACCCTGACCTCGGACATGAGCCTGAGGGTCGAGACGATCTGCTCCTTCTGGCGCTCGAAGGCCGGGCCGCCGAAGCGGGGCTTCTCCAGGATGGCCAGGGCCCCGGCTTCCAGGGCGTCGAAGGTCTTGGCGACCTCCTCGGGAGCCCATATGCCGCTGACTATGACGATGGGCGTCGGCTCGGTCTCCATGATGGCTCGCGTGGCCGCGAAGCCGTCCAGCACGGGCATGCTGATGTCCATGGTGATGATGTCCGGCCGCAGGGCGGCGGCCAGCTCCACGCCCTGGGCGCCGTCAACCGCCTCGCCGGCGATCTCGAAGCCGCCGGCATCCTCCAGGATGTGGCGCAGGAACTCGCGCACCGATGGCGAGTCGTCCACGATGAGGACCCGGATCATGGCGCCTCCCGAGGGTCGGCGCGTGGTGGCTTGGTTGTCTGACATGCCGCCTTGTTCCGGGCACGCCGGCTCAGATGAGCCGGCGCACGGTCTCCAGCAGGTTGCCGTGGTCGAAGCTGCTCTTGACAATGTAGGCGCTCGCGCCCGCGTCGACGCCGCGCTCGCGGTCGAGCGGGGAATCCAGGGAGGTCACCAGAACCACGGGCAGCCCGGCCAGGGCCTTGTCCTCGCGGATGCGCCTGGTCAGGTCCAGCCCGTCCATGCGCGGCATCTGCACGTCCGAGACGACCAGGTCGGGCCGCGCCTCGCGCAGCCTGGTGAGCGCCTCCACCCCGTCCACGGCCGTGGCCACGCGAAAGCCCGCGGATTCGAGAATGCCCTTGAGGAGCATGCGCGAAGTCACCGAGTCCTCGACCACGAGCACGCTCCTTGGCCTGGGAGGCTCAGCCGGGGCCGGCCGGGCTCCAGGCCCGGACCGCTTGGCGTCCAGGCCCGAGGCGATCAGGTCCGGCACGTGCAGGATGGGCGCCAGGCGGCCGTCGCCGAGCACGGTGACCCCGGCCACGTTGCGCACGCGCCTGAGCTGGCCGCCCAGGGGCTTGACCATGATCTCCCGCTCGCCGAGCAGGGCGTCCACGCGCAGGACCAGCCGCCTGTGGCCCGAGACGGCCACGAGCACGTGCGCGTCCCTGCCTTGGACATCCTCCCGCGCGGCCGGCGAGGCGGGCAGCTCCAGGATGTCCGCCAGGTCGAGCACGGTCAGGGGCGAGCCCAGGTGGGTCACGGCGTCGCGGCCCTCGAAACGCAGAATGTCCTCGGGGTCCAGCAGGAGGACGCGCTCGATGCTGGACTTGGCCAGCATGAAGGTCCGGCCACCGGCCAGCACGGCCAGGGCCGGGAAGGAGCTGAGCGACAGCGGCAGGGACAGGTGGAACGCGGCTCCCTGGCCCGGCCTGCTCTCCAGGCGCAGGGTCCCGCCCAGCCGCTCCACGTGCTCGCGCACGATGGGCAGGCCCAGTCCCCGGCCCGAGAACTCGGTCACCTCCAGGCTCGTGCTCATGCCCGAGCGGAAGATCAGATCCAGAGCAGCCTCCTGTCCCAGGCCGCCGGCCTGTCCGGGATCGATCAGGCCCGCGGACCTCGCCGCGCCAAGCACCGCCGCCTGGTCGATGCCCCGGCCGTCGTCCGAGATAACGACCTCGATGCGGTCCTGCTCCAGGAGGCGCACGCGCACGCCGATGCGGCCGCGCTCGGGCTTGCCCTGGAGCCTGCGCTCGGCGGGCGGCTCCAGCCCGTGGTCCACGGCGTTGCGCAGCAGGTGCAGGAACGGATCGTGTAAATGGTCCAGGATGCGCCGGTCCACCTCCAGGTCCTCGCTTTCGAGCACGAGCTCGGCCTCCTTGCCCAGATCGCGGGACAGGTCGCGGACCATCTTGGGGAAGCGCTCGAACAGGCGCGAGAAAGGCACGGTCAAGGCTTGCTTCAGGTCGCCCAGGAGCTCGTCGATCTTGGCGGACATTCCGCGCTGCCGCGCCGCCAGGCTCATGGCGTGCGCCCTGGCGGCCGCGCTCAAGTCCGCGCCCAGGCCCGCGCAACGCTCCAGCAGGGGCGAAAGTTCCCCGTCCGCTTGGCCGGGCGCCTCGCCCGGGCGGCCCTGGGACACGGCCGCGATCAGCAGATCCATGTGACGCCGCAGGAGGCGCAGGCCTTCCCTGAGTCGGGCGGCCTCCTCGGTCAGCTCGGCCAGGGCCTGCTTCTCGGGCAGGAACTCCTCGCAGTCGCGCATGAGGCGCTCCAGGCGCTCGGAGGGCAGGCGCAGCATCTCGGCGGTCTTGGCCGGGCCGGAGGTCGCCGCGACCGGCGGGACCTGCTCCGGCCTGGCCTTGCTTGCGGCGGGCGACGCCGGCGAAGCAGGCGCGGTGGGCGGCTCGGCGGAAGTCTCGCGGCCCTCGGCCGCGGCGGTCAGGTCCGCGGCGAGCCCGAGCAGGAACGGGTCGTCGGCTCGCGGAAGGGACTGCCCGCCTGCTTCGGGGTCGAAGCGGGACAGCATGTCGCCCACCGCCTTCAGACTCCCGTGCAGGAGGTCCATGAGTCGGGGCGAGGCCGCGATTCGCCCTGCCTTGAGCGCGCCCAGAACGCTCTCCAGGGGCTGGCACACGGTCTCCAGGGCCAGGGCGTCCACGGTGCGCGATGCGCCCTTGAGGCTGTGCACGTCGCGGTAGAAAGCCTCGATCAGGGCGGCCTCGTTCCCGCGCGGGCCGGGCGAGGCCTCCAGACCCATGAGCGCCGCCTCCATGGCCGCGAGCCGCTCCCGGGCCTCGCCCGCGAAGGCTTGGCGCAACTTGCGCAAAAAGGCCGCTTCGCCCATGGCTACACCTTGTAGCGCTCCGCGAGCTTGAGCAAGTCCGCGGACAAGTCCGACAGGCCCTTGACCGACTCCTCCAGCTGACTGGCGCTCTCCAGGTTCTGGGTGCTGGCCTGGCGGATGCTGTCCATGGCCGTGCCGACCTGGTCCATGCCCACCAGCTCCTCCTTGCTCGAGGCCGCGATCTGCACCGCGGCCTCGCTGGCCGCCTGGACGCTTCCGGCCATGGCCAGGATGGCCTCGCGGGAGGCCGCGGCCTTGTCGCGGCCGGTCATCACGGCCTTGCCGCCCTCCTCCGTGGCCATGACCGAGGAGGTCGTGGCCTTCTGAATGTCCTCGAGCCCGGCGCGAATCTGCCGGATGGCCTCCTTGGACTGCTCGGCCAGGCTGCGGATCTCCGCGGCCACCACGACGAAGCCCTTGCCCTCCTCGCCGGCGCGGGAGGCCTCGATGGAGGCGTTGACGGCCAGGATGTTGGACTGGTCGGCCAGGCCGCGCACGGCGCCGATGATCTCGCCGATGTCCTGGCTCTTTTCCGAGAGCTTGACGATGTTCTGGGCTATGAAATCCATTTTCTCGGTGATGAGGCGCATGCCTTCCATGGCTTCCTCGCTGGCGCCGGCGCCCATGCGGGCGGTTTCCGCGGCCCGCCGCGCGCTCTCGGCCACGAAGTTGGCCTTCTCGCTGGTGAGCTGGGCGGTCTGCCGGACCTCGGCCACGGTGGCCGTGGTCTGGCTCACGGCCGTGGCCGTCTCGGCCGAGGATGCCGAAAGCTGGGAGGCCGAGGCGGAGATCTGGCTCACGCTGGAGGCGAGCACGGTGACGGTTTCGCGGGTCTTGCGCGCCAGTTCCTGGAGGTTGGCGGTCATGGACTTGAGGGCCTTGCCCATGAGGTCGCGCTCCGACTGGGGCTGCACCTCCAGGGTCAGTTCGCCCCGCGCGATGCGCTCCATGCTCCTGGCCACGTCCAGGAGCGAGCCGCTCATGCGCGCGAAGGCGTTTTGCAGGGAGCCGAGCTCGTCCTTGCGCGCCGTGAGCGGCAGGGCCTGATCCAGGTCGCCTCCGGCGATCCTGTCGGCCGCGGTGACGACCTGCCGCAAGGGACCTGTGATCGAGCGGGCGATGGCCATGGCCAGGAGCAGGCCCAGCAGGACCGCCGTGGCCCCGGTTCCGGCCACCACGGCCAGGTTGAGCTTGGAGTGGGCGGCCGAGGACTCGGAGGCGTCGGCGGACAGACGCATGATTTCGGCCTCCAACTCGCGAAGCAGCGCCCGGAAGCGCTCCAGGCTGGGCAATGTCTCGGAAGTGAAGATTTCCCTGGCGCGCTGGACATGGTCCGGGCCGGCCCGTCGGTAGAGGTCCAGGATGCCTTGCACGGATTTGTGGAAGCGGGTGTGCGGCTCCTCCAAGGCCTTGAAGGCCGGCGACGCGCTCGGAGCCAGCGCCTCCAAGTCCTGGCGGCCTTGGCCGTAATACCACAGGCCGAAACGACATTTCCTGGGGTCGATGTGCACGTCCACGGCGCTCATGTCCTGGGTCAGGAGACCTTGGCTGACACCCAAAGCCCATTCCAGGTGGTTGACCGTCTTCTCCTTCAGCTCCGTGACGAGGCTTGCATGGCGCTCGGACCGCAGGGCGTCGGCCATGGTGTGCCGCTGCCCCTGGTAGCTGATGACGGTGATGGCCAGGAGAAGGGCGAGCACGGCGCCAAAGCCGACGGCAAGCTTGCGTCCGAGGCTCAGATCGTTCCAGGACATGCCAGGCTCCTCGGGGCCGTTCGGCCCGGTCGCTCGGAAATGGCGGCAAAGCCGCCGGGTCGTTCAGACGTCACGGTCGAAGATGTCTGTCCGGACCCCTTCAAACCCGCGGTGCGCATGCAAGACTTGGCCTCCCGGGCAAGGCTCAATCATGCGGCGGACTGCCCTGACAGATGGTTGAAAAAAGCCGTCCTGGCCTTTCAACTCCGCCATGCTTGAGCAAAGCTCAGGCCTTGCTCTCGGATGCCGCGCGCCCGTGCGCATCCGGCGGGCCACCCTGGCCCGCGCAGCCTGTTTTCAACAGGCTGCTAAACACGCTCCTCGACGGCGAGGCCGGGATCGTCGAGCAGGGCCCGCGCATCGAGCAGCAGCCAGCCCCGCGCGGTCACCCCTCGGCACAGGGCGGCGAGCGAAGGCGGCAGGTTGGTCGGCGCGGGGAGGACCTGACCGGCCGGCAGGCTCTCGACCCCAAGGACGGCGTCGGCCAGCAGGGCCGTCTCCAGCTTGTCTCCCCGCAGGATGATCATGGCCGGCGCATCCGTGGCCGGGCCGGCTTCCAAGCCCAGGAACAGGGGCAGATCCGTGACGGCCACGACGCGGCCGCGCACGGTCGCCACGCCCAGGATGAATGACGGCGTGCAGGGAATGGGCAGAAGCTCGCCCAGGAGCTGCGCCTCGGCCACGTATCCGGTCTCCAGGCCGAAAACCCGACCGCCTCGGCCGAACAGGAGCCAGTCGCGTCCGCCTTCGGCCTCGGCGCTTGGCCGCGCCATGCCGCGCTCGGCCAGCCGTCTGGCCCGTTCTTTGAGGATGGCCTCGCGGCCCTTGGGCGTTGCGCTCATCTAGCACCCGGTCATGGCCTGGATGATTTCCGTGAGCCGGCCCGCGGTAAGCCCCTCGGATTCGGGCACCACCTTGCCCCGATCGAGCTTGGCGAGCCCGGCCAGCGCGTTCTCGAAACCGCGCCGGCTCTCTTCCTCCCTGCCCAGCTCCCCCAGGAGCATGCCCAGGGAGAAGTGGGCCAGGATGAAGTCCTGATCCAGATAAAGGGCCTTCCTGAAGGCCTCCACGGCCTCCTCCAGCCGGCGCATCTCCTGGAGGATCACCGCCAGGAGGTAGTGGTGCCCGGCGTGCATCTTGTCCTCGGCGACGGCCTCGCGGCAGGCCTTCTCGGCGTTGCCCAGATCCCCGGAGCCGGCCAGCAGCCTAGCCGTGAGGTGAGCCAGCAGCCCGCGCTGGGGCTTGGACAAGCGCGCGCGGTCCACTGCCGCCAGGCGCGCGCCGGCCTCGGGGTAGCAGCCGCGCTCGAAGGCGGCGCGCGCGTCATGCAGGGCTTGTTCCATGGGGATTGCCCCTTCCCGCGCGTGTTTGTCAAGGAGCCCGGGCGCTTCGGGCTCCGAGGAAGGGCGCGTGTCCGGGGGTTCCGACAGGCGCCACGGCTCGGGCGCGGGCGCGGGCATCCCGGCGGCCGCCGGCGCATCGGGCGGACAAGGCACGCGACGGTAGAGGATGCCGCGCTCGCCCAGGCTCACCCCGAACAGGCCGCTACGGGTCACCAGGGCGCCCTCGCTCGGTCCGACCACGAGCAAACCGTCTTCGACCAGGCAGCGGTGGAGCTTGCTCACGACCCGCAGGCCGAGCCGTGGCGAGAAGTACATGAGCACGTTGCGGCAGAGAATGAGGTCCTGGCCATTGGTGCGGTTCTCCATCGCGGGATAGGGGTCCGCGGCCAGGTTGAGGCTGGCCAGGCTGACCATGGCGCGGATCTCCGGGCTCAGCTCCCACGCGCCGTCGGGCAGGGGGCGGAACCAGGCTTGGCGGGCGCGCTCCGGAGTCTCGCGGAAGGACCACTCGCGGTAGATGCCCCTGCGGGCCTTGTCCAGGAAGCGCGGGTTGAGGTCCGTGGCCAGGATGGTCACGGGCGGCTGGCCGTCCGGCGAAAGCTCCTTGACGATCATGGCCAGAGTGTAGGGCTCCTCGCCCGAGCAGCAGCCCGCGCTCCAGATGCGCAGCCCCCGGCCCTGGACGCGCGCCTTGCGCAGCAGGTCCGGCAGGACCTCCTGGCGCAGGAGCTCCAGCAACCGCTTGTCGCGGAAGAAATAGGTCTCGCCGATGACCAGATTCCCGGCCAGGACGTCCAGCAGCCTCTGGTCCGCATGACCCGAGAGGATCAGCCGCGCAAGCTCCTCGGGACCGCTCATGCCAAGCTCCGTCGCGGCCCGGGCCAGTCCGCGCAGCAGCTCCCTGTGGCGGCTCTCGGGAAAGTGCAGGCCGAGCCGCCGGTCGATGAAGCCGCTGAGCTGCTCCAGAATTTCCGGGCGCAATGCCGTCATGAGTCTAGCCGCCCATGGCCCCAAGGCGGCTCCGGCTGTTGCGCTCGGCCTCGGCCAGGGCCTGCTCCTCGTCCAGGGAGAGCAGCCTGGCCAGGTCGTGGATGAGCACGATCTCGCCGTCCAGCCGGGCCACGCCGTCCGCATAGCCCAAGCCGGGCCAGATCTCGCCCGCCAAGGTGATGCGCGAGGCGGCGGCCATGCTCACGCCGTGCACCTCGTCCACGAGCAGGGCCATGGTACGGCCCGCCGCGCGCACGACGAGAAAGTGGTCCGAGACGCGCGGCTCCCGCGTCGGCAGGCCGAAGCGGCGGCGCAGGTCCACCACCGGGGCCATGCTCCCGCCGATGTCCACGACGCCGAGGACGACCTCGGGCGCGCCCGGCAGGGGCGTGACCCATGCGGCGCGCTCGGCGTTGCGCACGCTGTGCAGCGGGACGGCGAAGCGGTTGCCGTCCAGGCTGAAGACGACATAGCGGGTTTGCCTGGCCATGCTCGAATCCCTCGGGAGTCGCCCGCGCGACCTTATGCCGGGGCGGTTTGCCTTTTCCGGAGGCGGAAATATATTCTGACACTACACGCCGCGCTGTCGGGCGGCAAGCGAGCGCCCGGCCGGCCCGGCGCGAGGCGGCGTTGCGCGCGCAAGGCCCTTGATCTATGGTGCCGGCCATGCGACTCGGGCTCATCCAGCTCAATCCCATGGTGGGCGACATCGAGGGCAACGCCGCGCGCATCGAGGCCGCCGTGCGCAAGGCCACGGCCCTGGGAGCGCGGCTGTGCCTGACCTCGGAGATGGTCCTGACCGGCTATCCGCCCAGGGATCTGCTCCTGTTCGAGTCCTTCGCCAGGCGCGCGGCCGAGGCCCTGGAAGCCTTGGCCCGGAGGCTCGCGGCACAGGCGCCCGTGCTCGTGGGCACGGCGGAGCTCAACCCGGCCGCGTGCGGCAAGCCCCTGTTCAACTCGGCGGCGCTCCTGCGCGACGGCGTTGTCGAGCGCGCCTTCCGCAAGACGCTCCTGCCGACCTACGACGTGTTCGACGAGTCGCGCTACTTCGAGCCCTCCCAGGACTCCAAGCTCCTCACGCTCGACGGCGCGTGCATCGGCGTGACCGTGTGCGAGGACATCTGGAACGACAAGGACTTCTGGCCCAGGCCCAGCTACGCCCTTGATCCGCTGGAGTCCCTGGCCGAGGCCAGGCCCGACCTCATCGTCAACCTCTCGGCCTCGCCGTTCCACATGGGCAAGCAGCCCGAGCGCGAGCGCATGCTCGCCTCCATCGCCCGCAAGTACGCGACCCCGCTGGCCTATGTGAACCAGGCCGGCGGCAACGACGACCTGCTCTTCGACGGCCGCAGCACGGCCTTCGACGCCCAGGGCCGCATCCTGGCCAGGCTGGCTTCCTTCGCCGAGGACGTGGCCGTGGTGGACATGGCCGCGCCCGCCGGCTCCAGCCCCGTGTCGCCCAGCCCGGAGGGCCCGGCCGAGGCCTTCGAGGCCCTGGTCACGGGCACCCGCGACTACGTGCGCAAGTGCGGCTTCAGCTCCGTGCTCCTGGGCCTGTCGGGCGGCATCGACTCCGCGCTCACGGCCGTGGTGGCCGTGCGGGCCCTGGGGCCGGACAACGTGCTGGGCGTGCTCATGCCCTCGCCCTATTCGAGCCGGGGCAGCATCGACGATTCCCTGGCCCTGGCGCGCAACCTGGGCCTGCGCACCATGACCCTGCCCATCGAGCCGATCATGTCGGCCTTTGCCTGGACCCTGGAAGCGCCCTTTCGCGGCCTGCCCGCCGACGTGACCGAGGAGAACATCCAGTCGCGCATCCGCGGCAACCTGCTCATGGCCCTGTCCAACAAGTTCGGCTCCATGCTCCTGACCACGGGCAACAAGAGCGAGCTGGCCGTGGGCTACTGCACCATCTACGGCGACATGTCCGGCGGCCTGGCGGTCATCTCCGACGCGCCCAAGACCCTGGTCCACGCCATGGCCCGCTGGCTCAACGCGAGCTCGTCCGCGCCGGTCATCCCCGAGGCCGTGCTGACCAAGCCGCCTTCGGCCGAGCTTAGGCCCAACCAGACCGACCAGGACAGCCTGCCGCCCTACGACGTGCTCGACGCCATCCTGGCCCTGCACATCGAGGGGCGCCGCTCCCTGGAGGAGATCGTGGCCGAGGGCTTCGACGAGCCCACCGCGCGCCGCGTGCTGCGCATGGTCGCGACGGCCGAGTTCAAGCGCCGCCAGGCCCCGCCCGGCCTGCGCATCACCCGCCGGGCCTTCGGCACGGGCTGGCGCATGCCCCTCGCCCGGCATATCGAGTTCTAGAACAGTTTGCCCTTGAGACGCTCGCTCCGGCGTTGACGGCGCAAGTGAATCTCGCCCACGCCTGCGCGGCGGCAAGCCATGCCGCCACATGGCTTGCGGAGCATTTTCAAAAGCAAACTCTCTCCCGGCAGGGGAATGATTCTCCTGCACCCCCGACGCTTAAGAGCATTGGAAGTGATTTCTCAGCTTGATTGCAAGCCGTTATAGCGTCTCAATTGCAAAATCGCCACGGTCCCATGACGAGCACGCGACAACAACCATCGGCTGGCCTGATGCCGCGATGTGTCGCCATACAGGCAATACGAGTTGCAATTCCCCCTGGAACATAAGAATATACAATTTCACTTGAATACAAACCGGGTGTCGCTCATGAGTCTGCGAGATTCTTCCCACGCCATCCTCGCTCGCGAGAACGCGGATATGCGCCGTCGCATGGACGAGCTGGAGCGCGCCCTGGAGCAGGAGCGCCGCAAAGGCCGGCGTGCGCAGGCCGGGCTCGACGCGGAAGGGATCCGGACTCTTTCTAGGGCCTCGCGGGAAATATCGGCCCAGCAGTCCTTGGCCGGCATCCTGGATTGCGTGAGCCGGGCGGCCCTGGAGCTTGTCGGCGCGGGAATCGTCACAGCCGGGCACGGATACGCCGATGGGAAATTCCGGGTGGGCGCGACTGCGCGCGCCGAGGGAAGACCGTCCTGCCCCATGGGCGAGATGCTCGCCGCCTCGCGGGGAGGCGTGTGCCTGGAGCTTATGGGCGCGAGCGGGACCCTGCGCCTGACGGATGCGCGGATGCGGGCGCAGTCCGGCTGGCAAGGCCTGCCTTCGGGCCATCCGCCCCTGCACGGGCTCCTTGGCGCGAGGCTGATCTCCCGCGACGGCTCGCCATGCGGGCTCATCATGGCCATGGACAAGCTCGGCGGCGAGTTCAGCCCCGAGGACGAGGCCATGCTGGCCCATCTGGCCGACATGGCCTCCCTTGCGCTGGGACGCCTGGAGATGCTCGGGGAGTCCTCGCTCGGGACCAGGGAAATCGAGGCGGTCATCGAGTCCATCGCCGACGGCGTGGTGATCTACGACCAGCAGCACAATATCCTGCGCATCAATCCCGCCGCCGCACGCATGCTGTGCATCGGGCCGGCCGAGTGCGCCATGTCCGCCACCGAGCGCGCGCGCATTGTGCGTCCGAGGCATGCCGATGGAACGCCCATGGCCGTGGAGAACCTGCCGTCCATGCGCGCCTTGCGCGGCGAGACGGTCGCGGGCGAGCGCATCATCTTCAATGCCGGCGGCATGGACCGCTTTCTTCTGCTCAGCGCCGCGCCCATCCGCTCCGCCGACGGCGCGCGGCACGGGGTCGTGATCATCCTGTGCGACATAAGCGCCCAGCTCGAAGCCGAGAAGCAGCGCGAAAGCCTGCTCAAGGAGCTGCACCTGGCCAAGACGGCCGCCGAGAGCGCCAACCATGCCAAGAGCCTCTTCCTGGCCAACATGAGCCACGAGATCCGCACGCCGCTCAACGGCATCCTGGGCATGACCGAGCTGGCCCTGGCCAAGGAGCCGCGCAAGGCCGTCCGCCAGTACCTGGAGCTGCTCAGGCAATCCGCTCACTCGCTCCTGGACATCATCAACGACATCCTGGACCTGTCCCGGGTCGAGTCGGGCAAGGCCAGCCTCTCGCTGCGCGAGTTCTCCCTGCGCGACGAGCTTGAGGCCTCGGCGCGGCCGCTGGCCATGAGCGCCCGGCAGAAGGATCTGTCCTTCACCCTTGATGTGCACCCGCGCGTGCCCGAGCGGCTGAGAGGAGACCCCATGCGGCTGCGGCAGATCATGACGAACCTCGCGGGAAACGCGGTCAAGTTCACGGCCCAGGGCGGCGTGTCCGTGCTCGTGGATCTGGAAGGCCTGGACATGACCCAGGGTCCGGACGGCATCCTGCTGCACGTGCAGATCCGGGACACGGGCATCGGCATCCCGCCCGAAAAGATGGAAACCATCTTCGAGAACTTCTACACCACGACCGCGGAAAGCCATTCCGATGCCGGCGGGACCGGGCTTGGGCTAGCCATCTCCAGACGCCTGGCCGAGATGATGGGCGGCGCGGTCTGGGCCGAGAGCGTCCCCGGGAGCGGGAGCACCTTCCACTTCACGGCCCGTTTCGCACCTGCCGACCGCGAGGCGGAGCCTCGGACCGATACGCGCCACCTCGATGTCGCGGTCGCCAGGCCCCTGCGCATCCTCCTGGCCGAGGACAACAAGATCAACCAGATCGTGCTCATGGACCTTCTGGAGTCCAAGGGCCACAAGGCCGTGCTGGCCTGCACGGGCCTGGAGGTCCTGCGCAGGCTCACAGAGGACGCCTACGACCTGGTGCTCATGGACGTGCGCATGCCCGAGATGGATGGCGAGGAGACCGTGCGCCGCATCCGCGCCGGCGAAGCGGGCGACCCGCGCATTCCGGTGGTGGCGCTGACGGCCTACGCCCTTGCCGGCGACCGCGAACGGCTGCTGGAAAGCGGCATGGACGACTACCTGCCAAAGCCCGTGAACTTCGAGACCCTGGACCGCGTGCTGGCCCGCTTCTCCAGCCGCGCGGCCGATGCCCTGGGCACGGCCCAGCCTTAAACTTCCCCGGTCCGATTCTTCTTGACCCCGCCACACGCGGCCCGTAGCGTGCCTTACCATGAGGGGACCGTTCTCCGCCCGGCGCGGACGCCCCGGTTCACGGCAACGCGGTGTCGATGGGGCAGAAGCCTCGACAGGGCCTTTTTCCCCACGGTTTCATCACCCTCCTCGTTTCCGGAATCAATGAGCAACATTCAAGAGCAAGGAGTCTCAATGCATGGCTAAGTCGCTGTACGTCGGCAATCTGCCCTTTTCCGCCACCGAGGAGGACCTGCGAACCATGTTCGCGCAATTCGGCGCCGTGACCAAGGTCAACCTCATCACGGACCGCGAGACGGGCCGCCCGCGCGGATTCGGCTTCGTGGAGGTCGAAGGGGGCGACGTGGAGGGCATCGTCCGGGCCCTGGACGGCTACCGCATGTCCGGCCGCGTCCTCAAGGTCAACGAGGCCAAGCCGCGCGAGCCCCGCGCGCCGCGCGAGAGCCAGGGCTACGGCGACAGCCGCGAATACCGCCCGCGCCAGCCGCGCTGGTAGGATAAATCGATACTCGCCAAATAAAGCCGCCCGCTCGGGGATGCCGGAGCGGGCGGCTTCCGCCATGGGCCGGAACGCGGCCAGCCGCCCGCCGGGCAGATGCCGCTCAGGCTCGCGCCGGATCACCGCTTTCATCCGGCCGTCTCCTTGTGTATAGGTTTGGGGAAACCCCCAACCTCATGGAGACGCCATGAACGAAATCGTCCTGCAACGCATCCGCCAGATCGTCGCCGGCTCCGAGGAAGGCCGCCCGGCGAGCTTCGACCTGGCCTACAGCCTCGCCAAGGAGGCCGCCGACGGCGGCGGGGACCCGGACAAGCTGCCCTGGTTGTTCGTGCGCATGTTCTCCATCTTCGAGTTCGGCCGGGAGCCCCAGAACGTGACCGAGGACAGCAGCGCCGCGGCCCAGGCCGGCGCGGGCGAACCGGGTGTGCCCGCCGACTCGCCCATCCTGCGCACGGAGACGGCCAGGACGCTCCAGCGCAGGGCCTCGGGCAAGGCCGAGGGCTGAAACACGAGAGAATGCAGGGAGGGCTTTGCCCTCCCCACCTCCCACCCGCCGAGGTCCGTTCTTGATAAAGCGGCCCTTGGAACCCGTTTTTTTTCCTGCTCGATCGCCGGCCTGGGGAAGCCGGGCCGGCCTCGGCCCGCGAGTGCTCGGCTGTCCAACCCGCTGCCGCCGTTGACTTCTTTCGCCGGATCATCCACTAGCATGTGACAGACCTGATCCGCACGACGACAACGCGGCCGGCTCCCCGGCCGGCAAGGAGCGCCCATGACCCGACTGAGCCAGTCACCCGCCTGGACCGCACTGCGGGAGCACCACCTGGAGATGTCCGGCACGCACATGCGCGAGCTTTTCTCCGGCGATCCTGGAAGATTCGACAGATTCTCCCTGCGTGTCGGCGACATCCTGCTCGACTACTCCAAGAACATCCTCACCGAGCGCACCATGGGCCTGCTCCTGGATCTGGCAAGACAGCAGGGCGTCGAGGAGCGCCGCGAGGCCATGTTCGCGGGCGACAGGATCAACGTCACCGAGGGGCGCGCCGTGCTCCACGTGGCCTTGCGCAACCGGAGCGGCCGGCCCATGGCCGTGGACGGCCGGGACGTCATGCCCGACGTGCGCCGGGTGCTCGACCAGATGGAGCGCTTCTGCGGCAGCGTGCACTCGGGCCAGTGGACGGGCTGGACCGGCAGGCGCATCACCGACGTGGTCAACATCGGCATCGGCGGATCGGACCTGGGCCCGCTCATGGCCACCCAGGCCCTTGGCCACTACGCCGTGCCCGGCATCCGCGCGCACTTCGTGTCCAACGTGGACGGCACGCACCTGGCCGAGACGCTCAAGGGCCTGGACCCGGAGACGACCCTGTTCATAGTGGCCTCCAAGACCTTCACCACCCAGGAGACCCTGACCAACGCGCACTCGGCCAAGCGCTGGCTCCTGGAGCGGGCCGGCGGCGAGCAGGCCGTGGCCCGGCATTTCGTGGCCCTGTCCACCAACGAGCAGGCCGTGCGCGCCTTCGGCATCGACCCGGCCAACATGTTCGAGTTCTGGGACTGGGTGGGCGGCCGCTACTCCCTCTGGTCGGCCATCGGCCTGCCCATCGCCCTGGCCGTGGGTTTCGGCAACTTCGAGCGGCTGCTGGCCGGCGCGCAGGCCATGGACGAGCATTTCCGCACGGCAAGCCTTGAGCGCAACATGCCGGTCATCCTGGCCCTCGTGGGCATCTGGTACGCCGACTTCTTCGGGGCCGAGAGCCTGGCCATCCTGCCCTACGACCAGTACCTGGCGCGCTTCCCGGCCTACCTCCAGCAGGGCGACATGGAGTCCAACGGCAAGCGCGTGACCCTGGACGGAGAGCCGGTGGACTACCAGACCGGGCCCATCGTCTGGGGCGAGCCCGGCACCAACGGCCAGCACGCCTTCTACCAGCTCATCCATCAGGGCACGAAGCTCGTGCCCTGCGACTTCCTGGCCCCGGCCCGGCCGCTCAACCCCATGGGCGACCACCATGAGAAGCTCCTGTCCAACTTCTTCGCCCAGACCGAGGCGCTCATGAAGGGCAAGACGGCGCGGGAGGTCCGCGCCGAGATGGAGGCCGCCGGCAGGAAGCCCGAGGACATCGAGCGGCTCCTGCCGCATCGCGTCTTTCCCGGCAACCGGCCGTCCAACTCCATCCTCTACCGCGAGCTGACCCCCGAGACCCTGGGCGCGCTCATCGCGCTCTACGAGCACAAGATCTTCGTCCAGGGGAGCATCTGGCGCGTCAATTCCTACGATCAGTGGGGCGTGGAGCTGGGCAAGCAGCTGGCCAACGCCATCCTGCCGGAGCTCAAGAGCGAGGAACCCGTGACGGGCCATGACAGCTCGACCAACGGACTCATCAATACCTACAAGGAGATGCGCGCGTAACCTCTTGCCCATGAACCGCGATCGGCTGCGCGGCGTTGGCCGAACGCTCGGGCCGGACAGGTATTCGCTCCATGTGGCCTGGAATATGCAACAAAATATGCGAAACAGGAAACAGGATATGCCGAGCCGGATTCGTGACCGGCAAAAACGCGCCCATGAATCGAACAGGCGGGTGAGAGCATGTACCACACGGAGCAAGACGGCATCGTCATCAGGGCGGCTCGGCCCCAGGACGCCAAGGCCATCTGCCGCGTGCAGAACGCGGCCGTGCGCCGCCTGCCAGAGGGCTGCCCGCCCGAGGTCGTCAGCGCCTGGAGCGGAGCCTGCTCGCCCGAGGCCGTGCGCCAGGAAATGATTCAGGGCGTTGCCGGCTTCGTGGCCCTGGTCCGCAAGGAGCTCGTGGGTTTCGCCGTGCTCGCCGGCGACCTGGTGCGCGTGGTCTGCGTGCATCCGGCGCATGCCGGGAGCGGCCTGGGCTCGGCCCTGCTGGCCAGGCTGGAGGAGGAGGCCCGCCGGCGCGGCGTGCGCCTCCTGCGCCTGAACGCCTCGCCCAAGGCCAAGCCGTTCTATCAGGCGCGCGGCTATCAGGTCGTGCGCGAAGCCTCGCCGCAGATCCCGCTGGACCTGGATCTGCCCTGCCTGGAGATGGCCAAGACCATTGCGTCGTGACGGATTGTTGAAAAGCCGCCCCGCCTTTTCAACTGCGCATGCCTGAGCAAAGGCCAAGCATTGCGTGCGGATGCCGCGTGCCTGTGCGCATCCGGCGGGCCACCCCGAGCCATGCGGCCCGTCTTTCGCAGGCTGCCAAGCCCTGGACGCGGCACGTTCCGGAAGACGCGCCTCCCGTCAGAACAGGCGTTCCTGTTCGGATGCGACCCTCCAGGGACCCGGCCTCCAATCCTTCGCGTTGCCCCACGGCCGCATGCCCGGCCCTTCCGGTCGCGCCTCCCCGGATTACCGCCAACACTCCACGCGCACGCCCTTGACGCTTCCCCTTTTCAGACCAATTTGGTAGAGAATCGGCCGGTGATTCAAAGCCACATCAGATGCCCAAGGAATCCAGCCATGCGCATGCTCATCCCGATCCTGGCGGTGCTCCTGCTGGCCGCCTGCTCCTCGGGCCCGCGGACCTTGAGCGCGACCGACGGCGCGTTCAGCGTGCCGCTCTCCGATCTCGCGGGCGGCAAGGCCCGCCACTACAGCGTGGACATCGACGGCAAGACCGTGCGCTTCTTCCTGGTCCAGACGCCCGACGGCGTGACCCGCGCGGCCTTCGACGCCTGCGACGTGTGCTTTCCCGAAAAGAAGGGCTATTCCCAGGATGGCGAGTACATGATCTGCAACAACTGCGGCATGCGCTTCCACGCCTCGCGCATCAACGAGGTCAGCGGAGGCTGCAACCCCGCGCCGCTCGCGCGCAACGTGGTGGACGGCACGGTCGTCCTGCGCGCCGAGGACCTGCGCGCCGGCCTGCGTTTCTTCTAGAGGCCGGCATGAACCTGCTGACCATTCCCCTGCGCAACACGCGGCGCAAGCCCCTGCGCACCCTGCTCCTGGTGGCCGTGTTCTCCGTGGGCGTCTCGGCCGTGGTGGCCCTGCACTACGTGGCCGAGGCCGTGGGCGAGAGCTTCGAGCGCAAGCTCGCGCGCTACGGCGCGAACATCGTGGCCTTCCCCGCGGCCGACACCCTGGCCCTCGGCTACGGCGGCGTGCAGCTCGGCAGCCTGTCCTATGACGTGCGCCACCTGGACGAGGCCGAGACCCTGCGCCGCATCCGCTCCATCCACATGCACGACCGGCTGAGCGCGGTCTCGCCCAAGCTCGTGGCCCTGGCCCGCGTGGACGGCCAGGCCGTGGGCGCCATCGGCGTGAGCATGCGCGACGAGCTGTCCCTCAAGGCCCACTGGCAGACCCCGCACCGCTTTCCCAAGGCCGAACATGAGGTATTGGCGGGCAGCCGCGCCGCCGAGCGGCTGGACCTCGCGCCCGGCGACGAGGTGGACATCGCGGGCCGCGCCTTCGACGTGGCCGGCGTGCTCGCGCCCACGGGCTCGGAGGACGACGAGGTGCTCTTCGCCGACCTCGCCGCGCTCCAGGACGCCACCGGCCTGACCGGCAAGGTCAACCTCGTGGAGATCGCGGCCCTGTGCGCCGGCTGCCCCATCGACGACATCGTGGCCGAGCTGCGCCAGGCCTTGCCTGGCGTGGACATCAAGGCCCTGCGCCAGGTCGTGGGCCAGCGCATGTACTCCATCGACTTTGTGTCCACCCTGGCCTGGATCGTGGGCCTGGTCATCCTGCTCACGGCCTGCGTCATGATCGCCCTGTCGCTCTATGCCTCCGTGGGCGAGCGCGGCAAGGAGATCGGCCTCATGCGCGCCCTGGGCTTCTCCCGCGCCGGAGTCTTCATGGCCTTCAGCTTCGAGGCCCTGCTGCTGGGCGCCCTGGCCTCTGTCGTCGGCTACGTCGCCGGCTGCCTGGCCAGCCTGGAGGTCCTGCGCGCCCTGGACGTGGCCGAGTCCGTGGCCCTGCCCTTCGAGGCCGCGCATCTGGCCGTGACCCTGGCGCTCGTCGGGCTGCTCACGGCCCTGTCCTCGGCCCTGCCGGCCTGGAAGGCCGCGCGCGTCGAGCCCAGCGAGGCCTTCAGCCTCGTGTAGGCCGCAACGCGCGGAAGAATCGGGAAGGGCTTTGCCCTCCCCGAACCCCACCCACCAGGGGCGCTGCCCCTGGACCCCGCCAAGGGCCGCGGGCCCTTGGAACCCGCATTTGTGCGCGGGATGCCTCAGCCAAGGAGAGACATGGTGCTTTCAGCGCGCAACATAGGCAAATCATACCGTTCCCAGGGCGTGGAGACGCCCGTGCTCCGCGATGTGAGCCTTGACGTGCGGCCCGGCGGCTTCGTGGCCGTCGTGGGCCGCTCGGGCTCGGGCAAGTCCACGCTCCTGAGCGTCCTGTCCACGCTCCTGCGGCCCGACTCGGGCTCGCTGACCTACAAGGGCGCGGCCATCGACAAGGCTCCGGAAGCGCGGATCAACGCCTTGCGCCGCAAGGACTTCTCCATGGTCTTTCAGCAGCATCAGCTCATGCCCTATCTCACGGCCCTGGAGAACGTGCTCCTGCCCTTCATGCACGGCCTGCGGCCCGTCAGCCGCGAGCAGGTGGAAAGAGGCCGGGAGTGTCTGGCCAGGGTCGGCCTGGCCGGCAAGGAGGCGCGCCTGCCCGGCCGCCTGTCGGGCGGCGAGCAGCAGCGCGTGGCCATCGCCCGCGCCCTGGTCAGCGGCCCGTCCGTGCTCTTCGCCGACGAGCCCACCGGCAGCCTGGACAAGACCACGGGCCTGGGCGTCATGGACCTGCTGGCCGGCCTCAATGCCGAAGGCCTGGCCGTTGTCCTCGTGACGCACGAGCCTTCCTACGCCGCCATCGCCGAAACCATCGCCGAGATGGAGGACGGCCGATTGAGCGTGCGGCGGTAGAGGCCGCGACGCGCGCCGCTGTTCCGGGCTGGCGCGATCCGCTTGAAAGGGATATCATACCAATAAAGTAGCCTATTGCTTTCCGGAAAGACGTTCCAGGCAGGGCTATCGCACATGACTCGCGACCAGGCGAATCGTCCCACTCATTAGGGCGACTTGGGCATCAACGCGGCCCAAATCGCCATTCAGGATGCGCTTGAGGCTGGTGTTGGCAGGTCGGTTCCCACTCGAAATCCGTATGCGATCGCCCACGTTCCGGGACCGTCAGGCCCCAATGCCGGCTATGCGGTTCGGCCATGGTTCAGACCGCGTTCGGCGCAGGAGGAAAAGCCGTGGACCATGCAGTGAGCATAAGGCCCGCCGTGGCCGAGGATGTCGGGGCGCTCTTGGCCCTGTTCCGCGAATCCGTGCGCGGCCTGGGCGCGGAGTTCTACACGCCCGAGGCCCTGGAGGCCTGGAGCGCTGGCCTGGACGAGCCCCGCCTGCGCGGGCTCCTGCGCACCACGTTCGTGCTCGCGGCCGAGCTCGACGGAGAGCTTGCCGGGTTCGGCGCCCTGGACAGCGACCTGCTGGAAATGCTCTACGTGCACCCGCTCCACGCGCATAGGGGCGTAGCCACTGTCCTCCTGGCCGCCATCGAGGCCGAAGCCCTGCGCCGGGGCGCCCGCACCCTGTCCGCGCGGGTCTCCCTGGCCGCGCAGCCGTTCTTCAAGTGCCGGGGCTTCCTCATGGTGCGCGGCCTGGAGGTCGTGCGCTCGGGCGTGGAGATCTTCTGCTTCCAGATGGAGAAGCGCCTGGCCTAGCCCGGTCCGCGAATCAAATGCGGACTTCGGGGGCGGCCTCATCAGGGCGACCTCATCAGGACGGTCTTGGCGGAGCGAAGCCTGAAGAAGGCCCAAGAATGTTTCAGTTCAAATGCATTCCGTGTCAACTCCAGCCGCGCACAGGCGCACGCGCTTTCTTGAGCCTGATGAAATCAAACGACTTCTTGAATTCTACGAGCGGTCCAAGGCCAGGGTGTATCTGCGCGTGGCCATCCTGCTGGCCATCGAGCATGGGGCGTCCATGCAGGAGGTCGTGGATCTGACCTGGGATCAGATCGACCTTGAGCGCGGGTTGATCCGCTTCCACCGCACGAAGAACAAGCGCACACGCACGCACGATCTCATGCCCGGCACGCGCGTCGCGCTTGTGCGCTACCGGGA
>JAEYTO010000025.1 GCA_023433925.1 Pseudomonadota bacterium | reverse complement strand
TCCGCACGCTCATCCGCCGCGACTTCGACGAGGCGTTCACGAAGGTCGACGCCATCGTCACGCCGACCACGCCCACGCCCGCGTTCGCGCTGGGCGAGCGCGTGAGCGATCCGCTGCAGATGTACCTCGCCGACATTTTCACCATCACGTGCAACCTCGCGGGCCTGCCGGGCATGAGCATCCCGTGCGGCTTCACGCAGGCGGGCCTGCCGGTGGGACTGCAGATCCTCGGCAAGCCGCTCGACGAGGCGGCGCTCTTCCGCGTTGGCGCCGCCTACCAGAACGCCACCGATTGGCACATGCGTGCACCGAAGGAGGTGGCGTAGATGGCCTCCCGTGAAAACTGGGAAGTGATCATCGGGCTCGAAGTCCACGCCCAGATGCTCACCAACACGAAGATCTTCTGCGGCTGCTCCACCACGTTCGGCGCCGAGCCCAACACGCAGACGTGCCCGGTGTGCCTCGGCATGCCCGGCGTGCTGCCGGTGCTGAACCAGCGCGTGGTCGAGTTCGCGATCCGCGCCGGCCTCGGCACGGGCTGCGAGATCCGCCGCGAGAGCGTGTTCGCGCGCAAGAACTACTTCTACCCGGACCTCCCGAAGGGCTACCAGGTCTCGCAGTTCGACCTGCCGATCTGCGAGCACGGCCACCTCGTCATCGACACGCCGAACGGCGAAAAGCGCGTGGGCATCACCCGCATCCATATGGAAGAGGACGCGGGCAAGAACACGCACGATCCCGAAGGCGGGCCTTCGCGCGTCGATCTCAATCGCGCGGGCGTGCCGCTGCTGGAGATCGTGGGCGAGCCCGATCTGCGCTCGTCCGACGAGGCGGTGGAGTACCTCAAGTCCCTGCGCGACGTGGTGATGTACCTCGGCATCAACGACGGCAACATGGAGGAGGGCTCCTTCCGCTGCGACGCCAACGTGTCCATCCGGCCCGTGGGCCAGAAGGAGCTGGGCACGCGCGCGGAGCTGAAGAACATGAACTCCTTCCGCTTCGTGCAGAAAGCCATCGAATACGAGATCGCCCGCCAGGAGGACCTGCTGGACGACGGCGACAAGGTGGTCCAGGAGACGCGCCTGTTCGACTCGGCCAAGGGCGTCACCGTGTCCATGCGCTCCAAGGAGGAGGCCCACGACTATCGCTACTTCCCGGACCCGGACCTCATCCCCGTCCAGTTGACGCAGACGCAACTGGACGAGTGGCGCTCCGAGCTTCCCGAGCTGCCCCGGGCCAGGCGCGAGCGCTTCGTGCGCGACTACGGCCTGCCCGAGTACGACGCCGAGGTGCTGACCGCCGAGAAGGACTTCGCCGACTACTTCGAGGCCGCGGTGCGCGCCTATCACCAGCCCAAGAAGATCTCCAACTGGATGATGTCCGAGCTTCTGCGCGAGCTGAATCTGGCCAAGCTCACGCCGGGCGAGTGCATGTTCCGGCCCGCGGCCATGGCCAAGCTCGTCCAGCTCGTGGAGGAGGGCGCCATCAGCATGACCACGGGCAAGCAGATATTCCCGGACCTCTTCGCCATCGGCACCCGCGATCCCGAGGACTACTGCAAGGAGAAGGGCCTGGTGCAGATCTCGGACAGCGCGGCCCTGGAGGCCGCCGTGGACGAGGTCATCGCCGCCAACCCGGCCGAGGCCGAGCGCTTCCGCGGCGGCGAGAAGAAGCTCATGGGCTTCCTCATGGGCCAGGTCATGAGAAAGACCAAGGGCCAAGCCAATCCGCAGCTCGTCAGCGGGCTCATAAACAAGAAGCTCTCCTGACGCACCGAGCGAGGTTGTCCGCCTTTCGTAGGATCAGGGGAGCAGGGGACTTATTCCCCAGCAAAATGCTCTACATTGCGAAACACCCTGACGGCAGGCCAGGCGAAACGGAGCGCACCGAAACATGATGACCGACCACATCCGCTACGACGAGGCCCAGGGCGCGCTGCTGCTCCTGGACCAGCGATATTTGCCCCTGCGCGAGGAGACCTTCGCCTGCCGGACCACGGACGACATCGTTTATGCCCTACAGACCATGGTCGTGCGCGGCGCGCCGGCCATCGGCGTCACGGCGGCCTTCGGCTGCCTGCTGGCCGCGCGCGAGGTGCGCAACCGTCCGGACTGGCGCGCGGAACTGGCGGTGCTGCTGGACAAGATCCGCACGGCCCGGCCCACGGCCGTGAACCTGCGCAGGGCCGTTGCGCGCATGGAAAGCATCTGGCCGGCCGGCGAGGCCGCCGGGCTCGACCGCCTGGAAACCCTGTGGCTCGACGAGGCCAAGCGCATGCAGCGCGAGGACGAGGCCATCAACCGGGCCATGGGCCGCCACGGCGCGGAGCTCTTCGCCGACGGCGACCGCATCATGACCCACTGCAACGCCGGCGCCCTGGCCACGGCCGGCTTCGGCACGGCTGTCGGCGTCATCTACGCCGCCGTGGAGCAGGGCAAGCGCGTGAGCGTGGTGGCCAACGAGACGCGGCCGTTCCTCCAGGGCGCGCGGCTCACGGCCTACGAGCTGAACAAGGCGGGCGTGGACGTGACCGTGGCCTGCGACAACGCCACGGGCCTGCTCATGAGCAAGGGCCTGGTGGACAAGGTCATCGTGGGCGCCGACCGCATCGCGGCCAACGGCGACGTGGCCAACAAGATCGGCACCTACTCCGTGGCCCTGCTGGCCAAGGCCCACGGCGTGCCGTTCTACGTGGCCGCGCCCATGTCCACCTTCGACCTGGAGTGCCCCGACGGCGCGCATATCCCTATCGAGGAGCGCCCGGCCCGCGAGGTCACCCACCCGACGAGCGAGTCGCGGATTACGCCCATCGGCGTGCAGGTCTACAATTTCGCCTTCGACGTGACCCCGGCCGAGCTCATCACGGCCATCGTCACCGAGAGGGGCGTGCTCCGGCCGCCGTACGCCGAAGCAATCCAACAGATGTTCGGCAAGTAGGCGCATGCCAGCCACCGTAGCAATCATAGGCCGCCCCAACGTGGGCAAGAGCACGCTCTTCAACCGCCTCCTGCGGCGCGAGGCGGCCATCACCCATGACCGTCCGGGCGTGACGCGGGACCGCATCTACGGCGAGGCGGATCTCGACGGTCGCAAGGTGGCCTTCGTGGATACCGGCGGCCTGGAGATGGAGGAGCAGGCCGAGGATATCCAGGCGGCCATCTTCGCCCAGGCGCGCGAGGCCGTGGCCGAGGCCCACGGCATCCTGCTCGTCATGGACGGCCGGGAAGGGCTGACCTCCCTGGACGAGAAGGTCGCCGCGTTCATTCGCACGAGCAGCAAGCCCGTGCTCCTCGTCGTCAACAAGGTGGACGGCGCCGAGAACGAGGACATCCTCCTGGCCGAGTTCCACGGTCTGGGCTTTCCGCTGCTGGCCGTATCCGCGGCGCACGGCCACAATATCGGGGCCATGCGCGAGCGCATCGCCGAGGTTCTGGTGGCCCATGTGCCCGAGGAAGAGGACCGTTCGGCCGAGCAGGGCCTGCGCATCGCCTTCCTGGGCAAGCCCAATGCCGGCAAGTCGTCCCTGATCAACACCATCACCGGCTCCGAGCGCGTCATCGTCAGCCCCGTGGCCGGCACCACGCGCGACAGCGTGGACGTGACCTTCGAGCGGGACGGCAAGCGCTATACCGTCGTGGACACCGCGGGCGTGCGCAAGCGCATGAAGATCGAGGACAGTCTTGAGCACTACAGCGTGCTCCGCGCGCTCAAGTCGAGCAAGAAGGCCCAGGTCACGATGCTCGTGCTCGACGCCGTGGAAGGCATGACCACCCAGGATAAGAAGCTGCTCGCCTTCCTGGAGAAGGAGCAGACGCCCTTCATCGCGGTCATCAACAAGATGGACCTCGTGCCGCGCGATGAGCGCAAGATAGCCAAGGAGCACTACCGCAAGGAGCTGCGCATCGCTTCCTATGCGCCCGTGACCTTCGCCTCGGCCAAGACCGGCGCGGGCGTGGCCGAGCTTCTGCCCATGGCCGAACGGCTGTGGGAGGAGTGCCGCATCCGCATCGGCACGGGCGCCCTGAACCGGTCCTTGCGCACGGCCCTGACCAAGCACCAGCCGCCCGTGGTCAAGCGCCGCCGGGCCAAGTTCTATTACCTGACCCAGGTCGAGACAGAGCCGCCCACGTTCGTCTTCTTCGTCAACGACCCCGCGCTCGTCAAGCCGAGCTATGGCAAGTACCTGGAGAACTCCCTGCGCAAGCTCCTGGGCATTACCATGGCGCCCGTGCGCGTGTTCTACAAGTCGAGCCACGGCAAGGACGATTCATAGCGGCTGAGGCCAAGAGGGCTACACGCCCCACGGGGAGCCTCCGGGCGACAGGGGCCAAGCCTGTCTCGCCGCAGTGGCGGGCGGACGCCGGACGGATCGCGCCAGAGCAGGCCCAGGCGCGTGCGGGCCGCCTTCGGGGTTTTGCGCGGGAAGCGCGCGGCAAAGGGTTGACAAAAGGGCGAAAGTTCATAATGTAGTGCGCTCGCCGCAAGAGTGGCGAGCTTGGGAGAGGTGGCCGAGCTGGCCGAAGGCGCACCCCTGCTAAGGGTGTACAGGCCTAAAGCCTGTCGCGAGTTCAAATCTCGCCCTCTCCGCCATATTTTAAGGGCTTACGGACAACCCGTAGGCCCTTTTCATTTGCACCAGCGGCGTCCATTGTGATTTCATTGTGATTCGCCTCCAGATCGACCTGATGGGCGCCAAGCGTGGCCGTCAGGGAGCGGTCAGCCTGGAGGCCGTGACCGGACTTCTCGCTCTCTCCGCTTCAATGGCGCTTTTTCGCCCGGATGGAGCAGTTTGACTTTGAGACGCTCGCTCCAGCGTTGGCGGAGCAAACGGATTGCGCTTACGCCAACGCGTCTGCAAGCCATGCCGACGCTTGAATTGCAGAGCATTTTCAAAAACAAAATGTTCTAAATCCGCAAGCTTGCCTCGGTTGAGCTTCCAGCCGCTCGGGAACCGGTTCATGGCAGCCTCTAGCCTGATCCGCTTCTGTACAGGGTAACGCCTCTCTTCTGCCCGCAGCTTTTCCTTCATCTTTTCTTACCTCTTCTCACTGCATTTCGGCACGGCGATGGAGCCCCGGATACATACGGGTCCAGCCCATGGCATGCGCGCTGCATTCCTGGTTCCCGCATCCGTGATGACGCGCGGCCCGCAGGCGCCGCGCCCCCGCGCCGAGCGGATCCGCGCGCGGGATGGCGGATGGCCGGCTGGACCTGCGTTACGATTATTTCACACCGATATCAGGAGCTGCGCATGCCGAGGAGGGAAGACACCATGACATTCGTGCTGCGGGGATTGGCATATTGCATTCTGTTCGCACTGCTCGGCGCGGCCATGGCGGCCATGACCGGGTGCAGCGACGATGGAGGCCAAGACGCCGAAGGCCAAGGTACGCTTCAGGTGCTCATGACGGACGCGACGACCGATTTGTACGAGGCGATCTACGTGACCGTGCGGCGAGTCGAGGTCCATCGCGGCGGCGAGTCGGGAGGCTGGGCTGTCGTGGGCACGCCGGACAAGACTTGCAACCTCCTGGCGCTTGTCAACGGCGTCACCGAGGAACTCGGTCTGACCGACATTCCCGCGGGCCATTACACTCAATTACGCATGATTCTCGGGACGGCTCCCGACAGCCGCCTCAATATCAAGGGGCAGCCGCACCCCCACGCGAACTACCTCATCCATAAGGGCGGCGGTGTGCAGGCCCTCACGGTGCCGAGCGGGCTGAATACCGGCATCAAGGTCGTGGGCGGCTTCGACGTGGAGGCCGGAGGCATCGTCACGCTCATCCTCGACTTCGACGCAGCGCGCTCGGTTGTCCAGGCGGGCAGCAGCGGCAAATGGTTGCTCAAGCCCACGATCAAGCTCCTTCCGGCGAGCTTGTGCGCCACGATTCAGGGCAGCGTGACGTCAGAAGGAGAAGCCCTGCCCGATGTCCTCGTCAGCGCCCAGCGCATGGTCCTGGCCGAAGGCGGCCTGGAGGTGGAGCCGCGCGTGTCCGCGGGCACCTTGAGCGGCGAGGGCGGCGGGTACCTCATGAGCGTCGCCCCCGGCGATTATGCCGTCGTGGCCTACAAGACGGGTTTTGCTCCGGCGTGCGGCCGCGCAAGCGTCGGGGCCGAGGAGGAGACCCGGCTCGACTTCGCGCTTCAGCCTGTCGATACCGGCACGGTTGGCGGCACTGTGATACTTTCCGGCTCCGGCGATGAAGCCCCGGTCACGGTCAGCTTCCGCGCCAGTGTGGCTTGCGGCGGCGAGGAGGCCGTCATCGAGGTCGGCTCGTTGCTTCTGGCGCACGGCGCGAACTACAGCGTCCAACTGGCGGCCGGCGTGTACGAGATGGTCTGCTCGGCCGGAGAGGAGACCAGGAGGGTCGTCGTGGTAGTCGAGCCCGGCCAGAGCATCACGCAGGACATCACGCTATAGCCGTCCATTGCAACCCGATTCATGCCCCATATCAGCCATTGATTCTCGCCCGGGCAGGGCAGGCCGCATCCGGCAGCGCGCGGCACGCGCATGGCCATGGCGAGATTGTCCCCTAGGCTCGATGGAAGGGTGGCCGATTGCGCCGGAAAGCGCATGCGGCCGCCCTTTCAGTCCGGCCCTCGCGGGAGCGCGGCCATGAGACGCCGTATTCGTCCTGTTCCCGGCCGATCCATGTCTATCCAGGGACCATGCCTGACCAGGCCTTCTGTTCAACGACACATGATAAATCATGTGCAGCAGGCAACCCGCGGGGCTATCGTGCCTTCCTGATGAGGTGGATTGAACACATGCTCAGGAGGGGGGGTATGATGACATTCGGGATCCAGCGCAGGATGGTCTGCGTGCTCATCTTGGCAGCCGCTCTGGCTTTTTCGGCCATGTCCGGGTGCAACGGCGGCGGAGGCGGGAGCTCGGCCGATAGCGGCACGCTCCAGGTGCTCATGACCGATGCGGCCACCGACCAGTACAGCGTGGTTTATGTGACCGTGGACAGGGTGGAGGTAAACCGCGCCGAGGGCGAGGAGGGCTGGATCGCCGTGGGCGCGCCGGGCAAGACCTGCAACCTGCTTGAGCTCGTCAACGGCGTCACGCAGGAGCTCGGCCTGGCCGACCTCGCTCCGGGACATTATGCGCAGCTTCGGCTGATCCTCGGGTCCACCCCCGACGATGGGACCAACATCGATGGCCAAAGCCATCCGCACGCCAACTACCTGATCCTGCCGAACGGCTCCGTTCGCGAGTTGACGGTGCCCAGCGGCCTGCGGACAGGCATCAAGCTCGTGGGCGGATTCGACGTGGCCGCGGGCGAGCTCACCACGCTGATCCTCGACTTCGATGCCTCGCGCTCGGTTGTCCAGGCGGGCAGCAGCGGCAATTGGCTGCTCAAGCCGACCATCACTCTGCACCCGGCCAAAATGAGCGCCTCGATCCAGGGCACGGTCAGCGGGAACGACGCGGCGCTCTCCGGGGCCAGAATCAGCGCGCAGGTCATTGGCGATGGGACTGCCCCCGTGATCGCGGCGGCCACCGTGAGCGGCGACAACGGCGGGTACATCATGGATGTCGCGCCCGGCGACTATACCGTCGTGGCGGTCAGGACAGGCTATCGTTCCGCCTGCGGCCAGACGAGCGTCACTGCCGGCGGCGCGACCCTCGACCTCGCGCTCTCGCGCGTCCCCACCGGCAGCGTGAGCGGCACGGTCAGCATCGCCAACGCCCCCGCGGAAGCGACCGTCACGATCAGCGTGCGTGGAGGCCTCAGTTGCGGTGGCGACGGGTTCACCATGGTCGAGATCGTCTCGTTGCAGGTGCTGAACAACTCCGACTACAGCATCGTGCTGCCCGTAGGCACCTTCGCCCTGGCTTATGCCTCGGAGGACAACTACGGCAGCGATACGGTCGTCATCCAAGACGATGTGGACCAAACTCTAAACATCGCGTTGTAAGGACGATTCGGCAAGCCCTGCGACCAAGGCCCCTTCCTGGAAGGGGCCTTTTCGCGCGTCCGGGCTTCGAGCGGAAGCCAAGGCCGGGGTGCGCGGCCAGGCCTTTGCTTTGCCGCGCCCCAGGCGCGCTGGGCGTATCCCATTCCTTGCCACAGCCTCGGCCTCGATCCACGACCGGACCAGCCGGCGCTCGCCGCGCGGGCGAGGCTCGATCCCTGGGTCGCGTGGATCGTCCTGGCTCGAGCCGTCGGCCCCGCCCGAGGACATCGCCCAAGGCGGCGATGTCCGATCGTGCTATCCCGTACGATTGTCCCTGGAGCCGCGCCTTTCAAGGCAGGGCTGCCTAAGCGAGGCTGCGTGACTGATGCGCTGGTTCGCGCGGACACGCACAGGGTCTGGAAACCATCAGCGCGGAAAGCCGATGGGAAGAAAGAAGGGCAGGCCGGATAAACCACAACCGGCGGCTCCACGACGGAAAGCCGCAACCGGCGGAACGGTGCGCTCAGGGCCTGGATTTGCGCCGCACCTTAGAGCCACGAACAAAACCTGATCCGACCTGATAAAAAGTTAGCAATAGCAATGACTAGGAGAGTGACTGAGGGGTTTTGTTGCTAGCTCTTAGTACGGCTGTGTCACAAACTTCTGGCATGAATTGCATATGGGCCATTTCACGGCTGATCTACCTGGCAAGTTTGGATAGTACGCCCAAATTATCTTTAATATTTTCAAGGGACAGTGCTTTGGTGACACAGTAGCGCTAGAGTGATTTGCAAAATGCGTTAGTTGTTGAGCATGCGTCTGGCCAAGGCCCGGCTCAAGGACAATCCGGTATTGTCTCGCTCGCGCTCCAGGGGCAGGGTCACGGTGAAGGCCGCGCCTTGGCCGGGCTCGCTGGCGGCCGTGAGTGTCCCGCCAAGCTCGTTGACGATGCGCAGGGAGATGGACAACCCGAGGCCCGTGCCCTGGCCCGCCGGCTTGGTGGTGAAGAAGGGGCTGAAGAGCTTGTCCATGTTTTCTGAGGTTATGCCCGGCCCGGTGTCGCGGATCTCCACAAGCACGGTGTCGTCGCGCAGGGCGGTGGTGACGAATATCTTGCCGCCATCCTTGATCGCCTGCGCCGCGTTGGAGAGCAGGTTGAGCACCACCTGCCGCAACATGGGGCCGTCCGTGGCCACTGGCGGGATGCGCTCGCTGTACATGCGCACCACGCCGACCCCGGACATGGCCGCTTCCCGCTCCACGAGCACGACCATGTCCTCGACCAGATGGTTGATGTCCACGGGCTGGGCCACGGCGTCACGCTTGCGCGCCGCCTGGAGCATGCCTTGGGTGATGCCCCCGCAGCGGGCCACCTGCTCCTTGATCTGCTGCACGCTTTCACGAATCTCCTCGGCCTGCGGCGTGCCGGCCAGATCCGAGCGGTCCACGAGCAGCCCGATGATCTCGGCCTCTTGGCTGATGATCATCATGGGATTGTTGATCTCGTGAGCCACTCCGGCCGCCAGCTCGCCAAGAATCGCAAGCTTCTGGACCTGGAAGAGCTGCTCGCCCATGGCGCGGCGGTCCGCGCTGACGCGACCCATGGCGGAGAGCAGACTGCGCGCCGAGAGGTGCGTCAGGAGCCCGGCGATGACGGCCACGAGCAGGGCCGGCCCGGGCCCGAGGCGCGCGGACAGGATGCAGCCGGCCAGCGCCGCCAGGGGAACGCCTATTCCGTGCAGGAGCGTGGAGGGATGATTGGCGCCGGTACCCATGATCTTCCTGGTGTGCGGACTATCCGCGCGACAGGAGCCTGCGCTCGTGCGCCTTGAGGATGCGCTCAAGGAGGTCTTCGATCTTGAACGGCTTGAGCACGTAGTCGAAGGCGCCGTGGCTCATGCCCTCGATGCCGGATTTAACCGAGCCGTGGCCCGTGAGCATGATGACCTCGGTTCTCGGATGGCGCTTCTTGAGCTCCTTGAGCGTCTCGATGCCGTCCAGGCCAGGCATGCGCACGTCCAGGACCACCACGTCGTACTCCTTGCGCCCCAGCGCCTCCAGCGCCTCCTTGCCGCTCCCGGCTCCATCCACCTCCAGGTTGCGCAGCGAGAAGCGCTTGACGAACAGCTGCCGGAAGTCCTGCTCGTCATCCACGATGAGCACCTTGACTCTATCCATGCCTGTCCTCCTGACTTCTCGTTGCCCCTAGCAAACCGGGAGAGTGATGGTGAATGTCGCGCCCTTGCCTTCCTCGCTCTGGGCCGAGATGGCGCCGCCCAACTGCTCCATGATGCTGTAGCTGATGGACAGGCCCAGGCCGGTGCCCTCGCCGACGCCCTTGGTGGTGAAGAAGGGGTCGAAGATGCGGTCGAGCATGACCTTGGGGATGCCTGGTCCCGTATCCACGATATTCAGATGGATCTTCTTGCGCGCATCGTCCGTGGCGGTGCGGATGGTCACGGAGCCATCCCGGCCCACGGCATCGATGGCGTTCTCCAGGAGGTTTAGGATGACCTGCTGCACCTGGGCCGTGTCCGTGGTCGTGACCGGCAGGTCGGGAGCGAACTCCGTGCGCAGCTCTATGTTGCGGTGCATGGCCTCGTTCTGGAGAAACATGATGGTCTGCTTGGCGACGTGATTCAGGTCCACGTTCTCCTGCATGGGCTCCATGCGCCGGGCGAAGCCGAGCATGCGGTGCGTGACGCCTTTGGCCCGTTCGACGTTCTGGTCGATCTTATCCATGGCGTCGTTGATCTCCTCGTAATTCTTGATGGCCGAGGCGTCTTCCTCGGTGAGCAGGTCCTTGATCCAGCCGGCGCTTTCGCGGATGAGCGTCAGCGGATTGTTGACCTCATGGGCCACGCCTGCGGCCATCTTGCCCAGGGCGGCCATCTTGTTCGACTGCATGATGCGGGCGTCGAGCTCGGCCCGATGGCGATCGGCCCTGGCCATGGCCTCCACGATGGAGCGCGTGGCCCCCGCCGCGCCGGCCATGATGAGGAGCATGCCCGCCCCGATCATGCTGAAAACGATGACCTGCGTCCTGAAGAGCGGCGACAGGGACTCCTCGGGTTCCTCGGTGATCGCGAGCAGCCAGTCGGCCCTGTCCAGCCAGACCATGCCGTAGAGCACGCGGTGGCCGTCCCTGACTCTATCCTCGACGCGCGCGCCGGCGAAGCGCGACGTTCCGGTCGGCAGGTCAACCTTGCCCAGCACGGGCCCCTGCAATCGCGAGGCGGTCTGCAGGACATGATTGCCGTTCACGATGAAAGCATCGCCGCGCTGGCCCGTCTGCACGTTGCGCACCAGGGAGTTGAACACTTCCGAGTCAATGGTCGCGCGCAGTATCCAGTGCTTGTTTCCCTCCCGGCGCAGGACCGCGAGGATGAAGTGCGGATACTTGCGGAAGCCCATGAACACGTCGCTTATGTACACGCCCTTGAGCATGACCTTCTGAAACCATTCCTGATCGCGGTAATTCACGCTTCCCAGGTCGTACGGCCCCACATAGGCGGCATGGTGGCCATCGCTGTCGATGACACCCAGATCTATGAAGGCCTGGTTGCCGGTCTGCATGGTCGTGAAGACATGCTGCAGGTAAGCCGGGTCGCGCATCTGATCTAAACCGTGCGTCCAGGCCATGTTGCGAATCTGGAGAACGTTCTCCTCCAGGAACATGTCGATGGCTGCCTTCCTGTTCTCCACCGTGCGCTGCAGGCCATTCGAAATACGCTCCCGATAGCTCTGAGTGAACTGAAAATGCATGAAGGAGCCCAGGGCCACGAGGGGAATGAGCGAGAAGGCCGTGATGGCGGCCATGATTTTCACGCGCAGTACTCTATAATATTTGCTGTCCACGCTTTCCCTCCGTCCATGCCGCCGGATGACGGCTGATGGCCTTCTTGGACAGCAAGGACCGGGCCACAACTTCCCGCCTTGCTTTTTTATAACCACTTGATATTAAAAGTCATAATCTCGCAATCCGTTCCTGGTCCCGGAGGTCTGATCGCGCAGGAAAGGTTGCAAGGCGTGTCTTTATGGATAACATTCTAAATTTGCTTTATATTTACCATTGATCGCGCAAGTAGTGGACGACCTTTGTTTCAGCGGATACTCCTCCTGCAATGGCCTTTTTCTTGCTCCGAATAGAACCGGGCTTATCGCGCCCGACTCGCAGGGCGTAAGGTTGGCCGGCAAGATTGCCCACGATGGCCGGCGGAAAGACATAGGAGGCGGCGATGATCGACAAACCCTTGGTTCTGGTGGTGGATGACGAGGAGCGTTTCCGGGCCAACATGCTCCGGCTGCTCAGCCTGAACGGCCTGGATGCGCTGGCCGCCACGGGTGGCCGGGAGGCACTGGAGATCATGGCCCGAGAGGCCGTGGACGTGGTCCTTCTGGACATGAAGATGCCCGGCATGTCCGGGGCCGAGATCATGGCCGAGCTGTCCAAGCGCGAGGACCGGCCCGAGGTCATCTTCCTCTCGGGACATGCATCGCTGGACCTGCCGTTGGACAAGGTTTGCAGTGGCGCCTGCGACTACCTCATCAAGCCGTGCACCATGGATGTCCTGCTGGCCAAGATCGAGTCGGCCATGGAGCGCAGGCGCGCACGCGCGACCGGCCTTGGCGGGCCCAGAGCCGCCTGATCGGCTCCGATTCCGCCGTTACTTCTCCGGCATCGCGGCGCAGGTGTAGTCTCCGCGCAGGAAGCAATCGGCCATGCGCTGGACGCTCGCGTCGTCGTGCATGAGCATGTCCATCTGGCGGGTGAAGATGAGCAGTCGGCCCATGGCCTCCAGGCGTATCTCGATGTCCCGGGCTTCGAGCTTCTGGATGCGGGCCATGACGCGGTCGGCCACGACTTCGACGGCGAAGCCCAGCCGCTGGAGTATGAGGGCGATGGCCCGCACGCGGCGGTTGCGGCGCGTCTCGTCGGCCGCGCCGCCCGAGAACTTGAAGCTCGCGTAGTTCTTGTTCACGGTGTTGCCGCAGTAGCTGTCCAGAATGGAGTAGTGGTAGCCCACGCGCGAGCTGAAATTTAAATACTTGTCCGAGATGATGGCGTAGCTCTTGTCGCCGAAACGCTCCGCGGCGAGGTTGGGCGGCGTGAGCATCTGCCGGCTCATGACCGAGAGGAAGCCGCCCAGGTTCACGGGCTTGGGCTCCAAGGCGCCCAGGCGCTCGTCTGTCATGCCGGCCATTACCGCCTTGAATGGCCGGCTGGCGATCTGCTCCACGCCGACCACGTACTGATCCGAGACCGTGAGCCCGCCACCCAGGTCCAGGAGATACAGGTCCAAGGGGATGGGCGCGCGCAGCTTGATGGCCATGCCTGCGTGGTCCGAGGCCATGTCGCCCACGGAGAACATCTCGCTGTAGGACAGTTCATGAATCAGGCGCGTGATGTCATGGATCGTGCCGCAGCCGTGCGGGCCGAACTCGGGCGCGGCCGGGTCGGTGAGGTGCAGGGGCACGATGTGTTTGGCCAGCCGCGCAAGGGAGTCGTGAACGGGCGTGCCCTGCATGGGCACGGGGCGCTCGCGGGCCAGGGCCAGCAGCTCGTCCACCCTGCCGGAGTAGACACGCCGGGAGATGGCGTCCACGGTGACGTACTCGCCCGTGTGGAGCGTTTCGGTGGCGATGCGCAGGTTGAGGATCGCCGGCACGCCGAACTCGCGGCAGAGCGAGGCCATGTGGCCGGTTATGCTGCCCGTGTTCGTGAGGATGGCCCGCGCCTTGGGCATGGCCAGCACGTAGTTGGGCGATGAGTGGGCGGCCACGAGCACGCCGCCGTCAGGAAAGCTCAACAGGTCTTCCTTGTTGCGCACGTGGATTACCGGGCCGAAGCCCACTCCCGGAAAGGCCGTCTCGCCGCCCGACAGGAGCACTTCACGGCCGGGCACCGGCGGCAGCGGCTTGGCTTCCTCCAGGCCTTCACGCCGCAACGGACGCGACTGGACCACGAACATGCGTCCCCGCGCGTCCAGGGCGAACTCCACATCCTGGGGACCGCCGAAATGCTCTTCCAGGCGCAAGGCCCAGGCGGCCAGCTCGGCGGCCTGCGCGTCGCTCAGGCTGGGCTTCTCACGTAAGCCGGCATCCACGTCCATGCGCTCCAGGGCTCCGGAGGTCGTCATGCTCAGCCGGATGTCCTTGCGGCCCACGTACCGCTCCACAAGGCGGGGCCCGGTGGGCGTGCGCTCGAAGGTGAATGTGTCGGGCGGCACCACGCCGTCCACGGCATAGGGACCCAGCCCCCAGACGGACTGCACGAGCACGCGGTCGTCTGTCAGGGACAGTGGGTTGCGGGTGAAGGCCACGCCGCTGGCGCGCGCATCGACCATCTCCAGGCAGGCCACGCTCATGGCCGAGTCCTCGAAGGGCACGCCCTTGTGCAGGCGATAGGTGATGGCCCTGGAGGTGAACAGGCTGGCCACCACACGTTTGTAGCCGGCGAGCATCTCCTCGGGCGCCACGCCCAGCAGGGTCAGGTACTGGCCGGCGTACGTCAGGGCGCTGTCCTCGCCCACGGCGCTGGAGCGCAAGGCCATGCGCGGGCGGCCGTTCGCGGGGTGGGCTATGTGCTCCTCGTATGCCGCCAGCATCGCCTCGGCCAGCTCGGCCGGGATTAGCGCATGCTGGAAAAGCTCCTGGATGTCCTGGCTTGCCGCCTCCAGGCTGCGCGGATCGTCAATCTGGATTCCCATGAGCCGCTTGCGCACTTCGTCCTCAAGGTCTTCGTGGCGCAGGAGCAGGCGGTAGGCCTGGGTGGTGATGGCGAATCCGCGCGGCGCGCATACGCCGGCCCGGCTGGACAGCTCGCCAAGGTGAGCGTTCTTGCCGCCCACGGCGTCCACCATGTCCCGGTTCACGCGATTGTATGGGAGGATGAGCTCCGTGGTCTCGGAGGCTTCCTGCACCCTGAGCTCCTGGCGCAGCCGCTCCAGGATGTCCTCCAAGGCCCTGCCGATGGCCGGATGCCTGTCGCCGGAGAGGGCGTCGAAGCTGCCGACCATGCGTGTGGCGTGAAACATGGCGCGGGTGGCCATGGCCCGCACGAAGGACATGCCGAAGAGCTCGCGGCCCTGTAGCTTGTCCTCGATCTCGGCCATGATGCGCAGGAGCTCGGAGTTGGACTCCAGAAGCTCCAGGAAGTTCACGTAGCGTCTGCGGAAGGCGTGCAATGACTCGGCGGTAACGGGTTTGCGGCTGCGCCCGAAGAGGGAGCTAAGGAAGCCCATGGGAGCATCTCCTGCTAACCGGCCTTTGGCCGGCGTGATTCGTAGCGTGTGGCGGGTCCCCGGCCGATCTTGATCAGCAGCCCGCGCTGGACCATCTCGCCAAGGTCGTAGTTGGCCGTGCGGGCCGACAAATTGCCCCCGACGATATCCTGGTATCGGCTGCGGGTCACACCACCTTCCTGGAGTATGAACGGGTAGACCTTGGCCTGCCGCGGGTTGAGCCCGTCGGGCAGCGCGAGCCCCTGTGCCTCTGGGGGAGCGACGCGGCCGTTGCCTCCTGGGCCGGAGCTTGAAGCCGTTTCCGAAACCGGATCTGGAGCCGAGGGCGGGGAAGGCGCCGATTCCTCGGGCGGCTTCGGAAGGATGCCGCGCATGGCCGAGGCGGACAGCGCCGGACCGGGGCGCCCGGTATCGTCCAGACGCAGGTCCGAGGCATGGATGAGGCTCCCTTCGGCCATGACCGCGGCCATGGTCATGCAGTTCTGCAACTCGCGGATATTGCCTGGCCAGTGGTAGGCCATCATCTTCTCCAGCGCGCCCTTGGACAGCCCGAGGCTTTCCTTGTCGGTCAGCGGTTCGGCCTGCTTGAGGAAGCTCGCCGCCAACGCCGGAATATTGTGCTTCTGCTGGCGCAGGGAGATGGTCTCGATGGTCAGCACCTTGAGCCGATAGTAGAGGTCCTGGCGGAAGCGGCCTTCCTCGATCTCCTTGCGCAAGTCGAGGTTCGTGGCCGCGATGAGTCGCACGTCCACGTCCACCTCCTTGTCGCTGCCCAGGGGCCTGAAGCGGCGCATGGCGATGGCGCGCAGGAGCGCCTGCTGTACCTTGGGCGAGGCTGCCTGGATCTCGTCAAGGAAGAGGGTGCCGCCGTGGGCTTCCTGGAAGGCTCCCTTGCGGTCGGCCTTGGCCTCGGTGAACGCGCCCTTCACGTGGCCGAAGAGCGTGTCCAGGAGCAGATTCTCGTCCAGGGCGCCGCAGTTGATGGACACGAAGGGTCCGCTGCCGCGCCTGCTCAGCCGGTGCACGGCCTCGGCCGCGAGCTGCTTGCCGGTGCCCGTCTCGCCCGTGATGAGCACATCCACATCCACTTGCGCGGCCTTGGCGATTTCGGCCTTGAGCCGATCCACCTGCGCTCCCTGGCCGATGATCTCGGGAATGGAGACCTCGGGCGGCGAGGCCTGCTGGATGATCGTCTCAAGCTCGGCGCGCTCCTTGAGGCTCGCGTCGTGGATTGTCTGGTCCATGTGCTTGATCTCGTCCATCTGGCGTTGGACCGTGCCGATGAGGTTGTTGATGGCCTCGGTCAGCCCACGCGTCTCGTTATCCTGGTGCTCGATCGTTACGGGGTGCAGATGGCCGCTCTCCTGCATCCCGTTGACCTCGCGGGCCAGGTCCGTGATCGGGCGGGTCAGCCTGCGGCTCATGATGAAGATGATGGTCGTGAGGAGCAGGGTCGCTGCCAGGGTGATGATGAAGATGACATCCACCTGCTTGTAGCCGGCGATGAGGGTCATCCGCGTCCTGTCCACGTAGGCCACGCCGCCGTGGATCTGGGCTGGTTTTCCTCCGCCCGGCTCGAAGCGCACGGGCGAGTAGGCCAGGAAGTAGTTGTCCAAGGTGGGCGACAGGTTGGCGCCTTCGCTGGATTGAATGAGATCTTGCTTGCCCAGGCGGACATCCTCGACCATACGCCAGAAGTCGCTGTAGTTCGCGCCGGGCCTGAAGGCCACGGCCAGGCCGGGTTGGCCGAGGGTGCCGGTGAGCCCGGCCCTGGCCATGTATGTGCTCAGGTCGGCCGTGCCCTGTTCCGGGTCCTCGGATTGGAAGAGAATCCAGCCCTTGGTGTCGAACAGGTAGGCGAAGCGTACCTCTGGCGTGCGGGGATAGGCCCACAGGGGCGAGCGATTGGAATTGTACACGGACAAGATATCGCGCACGCTCGCGGCGTCCACGGACAGCACGAAGTAGCCGCCGTCGCGGCCGCGCGTGATCAGGCGGATGACCTGGATCTGAATGGTTCGTTCCTCGGCGCCGTCGGCGGCGGGAAGCGTGTACTCGGCGAGCTCCACGGGGCCGATGCGCACCTCGCCGGGAGCCAAGGGGCTCTCGCCGCTGCGGACCTCGGCCAGCAGTTGGATGGATGATATGGACGGCTGCTCGACCTGGAGCGCCGTGTCGCCCTGGATGAGCAGCATGAAGCTGCGGTCCGGGTCCGATGTGAAATAGCCCACTTCGCGCGGCGCATGCCTGCCGGCTCCCTCCGTGCGGGTAAGGGTGTCGATGACGGCTTTCGAGCTGGGCTCGCCTTGCGCGATAAACAGGATATCCTGTTTGCGACTCGCAAGGAATTCCTCGACGGCATGGCTCATGCCCCGCGCCTGGACCCGGGCGATGCGCTGCAAGGCCGTGTTTAGATAACTGCGGGAGAACGAGTAGGTGATATAGCCGGTGGCCAGGAGCACGACCACCACCGGAGGGATGAGCGCCAGGAGGAGCTTGCTCCGAACTCCGCTCCCCGTGAAAATGCTCATTGGCGCGGCCCAGCTTTCCGCACTGAATATCCTCATGACTTTCGTCCCTCCCGCGGATTCGCGCATTGCGCGAATTGTCGAATTCTTATCTCGCAAGGCTATGTTTGGATTCAGAAGCGCCTGGTGCGCCTTGGTTTTTTCGCTTTTTTACACGCAACAAAGAAAATCAGTCAATCCTATTTCGCATGGCACGCTGGTTGCTTTTAGGAAAGCGCACGGGATGCAGTTGGGGCAATGAGTCTCGATCCCAGGCAGTAACAATGGAAGTATATGTCAAGGAATGGGGCGAAAAGAAGGAGGAATCTGATGAAAAGGCTTTGGAGAGTGCTTCCTATCCTGTCAGTGGCCATGCTTATTCCCATGGTTGCCATGGCTGCCGGAGGTGGTGGCGCAAGCGAGCTGGTCGTTGTGGCCGATACCAGAGTCCTTGACTCTGGTATGATGCGTTATTTCGCCGACCTTTATAACAATAACATCGTCATGTTCGCCATATGGGCTACGGTGCTGACCGCTCTTTATGGCGCTTTCTTGGGTTTTTTCATGGACTTCATCATGTCCAGGACAGGCCTTGATCTGAAGTCCCGCAAGATCGTCGAGCACTAGGCGCAAACCGCAAGAACCAAAGGAGCGTGGGTTATGGAATGGTTATACATGTGGATGCCCATCGCGGGCGTGAAAATATTCTGGCCTGGCTTGGTGCTCATCGGCTTTTCCGTCGGCACCATCGGCGGCTTCTTCGGCATGGGCGGCGCGTGGATGGTCACCCCCGGTCTCAACATCCTCGGCTTCCCCATGGCCTTCGCCATCGGCACGGACATGGCCCACATCGCGGGCAAATCCATGATCTCGACCATGCGCCACTCAAAGTTCGGCAACGTGGACTACAAGCTGGGCATAGTCATGCTGGTCGGCACCATGTTCGGCATTGAGCTCGGCGCGCAGCTCGTCATGTACCTGGAGCGCCTGGGCACGGTCGGCCCGGTGGTGCGCTGGGTCTACGTGGGCTTCCTGGCCCTCATCGCGTTCATGGTCTTCTATGATTACTACAAGGCCGTGCAGAACAAGAAGAAGGGCGTTTCCGGCGAGCATGGCACCGAGGGCATCACCTGGTACAAGACGCTGCACAAGATCAATATCCCGCCCATGATGCACTTCAAGCACGCCGGCTTCACCTGCTCCGCCTGGCTGCCCATCATCGTCAGCTTCGCCACCGGCGTTCTGGCCGGCTTCCTGGGCATCGGCGGCGGCCTGCTGCGCATGCCCGCCCTGGTCTACCTCATCGGTTGTCCGACGCACATCGCCGTGGGCACCGACCTGTTCGAGGTCATGATCTCCGGCCTGTACGGCGCGTTTACCTACGCCATGAAGGGTCGCATCGAGCTCGTGGCCGTGTTCGTCATGCTCACCGGTGCGGCCATCGGCGCGCAGATCGGCACCGTGGCCACCAAGTACGCCAAGGGCTACGGCATCCGCGTGGCTTTCGGCATCGCGGTGTTGGCCTGCATGGTCTCCATCATCCTCAAGCAGTATGGCTTCAACAACTCTTCGGCCGCGCTCATCCTGGGAACCATCAGCCTGATCTGCATCTACATCGTCAAGATCATGCTCTCGGGCGCTGCGCAGGAGTTGCGCGAAAAGAAGGCCAAGGCAGTCTAGGAAGTTGTGAACGGATAAGGAACAGAAAGGAGATATGGTATGATCCGCAAAATCACTGCCAGCGCCGCCTTCTTCGCCCTGGGGGTTCTGCTCTTCGCCGCAGCCGCCTACGCGGGCGAGGTGGCTCAGGGCAAGTGCCTGAGCTTCGAAAAGGGCAAGACCGTGGTCATCGAGGAGTATGACACCAACTTCACCGAAGAGATGAAGTACGGCCATCCCACGGGCATCGAGTCCACCTTCGACCTGAGCGCCGCCAAGGTCGGCCGGAGCCCCGAGCCCGGCGACGTGCTGCGCATCGCCTACGTCGTGGACGGCTCGACCAAGAAGGCCCTCAAGATCATGAACGTGTCCAGACAGGACCTGATGAAGAAGTAACCTTTGCCCGGGGATGCGCCCTGCCAGGGCGCATCCCCGGGCAAAAGCAAGGAGTGCCGACATGGCTATCTTCGGACCAGTGGTCGAGAAATATGGGAACGGCAAGACGGGCTTCAACTTCCGCCAGAAGATCATCCTGCTGGTCATGGACGTCCTGCTGCTCGCGGAGCTTTGCTACACCATGTACGCCAGCTATCCGGCCGGCGAGCAATTCTCCGCGGTGTTCATGCGCACCTATACGCCCATGTTCTTCCCGACCGTGATCATCGGCATCTGGCTGTGCAGGCGTTCCCGCGACCGGCAGGACGATACTGAAGCCGCGGTTGCGCGGACGGGCCAGGAGATCTAGCGCTTCGCATGTCCTGGCCATCGTCTGGAGCGCATCCACGGCGGTCCGGCACACCGGAAGGCCTTGCCGCGGAAGCGGAATGGGCAAATCGGCACAACGCACCAGCAACGAGGATGCTCTCATGAGACGGCTGTTGAACGGCCTCGCCATCCCGACCCTTATCGTCATGCTGCTCGCCTTCCTGGACGCCTCGATTTCGTCCTTCCTGGAGCCCGACACCTTGTTCCGAGCCCTGAGCGGACAGAGCCTCCCCGTGAGCGGAGTGCTGGACAACGCCGTGGAGGGCGGCCAGGAGTCCAGCGGCCTCGCGGAGGCGCGCTACGACCCGAACACGCTCGTGCGCGTGGACCCGGCAAGCCAAGCCTTTCAAATAAATTTCAAGGAGGTCAAGGGCCGCATCTGGCGCGGCGAGCTCGTGGTTCGCGAGGACGCCGAGCCCGGCGAGCATGGCTTCTGGGTTCACGGCCGTTATGACAAGCCGAGCAAGGAATCCGAGGTTTATGTCCTGCGCGTTTTCGCCGACAAGGCCAGCTATCGCGCCGACTTCCGTTCCATGTCCATGCGCTTGTTGGGCGTAAAGCCCTGGATTTTAGGCGTGTCGCTGCTGCCCGTGGGCGTGCTGCTCCTGGGCCTGTCCTTCCTCCTGTCCTCGCGGGAGGAATCCAGGCGGCAAGCCCTGGGCATCGGATCCATCTACAAGCTGGCCAAGCGTGACGACCATTGGGAAGTCATCTTTGGCCTGGGCAGCAAGCATGGCGTCAGCGAGGGTGATCGACTGGTGATCCTGGATCGCGGCCGCGCGCGGATCGGCGACCTCGTGGCCCAGAAGGTCCGCGCGGACTTCAGCATCGCCCAAGTGGCCCTGGAAACGCCCCTGGCGCCCGGCCTCCTCGTGGCCCGCAGCCAGATGGCGGGCCGTAGATAGCCTTCCTCTGTCTCGGCTCCCGAATAACAACTCCTTCGTATGGAGGCGCTGTGCTGCGCAATATGAAGCTCGCCGCAAAACTTGGTTTCGGCTTTGGACTGGTGCTCGCCCTCGCGGCCGCTATTGCTGCCGTGGGCGGCGCCGGCTTGAACGGCCTCGCCTCGGGCGCGAGGGTTCAGACGGAAACCGCGGCCATGAACGAGGCCCTCCTGGAGGCGCGACGCCACGAGAAGAACTTCATTCTCCGCCGCGACCAGGAATACGTGCAGCGGGTGAGTTCGATCACCGCCGATCTGGAGACGCGCGCGGCAGCCCTCAAGACGCTTCTGGACGATGTCGGCACGCAGGCCGGCATCGATGGGCTCGTCGGTTCGGTGCGCGGATACCAGGCCGCCTTCGACCGCTTCGTGGCGAACGCCCGCCTCCGCGACACACTGCTCACCGGCATGGACACGGCCGCCACGGCGGCGCACACGGAGCTGCAGGCCCTGCGCGCCGGCCATCCAGCTTCGACTGCTCGCCTGACCGGGTTGCTTCATGAGGCCAGTCTGGACGTCAAGGATTACGTCATCGGCGGGAATCAAGAGCGGGCGCAGTCCGCCGGCCGCAAGCTGCAAGACATAAGGCGCTTGGCGGCGGAGGCCGGCGGCGCCATGCCTTCGGCCGACGCCGCGCGCTTCGCGCGCGTCGCGGTGGCCGCAGGCGAGTTACAGGCTCGGTTGGACGAGTATGTGCAAGGGCTTACGGGACAGTCGGCCGCAGACAAGGACATGGTCGCTTCCGCCCGGGCGGCCCACAAGGCCTGCGCGGAGTTGCGCGACAGCCAGCAAGCGCGCATGGACAGCCTGTCCGCCATGGTCTGGCGGGTCATGCTAGGCTGCGCGCTGGCGGCATTGCTCCTGGGCATCCTGACCGCGATCCTCGTGACCCGCGGCATCACTCGGCCCGTGCGCCAAGACCTTGCCTTCGCCGAGGCCGTGGCCGCCGGCGACCTGGAGGCGGACCTGGCCGACCAGGGCCGCGACGAGATGGGTCTGCTTGCCGAGGCCTTGCGGAGCATGCGCGACAAATTGCGCGACGTGGTCGCGGACGTGCGCGGAGCCGTGGAGAATGTGGCCTCGAGCAGTTCGGAGCTTGGGTCCACGAGCCAGAGCTTGTCCCAGGGCGCCTCGGAGCAGGCCGCGGCGGTGGAGGAGATCGCCTCGTCGGTGGAGGAGATGGCCGCGGGCATCGGTCGCAATGCCGGGAATGCCCGGCGGACCGATGAGGTGGCCACCCGCGCCGCCGCGAGCGCCAAGGATGGCGGCGAGGCCGTGGCGCGCACGCTTGGGGCCATGCGCAGCATCTCGGACAAGGTCGGCATCGTGGAAGAGATCGCTCGCCAGACGAACCTGCTCGCCCTCAATGCCGCCATCGAGGCCGCCCGCGCCGGCGACCAGGGCCGCGACGAGATGGGTCTGCTTGCCGAGGCC
>JAEYTO010000022.1 GCA_023433925.1 Pseudomonadota bacterium | reverse complement strand
GCCGTTCACTGCCCGGCCCCGCCAGAGATGACGGCCACAATTTTAATCACATCGCCATCGTACAGCAGATCATTTTCATTGAGCAGATCGCCGGCGCGCACCAGCAAATACGCCTCCGGTGACAGATCGAGCTGCTGCAAGGCCTGTTTCACTTTCATGGTTTTCGCTTCGATCTCGTATTCTTTTTTCCGCAGGATCAATTTGATCGACATGCTATCCTTTCACTTCACGCGCGCAGAACGGACGCGTCAAGGGTTTTCATCCAGCCGGGCTTGCAGGCATAACAGCCAATCACGCAGCGCGCCCTGTGGTTCAGCCGGACTGAGGGCCAGAATGGGCTGATTGATCTGATCGGCCGTCATGTCGCTGACTTCGAGCACGCGCACCTGCTCGTTAACATACCCGGATGGTACAAAACCAATCGCGGCGGGTTCTTGGGCCACGGCTTCGAGCATTGCGCTCGGGTCTGGGGCCAGGAACACCGGCAGCGCTTGTTCGGGTGGGTGCTGCAGCACGCTGGTTTCAAACGCCTGCTGCACATCATCACCTTGGGGATAGGCCCAGGGCTGCATCTCAGCCGCCACAACGGCTGAACCGGCCAACTGGCTGCCCGTGTAAATGGCGCGAAGCTCTGCCCTGGTGATGGCGCGCAGATTGGACTCAATCGGAACAATGAAGACCAATGCTTCCTGGCCCAGCACGCCGGCATACGGCTGGGTATCAGATGGGGCGCTCCAGCGCAGTGCCAGGCCGCTTTGTGCCGGGTTCAGCGCGCTTGCCGGCAGGCTGGTGAGCGTGAGGCCAATGCCTTCTTCGCCGGCGCAGTCGTGCATGGCCGGCCGCAGCCTGTCGAGGCCGGGCGTGATCTGTACATCGAAGATGCGGGGCGTGGGCTGTGACGATGGGGTAATCGATGGCTGGCAGCCCAGCAGACTGAGCAGCGCGCAGGCGCCGGTCATCACGCGGAAGATTCGGGCGCAAAAAGCGGTTGTGATCTTCAGGCGCAAATCCTCGTCAACATTCGTTATCGCAGGAAAGACACCACCAGCGTGATCGTGCCCAGCACGGCACAGTAGATGGCAAAGACATCTAGTGAATGGCGAACCAGATAGGCCAGCAGCCAGCGGATCGAAAGATAGCCAACCACGGCAGCCGCCAGAAATCCAACTGCCATGCTGGGTAAGAAGCTGCTCAGGTTGGGCACTTCCAGCAGGTCGAAGGAGGTCAGCAGGCCGGCGGCCAACATGATGGGCACCGACATGAGAAATGAAAAACGAGCGGCGGCAGGCCGGTCGAGATGGCGGGCCATGCCGCCGGTGATGGTGGCCCCGGAACGTGAAATGCCGGGGAAGAGCGCCAGCGCCTGGCTGAGACCCATCCACAAGGCATCGATCCAGTTGAACGATTCCATTGTGCGATTTTTGCGCCCAATCCGCTCTACCGACAGCAGCAAGACCGCCGTTACCAGCAGAAAAGCCCCCACCGCGGCGGGGCTGGCAAAGGCTGCCTCTACCTGGTCTTTGATCAACAGCGCCAGCAGGCCTGCTGGCACGGTGGCCAAAATTAACAGCCAGCCCAGGCGCGCCTGCGGGTCGGCGAATGGCCGGCGCTCGATGAGCCCGCGCACAAAGGCGGTGACGATGCCGAGCAGGTCTTTCCAGAAATAGGCGATCACCGCAATCAGCGTGCCCATTTGCACCAGCACATCGAACGGGAATGACTGCTCTTTTGGAATATCCCAGCCTAGCAAGAAGGGCGCGATGACCAGGTGGGCCGAGCTGGATACCGGCAGGAATTCGGTCAGTCCCTGGATGATGCCGAGGATGATGGCTTGCAGCAGTGTCATAGGTTGGTCTCCATGGTGCGTGGCGATGGCAGGGTTCGATGCAGCATTATGGCTCGGTTGGTCCGCTGGGATAGTGTGCCAGGAATTCTGCTGCAAATGCCTCAAAACTGCCGTTCAGGATGGCCTGGCGCGATTCGCGCGCCAGGTCGATCAGCATCGACAGGTTGTGGATGGAAATGAGCGTGCCTGCCAGCAGTTCTTTGGCCATAATCAGGTGGCGCAGGTAAGCGCGGCTGAACTGGCGGCAGGTATAACAGCCGCAAGCCTCATCGATGGGGCGCGCATCGCGGCTGTGCGTGGCATTCATCAGGTTGATTCGCCCGGTGCGCGTCATGGCGGATTGGTGGCGGGCCAGGCGCGTGGGCAGCACGCAGTCAAAGATATCGACGCCGCGCAGAATGCCATTGATCAAGTCTTCGGGTGAGCCAACGCCCATCAGGTAGCGTGGTTTGTCTTCGGGCAGCACGGCATTCACCACTTCGAGCATCTCGTTCATCTCTGCTTTGGTCTCGCCAACCGACAGGCCGCCAATGGCATGCCCTGGAAAGCCCATCGCCGCGATGGCCTCTGCCGATTGCCGGCGCAGGTCGGGGAAAATTCCGCCCTGCACAATCCCAAACAGAGCCTGGTCGGGGCGGGTTTTGGCTGCGAGGCTGCGCTCGGCCCAGGCGTGCGTGCGGCGCATGGCGCGCAGGTTGTAATCGCGGTCATAGGGTGGGGCACACTCGTCAAAGGCCATGATGATATC
>JAEYTO010000116.1 GCA_023433925.1 Pseudomonadota bacterium | reverse complement strand
GCACCAGGCCCTTGGCCTTCACCAGGGCCTCGGGGTCGCCCCCCTGGGCGAACAGGTCGGGGAAGATCTGCTTGCCGATCTTGCCGGAGATCACGCCCTCCTCCACCAGCTTCACCAGTTTGGCCAGCTCGGCCGGAGCCAGCTTGAGCTGCGCGGCGGCCAGCTTGGCCTCGCCCATCTCGCGCAGCAGCTCGCTCATGATCCAGTTGGCGATCTTCTTGGGCTGGGCGTAAGCGGCGCAGGCGGCCTCGAAGTAGTCGGCCAGGTCGCGCTCGGCGGTGATGGTGGCCGCGTCATTGGCTGAGAGCCCGAAGTCGTTCTCGAAGCGCGTGCGGCGCACCCGGGGCAGTTCCGGCAGTTGGGCCTTCCACGCATCGAGCTTGGCGGGGTCGAGCTTGAGGGGCACCAGGTCCGGGTCCGGGAAGTAGCGGTAGTCGTGGGCCTCTTCCTTGCCGCGCATGCTGGCGGTGATGTTCTTGTCCGGGTTGTAGAGGCGCGTCTCCTGCACGATGGCCTCGCCGTCCTCCAGACAGTCCTTCTGGCGCTGGATTTCGTATTCGATGGCCTTGTGCACGTTGCGGAAGGAGTTGACGTTCTTGATCTCCGCCCGGGTGCCGAACTCCGCCTGTCCCTTGGGGCGGATGGAGACGTTGGCGTCGCAGCGGAAGGAGCCCTCCTCCATGTTGCCGTCGCAGATGCCCAGGTAGAGCAGTATGGAGCGCAGGCCTTTGAGGTAGGCCACGGCCTCCTCGGCGCTGCGCATGTCCGGTTCGCTGACGATCTCGATGAGCGGCACGCCGCAGCGGTTCAGGTCCACGTAGCTCTGGTTCTCGGCCGCGTTGTGGATGGACTTGCCCGCGTCCTCCTCCAGGTGGATGCGCGTGATGCCGATGGTCTTGCGGTCGCCCTCGACCTCGATGTCCAGGCGGCCGTGCTCGCAGATGGGCTGCTCGTACTGGGAAATCTGGTAGGCCTTGGGCAGGTCGGGATAGAAGTAGTTCTTGCGCGCGAAGACCGAGCGCAGGTTCACCGTGCAGCCCACGGCCAGGCCCATCTTGGCTGCGTACTCCACGGCCCTGGCGTTGAGCACCGGCAGCACGCCAGGCATGCCGGCGCACACCGGGCAGACGTTCCTGTTGGGCTCGTTCCCGAACTGCGTGGAGCATCCGCAGAAGATCTTCGTGTTCGTCTTGAGCTGGGCGTGGACCTCAAGCCCTATCACGGCTTCATAGCGCGACATCTCCGGCTCCTTGTGCATGGCGTGGGGTCGCCGGGGCTCGCGCCCGGCGCAGGGCCGGAAGGCATGCCGCCACCCGGCCCGAAACGAAACATGTAAGCCGAGCGCGCCCTTTTGGCAACTTCGGCCGGAGGCCGATCCTTACTTGGGGGCCTTGTACAGCGCGGGATTGAGCTGGGGATCGTTGTACATCTTGAACTGGAAGTAGACCTTGGGCCTCTTCACGCCGGCCGCGTACTCGTCCAGCAGGTCGATGACGCTGGCCACGAGGTCCTTGTGCTGCTGGGCAAGCACGGCGAGCCTGCGGCCGCAGGTCTCCACGTGCTCGGGACCGGCGTCGGAGCGCTTCATCTGCTCGTCCATGTGGAAGATTTTGAGGCAGATGATGGACAACCTGTCCAGGGCGCTGCCGATGGTTTCCGTGTTGTAGGCCTGGGGCGCGGACTCGGGCACGCAGGGCTCGGCCAGGGCCGTGAGACAGTGATCGATCTTCTCGATGAGGTCGTTGCGGCGCTGGTTGAGCTTGTCGATGTCGCGCTTGCACTGGGCGATGACGGCGTCGCCCACGTCGCGCCGGCGGGCCTCGTCCTCCACGTGCCACAGGAGGAAATTGGTCTTGTGCTCCTCCTCGGCGAGGTGGAGCACGGTGCCGGGGGAAATTTCATCATGGCCGTGGCCGCAGCCGCAGGCCTCGCCCGGGCCATTGTCGTGCCAGCGGACCACGTTCTCAAGCTGCATGGTCACGCAGTGGATAATGAGCTGCTTCAGGTCGGCGATGGTCATCGGTTTTCCTCGTCCCTCACGGGCTGTATGACGGATGGCGCCAGGGCCAGGTGTTCCTCCCGGCACAGGAGCAGGTACACCGCGGCTTCGGTCTTGATATGGCAGGCCAGGTGCTCCCGCTCCTTGCCCGTTCCGCAGTAGAGGTCGAAACGGTTGCCCTTGATGGCCGAGCCCGTGTCCTGGGCCAGGCCGAGGCCGGCAACGCGCCGGGGTGTACCACCCGGACGATCCGGGGGCAAGACCGTGGAGAAGGCCATGATCGACCCGAGCGGCATGAGCCTGGGATCGGCGGCCAGGCTGACCAGGGCTGTCAGGGGCCGCTGCATGGCCCCCTGAGGCTGGCCTTGGCCCAACTGGAAGAAGATGAAGCTCTCGTTCTCGGCGAGCAGTTCGTGCTTCGTGTGCGGGTTGGCGTCCAGATACGCGGCGATGCGCGCGCGGCTCAGCTCGTTTTGGCGCAAGTGGCCTTTCTCCAGGAGCACCTGGCTGATGGACTTGAAGGGCCGGCCGTTCTTGCCCCCGAACTGAGCCTTGACCAGGCTGCCGTCGGGCAGGCGCAGGTACCCCGAGCCCTGCACGTGCAGATAGAACAGGTCCAGGGGGTCCTTGGCCCAGGCGATCTCCAGGTTGCGGCCCGCCAAGACGCCGCCGAGTTCGATCTCCCGGCGGCTGTGGTAGGGCCTGATGTTCTCGCCCTCGACCCGGTAATAATGCACCTGCCCGCGCAACTCGGGCCGCAAGGAGCCCAGGTTGATGCGCTTGAGGTCCGGCGGCACGGCGTAGAGCGGATGGCGGTAGACCTCGTCGGGCGCGAGGCTGGCCTCGATGACCGGCGCGTAATAGCCCGTGAATATCGGCTCGGGCCCGAGCCTGTACCACTCGAACTCCTTGGCGAGCAGCTCCGGCTCCTTGTCCAACCGGGGCAGGAGCCAGAGCAGCTTGAGAGCGCTGCTGGTCAGCCTGCCCCAGGTCAGGTGCGCGTCCTCGCGGGCGGCTGCCAGCTCATGCTGGGGCTTGGATTGCAGGTAGGACAGGGAGTGTAGGAGCGGCTGCCGCAAGTCGAGCCAGCTCGAAAGCTCCTGCCCCTCGGGTGAAAGTCCCGCGGCCAAGCCCTCCGCCGTCTTGGGTGGGACGAGCATGTAGCCGTCGTGGCGTGCGGCTGGAATCTGCTGGTGCCGCTTGGCGCAGCCCGCTCCCATGCACAGACCAAGGGAAAGGATGACGGCCAGGATGCACGTGCATGGACATCTTAGCATGCGCGCCTCCATGCGTCTGTGCCGGCATGGACCGACCAGTCGTCGGCAGTACCGGAATGATGAACATCCATGCACGCTTTACGGCGGAACGGTCCAATGCATGCGCACCGCTTTTCCATGCCTCGCACCTTATCCAAGGCGCGGACACCGCGCAAGAACAACGTACGTCAAAACGCGGTCGGCCGGCTTGCGGGCGCGGAGCCGGAAATGCTTCGGAATGCGGTGGGACCGGATCGGGAGACGCGGATCAGCCCTGATGGGCGAAGCCTTTCTCTTGGAGGGTGGCGAAGTAGCTGACGCCCTCGACGCTCACGAGGCGCAGCCCCTGCTCGGCCCTGAGCACGCGCACCAAGTCGCCGGTCATGAGCCGCTGGCCCTGCTGGCCATCCTCCGTGAGGAAGACCTCGCCCCAGGATTCCTCCACGAGCACCTCCACGCTGAAGGTCGCCGGAACGACCAGCGAGCGCAGGATGCCCATGAAGGAGCAGACGGCCGTGACGCCGATGGCTTCGAGGCCGGGATGGATGATGGGGCCGCCGGCCGAGACGGCGTAGGCCGTGGAGCCCGTGGGCGAGGACACGATGACTCCATCGGCGCGCAGGGCCGCCACGGGCTCGCCCTGGCAGAACAGGCGCAGGCGCACCAGTCGGGCCATGGCGCCGCGGCTGACGACTATGTCGTTGACGGCCGTGCCCCTGCGCACGACCTGGCCGTCACGCACGATCTCGCAGCGCAGGGCCATCCGCTCCTCGACCTCCAGCCCGCGCTCCAGGATGCGCTCCAGGATACGCCCTAGGCGCGCCGGCCAGTCGCTGGCATCCGCCTTGGTCAGGAAGCCCAGATGGCCCATGTTGACGCCCAGGAGCGGAATGCCCGTGGGCATGGCCTTGCGGGCCACGGAGAGGAGCGTGCCGTCACCGCCGAGCACAAGGGCCATGTCTGGCCGTTCCGGCCCCTCCAGGAGGCAGCCGCCGGAATCCTGACAGTGCTCCCGCACCATGACCGTGACCCCGCGGGCCGCGAGCCAGGCGCATATCTCCCGGCCCAGGTCCAGCGCTCCCCCGTCGCCCATCTTGGTCACGATGTATATGCGCTTGATCTTGCTTGGCATCCAGCTTCCCTAGTAGAAAACACCTCCGCCTTCAATCCCCGGACCCGGCCATAAACGTAAGCCCTGTTTTTTATCACCGCGCCCTAAAGATTCCCCTAAATTCGCCGATCATGACGGGAGAGTAGGGGTGTATACTGTGACGACGAATCCGCTCCACATGCGCGCCATGCTGCGGACCTACGGGAAACAGCTTATCTTTTCCCGCAGGCTCAACAAGCTCATGCACGGCATGCGCTTGGCCCAAGGCGAGGACCCCTCGCCTCTGGACCGCGAAATCAAGCGCCAGCAGATGGTCGAGCGGGTGGCCCGCGAGATCCTCGACAACCTGCTTGTCACCGGAGCGGAAAGCCCCATTGTGGATGAGATTCGCAAGGAGTTGGAGCAGGCCTTGGGCGCGGAGTTCATTTTCGAGTACCCTTTCATGGAACAGGATTTGCAAATCTTCCGAATGTCTCAATCGGGTCCGGTCAGACTCGACATGGGCGAGGCCAACAGGGTGCTCAGCAGATTGTGGGACATCACCCTGTCCACGGTAGACCGGACCATGCTGTAACGGGAGCGGAAACGCATGGAGATCAAGAATCTTCTCGAAGGCCGGGGCGCCTACAAGCAGGACAAGGTCGAGCGGCCCTCCGGAACCGAGGGCAAGGCCAAGGTCAAGGGCGCCGATGCCCGCGAGAGCGACACGGTCGTGCTCTCGGAGGAGGCCCGCCTGCGCGGCCAGGCCCTGCAAGCGGCCCATCTCGATTCGGGCGTGCGCGCGGAGCGCGTCATGGAGCTCAAGGCGCGCGTCCAGGCCGGGACCTATCAGGCGGACCCGCGCAAGGTGGCCGAAAACCTCCTGCGCGAGGATCTCGACCTGTTCGTCTAGCCACGGCCGCCGGCCCCGTCATCGCCTGACGGGGCCGGCCTTCCCGCGCCGGCGTCCCGCCCGACGCTCCCTTCCGCCCTCCCCTGTCCGCCGCACGGCCAGCTCTCCGGCGATCCGCCCTTCAGGCCTCTTCAGGCCAACGAATTCTTGACCACCCTCCCAGTCTTGCGCCGCCACCGGAGATACACGGGGCCGGCAGGATTCGGACGTGCCCGCCCCTGTCCGCGCGCCGAGACCGAGCCGTCTTGCCATTTCGAGCCGCTGGGCAGCCGGAGTCCTCCGGCCTGCGCACCTCCCGCTCCCGCCTGTCCCGTGGCCGCGGCCCAGGGCGAGCACGGGCATCAGGCACGAAAAAGACCCCGGACTGCTGACAAACCAATTTTTTTGCGAGAGAGGCCCTTTTTTGAAAAAAGGGGCCTCTCTCGCGCTCTCTCCACCAAAAACTTTTAATATTATTTCAGCATATTGCCGAGGAGACGCCGTTGAAAAGCGGGGTTCCAAGGGGGCCGTGCCCCTTGGCCGCCGGAGGCAGAATAAAATGATCTTTGTCAATAAGCTAAGACCCCATCAGGGCCTGATGGGGTCTTCCTTTGCCTTGGCATCGCGCCTCCGAAGAGGCGAAGCCTTGCCGCGCCGCCGGGGCGCCGCAAGTCAGGCCTGCCCGGACAGGGAGAAGTGGCTGGGGATGTCGGTCTGCGGGATTTGCAGCCCCATGCGCGTCTGGGTGTTGATGATGACGGGTCCGGAGAGATTCAGGGTCGTGTTCTCGGGCCTGCCGGAAGGGATGGTCACCGTGACGAGCACGGCCACGTTCTCCCGGCTCTCCAGCTTGAGGACCTTCTGCTCCGAGTCCCCCACCTTGACCTCGTAGCGGTCCATGAAGGAGTACGGGTCGGCGACCAGCAGGCCGCATTGCGGATCGTCCACGCTTTGCAGGAGGAGGAAAGGCGAGTCCTCCTTGATTTGCAGGAGCGTGAAGCGCTGGAGCTGCTCGAAGCCGATGAGCCCCCGCGGAAAATGGATGATGCGGTCCGCGGAGATTGACCTCTGGCCGAGGCGTGTCTGGATCACGAGTTCTTTGACTTCTGCCATAGCTTGGTGACCGCGAGGAGATCCTGGTCGCGCGACTGGGCCGCCATGCGATTCTGCTCCTGCACCTTGCGGTAGAGCTCCTCGCGATAGACGGGCATGTCCTCGGGAACGTCCAAGCCGATCTTGATCTGCTTGCCCTTGACGCTCAGGATCGTGATTTTGATGTTGTCGCCCAGGTGGATGCTCTCGCCCGGACGTCTGGTCAGGATCAGCATTTAGGTCGCGCTCTTGGTTCCTTCGTTCTCCGACCGCGACGTGACGTGCGGACGAGGTAGTCTTCTCGCCTGGAGTAGCACCTTACGTCAAGGTCGAGAATAATTTTCCCGCGCACGCGCGCGGGCCCGCCCGACTCTCGCCGAGCGGGCCCGCCGTCTCTCACTTGCCCCGGTGGAGAGTTAGAGCATTTGCTTTTGAAAATGCTCTGCAAGCCATGCGTCGGCATGGCTTGCCGCCGCGTAGGCGGCGGCGCAATTCACTTGCGCCGTCAACGCCGGAGCGGGCGTCTTAAAAGCAATCCCCTCTAGATGAAGTTCATGAGCGACAGGCGCATGATGCTCGACGAGGACTTGAGCACGGCTTCGTAGCCGATCTGCTGCTGCGCCAGCTTGGTCATGAGCTCCGTGACATCGACGTCCTCGACCTGGCTCAAGCGCTCCTCCTCGTTGAACTCGAGGTTGGTCAGCACGTTGTCGGCCACCACGAGCCGGTTCTCCCGGCCCGCGTAGCTGGCCACCTGATTCAGGATGTGCTTGCTGGCCGTGCGCAGGTTCTCCAGGGCCTCCTGGCATCCGGACTGATTGTTCGTCTCCAGGCTGGCCAGCAGCCGGCCCACGGTGTCGAAGAGGTTTTTGTTGCGGTCGTCGGCGAAGACCAGACTCGGGTTGGCGTCGTTGGGGTCCTTGTAGATGCCGCCGAAGATATCCTTGCCCACGCCGTTGACCACGATGGACTCGTTGGGCGAGATCTCCATGGCGATGTCCGCCGTGCGGGGGCGGATGGAGAACTGCTGGCCGGCGGCGATGACCGTGTCCACCGTCGCCGGGGCGGTGCTCAGGGTCAAGGTGCCGCCCGGCACCGTGAGCAGCACCGACGTGTCCACGCCGGGCACCGAAGGCGCCGTGTTGTTCTGCTTCCAGGTCGAGCCGCCGTCCAGGCTGTAGGAGTATCCGACCGTGCCGCCCACTGCGTCGTATGAGTCGATGCGCGCGAGCACGTTACGATCGAACACGCCCGAGGCGGTGGCGTTCATGGTCGCCGGCACCCCGAACTTGTCCACGGTGACGGGCGCGTCGTTGTCGTCACCCATGTAGCGCGCCGTGGGATAGATCCACATCCAGGAGCCGGAGGTGTCGTTGGTGTTGGCGGGGTCCACGCCGGTGACCGTCGGCGGCGTGGTCGCGTCTAGGGTCACGCGCACGCTGCCCATGTCCAGCACGAGGCCGTCCACACCGGGCGCGTAGGCGTTGGCCACCTGGTTGACCACTCCGTCCTGGAAGGTCTTGCCGCCATCCAGGGAGTAGCGGAAGGCGAAGCCCACGGCCGGGTCCGCCGGATCGGGGTCCGCAACGACATTCGTGCCGGGCTCGGTGAACTGGATGATGGCCGTGCGGGCCGAATCGCCTTCGACCTTGAAATTCACGCCGCTCAGGTCCACGTGATCGTTGCCCTTCATCCACATGGCCGCCTCGAAGGCCGAGCCCTCGGTCTTATGGCCGGCGAAGATGGACTTGCCCTCGAAGCGCTGGTTGGCCAGAGAGATGAGCTGACCGTACATCTCCCGTACTTCGTAGCTGATCTGCTCGCGGTTGTCGGCGCTCAGGTGGCCCGTGGCGCCCTGCTCGGCCAGCGTCTTGAGCCTGGTGATGATCGTGTTCATCTGGAGCATGGTCTCGTCGGCCTGTTTGAGCCAGCCTTTGGCCGTGCCGATGTTGCTCTTGTAATTGTCGATGGAGCGCAGCACGTCGCGGTGGTTGAGCACGCGGTACATTCCGGCCGGATCGTCCGAGGGCTTGTTGATGCGCTTCTGGGACGAAGCCTGGATGTTCAGGTCCATGAACTTGCCGAGCGACAGGTTCATGTTCGAGATGTAGTTCGTGAAAAGCATCTGTTGCGAGATGCGGATCATGGCGTCGTCCCCTTAAGGTTTGAGGCCCAGCAGCGTCTGGAGCATCTGGTCGGCGGTGGAAATGAGCTTGGCCGCGGCCGTGTACGAGTGCTGGAACTTGATGAGGTTGCTCATCTCCTCGTCCAGGTTAACGCCGGACATGGATTGCTGCTTTTCGTTGAGGTCCTGGGCCAGCGCGCGCTGGTACTCGAAGTTGAACTCCGCGCCCCGGGTGTCCGCGCCGACGCCGGTGACGAGCGAGTTGTAGAACTCGGACAAGGTCTGCCGGGCGTTGCCTTCCAGATCCGTTTGGATGGTCAGTTTCTTGGTCTGCAGCGCGGCGATGTCACGGGCGATGATGTTGTCGCCTTCATTGATCTCGCCGGCGCCGTTGTAGTGGCCCACGTTGATGAAGGCCTTGTTCGCGGCCACGGCCGAGTTGAGCTCGATGTTGCTCGCGCCGGTGCCCGTGAAGTACGTGTTGATGCCCAGGGCGGCGAGGAGCCCGGTGGAGTCCTGGCCGAAGCCGAAGGTGTAGTTGGGCGCCACGCCGGGGTTGTTGCGGATGACGAGCTGGCTGTTGACGACCTCGACCTGCACGGCGGAGGCGGTGGTCGTGTCGGCCGTGCCCGCGCCCAGGGCGCCGGGGGCGTTGATGCCCGCGATGATGGCATCGCGCACGTCCTGGAGGGAATGCGCCGAAGGATCGAAATTGGCACTGGCCGATGGCGGCGTGCCAAGACCCGTGAAGTCGGGCGTGACCTCGCCGGCCAGGGCGCCCGTGTCGTCATAGAAGTACATCTTGAAGTTGCCGTCTTGCAGCTTATCGCGAAAGAACAGGCCCGAGGTGTCGTTGGTCAGGGCGATCCCCGGATCGAGCACCTGGTACG
>JAEYTO010000030.1 GCA_023433925.1 Pseudomonadota bacterium | reverse complement strand
GGTCGGGACGACCCGCGCGACGGTCCCATGGGCGAGGATGGGCCCGAGGCGGAGCTGCCCGAGATCGAGCCCGCGGCCGAGCTGGAGGACCTGACGGAGGACATTGATCCAAGCCTGGCCACGCTGGAGGATGACGAGACGCCGGGCGCGCCGGCCGACGAGGGTCCGGAGGACTTCCGCCTGCCCGCTCCACGGCCGTCGCGCGGCGGCATGGCCGACACCCTGCATTTGTACATGCAGGAGATCAGCCGCTTTCCCATCCTCAAGCCCGAGGAGGAGGTCGAGCTCGCCCGGCTCGTGCGCGACACGGGCGACCAGGATGCGGCCTTTCGCCTGGTCACGTCCCACCTGCGGCTGGTGGTCAAGATTGCGATGGACTTTCAACGCCGTTGGATGCAAAACGTCCTGGACCTCATCCAGGAAGGCAATGTAGGCCTCATGCGGGCTGTCCAGAAGTTCGATCCGGAAAAGGGCATCAAGTTCTCATATTACGCCGCTTTCTGGATCAAGGCCTACATCCTGAAGTTCATCATGGACAACTGGCGGATGGTCAAGATCGGGACCACCCAGACCCAGCGCAAGCTTTTCTACAATCTGAACAAGGAACGCCAGCGCCTGCAGGCCATGGGTTTCACCCCGACCGCCGCCAAGCTGTCCGAGCGGCTCGGGGTATCGGTGGAGGACATCGAGGCGATGGACCAGCGGCTGTCCAGAGGCGACATGTCCCTGGATATCACCATCGGCGACGACACCACCGCCACGCGCATGGACTTCCTGCCCGCGCTGGGGCCAGGCGTCGAGGAGACTCTGGCGAACTCGGAGATTTCGGCCTTGCTTCGCGAGCATCTTGCCAGCATTCAGCCCCTGCTGAACGACAAGGAGCAGGATATCCTCCAGAAGCGATTGTTATCGGATTCCCCCGTGACCCTGCGCGAGATCGGTGACCAGTATGGGATTACCCGCGAGCGAGTGCGACAGATCGAGGCTCGGCTTCTGCAGAAGATTCGGGAGCATCTCACCGATAAGATTGAAGATTTTTCCAAGGATTGGATTCGAGAACATGAATAAGGCCCTCTCCGAGTTCAAAAGGGAGGCGAGGAAGATAGCCATTTCCCTCGGCACGCCCGACTTCCACAGGGCCTGCGCCGCCGACTACGACCATTCCCACGAGCACTTCTTCGATCATCCGATCATCTTCAGGCTGCGCGAGGACGTCATCCCGTTCCTCTATGACGACTACGGCCACGGCATCGAGCACTCCAAGAACGTGGCCATCGACGCCGGCGCCATCGCCCTGGCCGAGTCACGCAGCCTGGACAAGGATCTCGTGCGCCGCATGGTCCTCCTGGCCCAGATCTCGGGGCTGCTGCACGACATCTGCCGCCTGGACCTCGACCACGCCCGCCACAGCGCCGAGACCTCGCGCCGGGTCCTGGCCGCGTACGACCTGAGCGACGAGGAGCGCGACATCGTGGCCTGCGCCATCGCCAGCCACGAGACGCCCGGTCCCGTGGCGCCCTTCGGCGATCCCATCCGGCAGCTCGTGTCCGACTCTCTGTACGACGCCGACGCCTTCCGCTGGGGACCCGACCATTTCGTGACCGCGCTGTGGGAGATCTGCGATTACCAGGAATGGCCCATGAGCGCCATCATCGGCCGCTTCCCGGCCGCCATGGAACGCGCCATGGCCAAGGCCTCCGGGTTCCGCACGGTCACCGGAAGAACATACGGGCCCGAGCTCATGGAGCGCGGCGGCGTCATAGGCCGCCGCATGCACAAGCTCCTGCGCGAGTATTGCGAGACCCATTTTTGCGACTGATCCCTCGCTTGGCCTCCGGCCGGAAAAATATGAGCAACACGACGGCAAGAGCCCTCCTGACGGCATTGCGGCCGGCCATCCTCCTGCTTGCCGCGACCCTGAGCCTGTCCTGCGCCGCCGCTTCGCGCCCGGCGCCCGGCCGGGCGGACTGGAGCCTCTCGCCCTCGGCCGAGGCCGGCTACCAGTACATGGTCTATCTCGACGCCTTGCGCACGGGCAGCGCGCTGGAGGCCGACGAGGCCCTGACGCGCGTCCTGGAGCTGGACAAGCGCAAGGAGGTCTATCTGGAGCTGTCGGAGCTCAAGTGGCGCATCGGCAAGCCCGAGGAAGCCGAGGCCATCCTCAAGGATGCGCTGACGCGCTATCCCGGCGACAAGTGGCTGACCCTGCGCCTCTCGGATGTCCACCGGCTCCAGCAGCGCTACGACGAGGCCTCCCGGATTCTCGCGGCCTTCCTCGCCGGGACGGCCGCCGACAGCGACGCAATGCTGCGGCAGGCGCGCATCGCCCTGGAGGCCGGCAGGCACGCCGAAGCCCGCGACATCCTCGCCAGGCTGCCGGCCGGCAAGCTCTCCGCCGAAGGGCTGTACCTGCGCGCCAAGTCCGAGTCCGGCCTGGGCCAGAACCGCAAGGCCATCGCCACCCTGCGCAAGGCCCTGGAGAAGGACCCCAGCTATCTGCCGGGCGTCGTCGAGCTGGCCTATCTCCTGGAGATCGAAAACGACTTCGCCGAGGCCGAGCGGGCCTACATGCGCATCATCGAGCTTGGCGAGTCCGGCACCGAGGCCTGGGTCAAACTCATCGAGCTGAACCTCAAGCTGAACAACCCTGAAAAAGCCTTGACTCTGGCCCAGATCGGGCCCCAGGACAAATCCTTCCTTCTGGAAGCCGCGCGCCTGTTCCTGAGCCAGAAGTTCCACGACGAGGCGGCCGAGGTTCTGGAGCCGCTGGCCCGGAGCGAGCCCGTGGCCCCCGAGGTGCGCTTCTTCCTGGCCCTGCTCGAATACGAGTGGCGCCGTGACTCCGAGGCCGCCCTGGCCCAGCTTGCGCTGATACCCCGGGAATCGGCCTACCACTCGCGCGCCCTCGGCTTCCGGGCCCAGATCCTCTTCGCCCAGGAACACCCGCAGCAGGCCTTGGACACTCTCCGCCAGGCCCGCGACCAATACCCCGGCGAGCCCGAGTTTCCCGACCTGCTGGCCTGGGTGCTCGCGTCCCAGGGCCGCCCCGACGAAGCCGAGCAGGTCCTCAACCAGGCCCTGGCCGTCTGGCCGTCCAATGACAGCCTGCTCTACCGCCTGGGCCTCGTGCAGGAGGACCAGGGCCGGAGCACCGAGGCCCTGCTGACCATGGAGCGCGTCATAGCCGTCAATCCGAACATGGCCGACGCCCTCAATTTCCTCGGCTACGTGCTCGCCGAGCAGGGCCGCGACCTGCAGCGTGCGCTGGAGCTCATCGAGAAAGCCGTGGCCCTCAAGCCCGACAGCGGCTACATCATCGACTCCCTGGCCTGGGCTTTGCACAAGATGGGCAAGCACGACAAGGCCATGGTCGAGATTTCCAAGGCCGTGGCCTTGGAGGAGGGAGATCCCTCCATCTGGGAGCATTACGGCGACATCGCCCTGGCCCTGGGCAAGCGCAAGGAGGCCCGCAAGGGCTACTCCAACGCCCTCAAGCACGGCTCGCGCCACCACGAGCGCATCAAGCGGAAGCTCGAAAGCCTATGAGCCTGGCCCGTCCCAGCCCAGAACGCCTCCATCCCGCCCGCGCCGCGCTCCTGGCCCTTGCGCTGGCTCCGCTTCTGGCCGTGATGGCGGGCTGCGCCGCCCTGCGCACCGGCCCCCAGGCCGAACTCGCGCCAGCCGAGGCCTGGTCGCGCTTCCGGGCCGGGCAGCAGGCCCTGGCCGCGTCTCCCGGCGACTTCAGTCTCAAGGCCTCGTTCTACTTCAGCTCCGCCGGGCGCACGAACCGCACGATCCTCGATTTCTGGGGCAATCGCGACTACCCCTTGCGCCTGAACATCCGCGCCGGCGTGGGCGCCACCCTGGCGCTCATGCGCGAGGACGCCGACGGACTCCTCGTTTTCCATCCCACGGAGAACAAGGCCTACCGCCATTCCGACAGCCGGACGGCCGTGTCGGCCATGGGCCTGGACCTGCCGTTCAACCTGCGCGACCTGGCCGCGCTCCTGACCGGGCCGGCCACGCGGCTTCTGCCCGCCGAGTACGCCTCGGTGCGCCAGGAAGGCGGCCTTTATGTCTACGCCATGTCCCAGGACTTGCCCGTGGCCGAGGTGCGCCTGCACCCCGACGGCCGCCTGGCGAGCTTCTCCGGGCATGGCGCGGGCCTCTGGAGCATTGCTGTCGAGGCCTACCGGCAGGTCGGAGGCGCAAGCGTTCCCGAGCGCCTGGCCATGGCTGTCCCGCCCAGCCAGAGCGCCACGCTGCGCGTGCGCTCGCTCGACCTGCGCGCCTCGCCCTGGCCGCCCGCGGCCCTGTCCCTGGAGCTGCCGCCGGGTGCCGAAACCATCATCGCCCCGCCCGCCTCGCACGGCATTGATGCCGCCTTCCCCGACACCGGCGCGCGGAATTGAACCGGAGGCCGCCATGTCACGCACGCACCGTCATGATAACTCCGGCCCCCTGGACATCCTGCGTCTGGGCCTGCTCGTCCTGGGCAGCGAGCTGCGCTGGATCGTCCTGCGCGGCTTGCGCGAGCTGGAGATTCGCCAGATGCGCAAGCGCCTGAACCAGGAATACCTGACCCTGGGCCGCTGCGCCGAGCGCATGTCCCTGACGGACGCGGGAACGGCCGAAGCCGAGCAGCTCCAGCGCGACAACGCCCTGTCCCTTGGGCAGGTGGCCTTCCTCAAGCAGGAGATCGCCCTGCTGGAAAAAGAGCGTGAACGCTCCCGCGGCGAGTACGTCCGGCGGCGGGTGAGCAACTGGAACCTGGACGTCGAGCAGGATTAGGCATGGCTTTCGCGACGGTTTTTCTGGCCTCGGACCACGGCGGATTCCGCCTCAAGCAGGAGCTGCGCGCCCATCTGGAAAAGCGCCACGCGCGGGTCGTGGACCTGGGTCCCGACCGCGCCGACAGCTGCGACTACCCGCACTATGCCCGCGCCGTGTGCCAGCGCGTCCTGGGCGACGTCACGAGCATGGGCATCCTCGTCTGCGGCACCGGCCTCGGCATGTCCATGGCCGCCAACCGCATGCACGGCATCCGCGCGGCGGTATGCACTTGCGAGTACACGGCGCGCATGACCCGCGAGCACAATGATGCCAACGTGCTGTGCCTCGGCGAGCGCGTGGTCGGCCTCGGCCTTGCCTTGTCCATCGTCGATGCGTTCCTGGCCGCGGAATTCCAGGGAGGCCGCCACCTGCGCCGCATCGGCCTCCTGGATGCGCCCCTGGGCGCGCGCGCCGATACGGCTCTTTAGCCCACCCAGGAACATGGCCGTCTTGAGTTGAGTATTCACCCGCATTCGTATTAGATTGGCTCCTCGACGAGCAGCCCGCTCATGCCCTGGCGGGCCGAGGGCGCCCAGGACCGGCGCCGAGGCCTGACCCGCGCGGGCAATGGCGCCAATCGCGCACCAGAATGCTGAGCAGGACAGGAGAGCATATGGAAGCCCCATCGAGAAACTTGGCCCTTGATCTCGTGCGCGTGACCGAAGCAGCGGCCCTGGCCTCGGCGCGCTGGCTCGGGCGCGGCGACAAGAACGCCGGCGACCAGGCGGCCGTTGACGCCATGCGCAAATCTTTCTCTTCGCTGGACATCAGCGGCACCGTCATCATCGGCGAGGGCGAGAAGGATGAGGCGCCCATGCTCTACAGCGGCGAGCGCGTGGGCTCCGGCCACGGACCGTCCGTGGACGTGGCCGTCGACCCCGTGGAAGGCACGCGCCTGCTGGCCTACGGCCGGCCCAACGCCATCTCCGTGGTGGGTGTCTCTCCCGCGGGCAGCATGTTCAAGCCGGGCCCGAGCTTCTACATGAAGAAGCTCGTGGTTCCCACGGCGGCCATGGGCGTCGTGGACCTGGAAGCGCCTGTGGCGGAGAACCTGCGCAAGATCGGCAAGGCTCTGGCCAAGGACGTGGACGACCTGACCGTCTTCGTCCTGGACAAGCCCCGCCACGAGCGGCTCATCGCCGAGATCCGCGCCGCCGGCGCGCGCATCCAGCTGCACACCGACGGCGACGTGGCCGGATCGCTCATGGCCATCGACCCCAAGAACAACGTGGACGTCATGATGGGCACCGGCGGAACGCCCGAAGGCGTGCTCTCGGCCATCGCCATCCGCATCATGGGCGGCCAGATGTACGCCCGCCTCGACCCGCAGAGCTTCGACGAGCGCAACGCCCTGGCCGAGCACGGCTATGACCTGCGCCAGACCTTCACCGTCGAGGATCTGGTCAAGAGCGACGACCTCTACTTCGCGGCCTCGGGCATCTCCGGCGGCACCTTCCTGCCGGGCGTGCGCTACAGCGGCACGGGCGCGACGACCTTCTCGCTGTCCATGCGCGGCAAGACCGGCACCGTGCGCTGGATCGAGGCCTCCCACAAGTGGGAGACGCTCATGCAGGTCAGCTCGGTCAAGTACGACTAAAGCATTGAGGATATCAACCGGGAGAGGGCGCTGCCCTCTCCCGGACCCACTCCCGCCAGGGGGATGATCCCCCCTGAACCCCGCGATGTCACAAAGCCCGAAGCACGCTCCGGGCTTTGTCTTTACCCGACGATAGGCAGGAAGCTACAGGGTGGCCAGCCGGGCCTCCACGCGCTGGAGGATGGCCTGCTCCCACTCGGGGCCCGGGTCGCCCGGCCATTCCCGGTCGGCCACCAGGGCGGCCTCCATGAGGTCGTGCCAGAGCTCGTCGGTCTCCAGGGCCAGGCCCTTCTCGCGCACGCGGCGGCGGTAGCCGTGGAAATGTCCGTCCAGAAGCAGCCGGACCAGGTCGTAGCGCTTGTGTATCGGCATGCTCACTCCGTGACTGTCGTTTCGGTTTTCAGTCCATACTTCTCGATGCGCGCCAGGAGCGTGGGCCGGGTGATGCCCAGCATGCGCGAGGCCTTGCTCCGGTTGCCCCCGGCCATGGCCAGGGCCTCGGACACGAGCAGGCAGTCGAAGCGTTCGCACAGGGCCTCATAGGCTCGCCCTCCCGGGCGCTCCACCATCTCCTGGCGCACCCAGCCCCGGATGGCCTCGGACGCGCGGCCGGCGGCCTCCTCGGTGCCCGGCCCGCAGCCGCGGCCGTCGCTCAGGGCGGTGGCCACGTCCTCGATCGCGATGCTCCCCCCGCGGGTGAAGATGAGCGTCTTGTGCAGCGTGTTGGACAGCTCGCGGATGTTGCCCGGCCAGGGATAGCCCATGAGACGCTCCAGAGCGGCGGGCTCCAGGGTCGGCACCGGCGAGTCCAGCTCGCAGGCGTGCCGGGAGAGGAAATGCTGGGCCAGCAGCGGGATGTCCTCGGGCCGCTCGCGCAGGGGCGGCACCCAGAGCGTGACCACCTTGAGCCTGTAGTAGAGGTCCTCGCGGAAAGCGCCATCCTGTATGGCCTTCTCCAGATCGCGGTTGGTGGCCGCGATGATGCGCACGTCCACGCCAACGGGCTTGCCGCCGCCGAGGCGCTCGATCTGCCGCTCCTGGAGCAGGCGCAGGAGCTTGGCCTGGATGGCCAGAGGCATGTCGCCGATCTCGTCCAGGAAGAGCGTGCCCCGGTGGGCCAGCTCGATCTTGCCCACCCGGCGGGTCGTGGCGCCGGTGAAGGCGCCCTTTTCGTAGCCGAAAAGCTCGCTCTCCAGGAGCGTCTCGGGGATGGCCACGCAGTTGATGACCTGATAGGGCCGGTCGGCGCGCAGGCTATGGCGGTGGATGGCGCCCGCCACGAGTTCCTTGCCGGTGCCCGATTCGCCGCGCACGAGCACCGTGGCCTCGGTGGCGGCCACGCGGCCGATGGACTTGTACAGGTTCTGCATGGCCTGGCTGCGGCCCACGAGGAGCGTCGAGTGCTCGCCCTCCTCGTCGCGCAGGGCGTGCTCGCCCAGGCCCGCCGGGCGGCGCGACTCCAGGGCCTTGGCGATGAGCGCCAGGACCTCGGGGATGTCGAAAGGCTTGAGGATGTAGTCGAAGGCGCCGGCCTTGGTGGCCTCGATGGCCGTGTCCGTGGTCCCGAAGGCGGTCATGACGATGACCGGCAGGTCCGGGTCCAGGCCGCGCATGGCCCGGAAGGTCTCCAGTCCGCTCATGCCCGGCAGGCGCACGTCCACGATGGCCAGGTTCAGGCCTTCTCCGCGGCCGACGATGTCCACGCCCTCCTCGCCCGTGGAGGCCGTGACCACCTCGTGGCCTTCGCCGAGCAGAAGCTTCGCGAAACTCTGCCGCAGCCGCGAGTCGTCGTCCACGATCAAGATCTGAGCCATTTCACGCTCTCCTTGGCCGGAATGCCCACGACGAAGGTCGCGCCCTTGCCGGCCGCCGAGGCCAGATGCAGCCAGCCGCCGTGCTCGCTCATGATGCGCGCGGCGATGGCCAGCCCCAGACCCGAGCCTTCCTCCTTGCTGGTGAAGAACGGCTCGAAGATGCGCCCGCACATGGCCTCGGACACGCCCGGCCCGGTATCGGCGATGCGCAGTAGCGCCACCCGGCCGTGGGGCGCCATGTGCCCTTCCTCCTCGCTGATCGTGATGGTCCCGCCCACGCCCATGGCCTCACAGGCGTTGAGCAGGAGATTCACGAGCACCTCCTTGATCTGCTCCGGGTCGGCCATGACCTCGGGCAGACGGCCGTCCCGCTGGACGAGCACGTCCACATGATACGACTCAAGCTTGTGCGCGAGAAGGGAGAGCGTCGAATCCACCAGGTCCGAGAGGCTCACGGGCCGCACCTTGAGCTTGGGCGGCCGGGAGAACTCAAGGAAGCTGCGCACGATGGAGTCGATCTGGCGGATCTCCTCGGAGATGACCTCGAAGTCCTCCTTCTGCGCCTCATCCAGGCGCAGGGTGCGCTCAAGGGTGTACAGGCGCATCTTGACCGAGGTCAGCGGATTGCGGATGGAGTGGGCCACGCCGGCGGCGAGCTTGCCCACCACGGCGAGCTTCTCGGACTGTGCGAGCACCTCGCGGCTCTCGCGCAGTTGCGTCTGGACCTTGTCCACATCGGTGATGAGCCCGCGCACGCGGTCCGTGAGATCCAGAACCTCGTCCTGGCCCCGGACCGGGGCGGCCGCGTCGCGGCCCTCGGCCTGGGCCACGCCCGCGGCCAGCGTGCGCAGGGGTTGCAGCACCCGATGGTAGAGCACCAGGAACAGCCCAAGGCCAACGAACACCACGCCGGGCACGGCCGTCCCGGCCAGGGCCGCCAGCGTGCGCGTGCGGGCGCGGTAGCGTTCCCAGGCTTCGGAGATCTTGTCCTTGTGCAGGGCTTTGTAGTCCTGACACAGGGCATAGATGCGGCTGAAACGGTCGCGCGCGTCCCAGTGCAGCTCGGCGCCGGCCTCGCGCTTGCCGGTCCTGTACAGGTCGATGACCTGGCCGCGCTCCGCGGCGTAGCGCACGTACTCGGCCTCGATCTCGTTGAGTATGGACCGGCCGCGCGGCGTCACCGGCGCCTGGCGGGCCTCGGTCAGGCGCGCCTCGAACTCGGCCTCACGTTCGCCAAGCCGCGCCAGCCAAGCCTCTTCGCCGGTCAGAAAATAGTAGGTCACGAAGCCCTTCTGGGACACCAGAGCCCCGGCCAGCTCCTCGGCGACGGTCAGGGCCGCCACGTCGCGCTCCATGAGATCCGTGAACATGGCCTGCTGCCGCACGCTATGCCAGATCGTGGTCAGTGCGCCCACCAGGGCCACGAGCACCAGGGCCACCAGGGGGACGAAGATGCGCACGCGCAGGCTCATGCGTGGTGACATGCTTACTCCCTTGTCGATAAAAATCGGGAAAAGCCCCGGCACTCGGAATAATCACTTTAGGGTCCGCGAACAAGTCACCCGGACAAAACGCCCTGGGACGACGCGGCGTTCGACCGTGGCAAACCCGGCCTCCGAGGGCGAGCAAACCGCCGCAAAATGCCGGTCCGCTCAAGGTTGTCTTTTCATGCTCTTCGTGGAGAGGACACCGCCCTTCTCCACACCGCTTCCGCCAGGGAAGTGCGTGACTCGGGCGGGTTTGGGGACACGTCCTGGGAGCCTGTCTCCTATCCCGGTTGACTTGTTGAGGTAAACCAAGCCCACGGAGATATGTGGAGACGAATCCACCCCATTGTCTTGCAAGTGAATCGAGAGAGGGCGTCGCCCTCTCTCGGATTCTCTTCCGCCAGGGAAATGATTTCCCTGGCCTCGCAGTGTATCCGTAACTTATTAAATCACTGACTTAATGACAAAATGATCCGTCATGGATTCCCAAGGGCGCGGAAGCAGGTCGAAGTCGTCGCCGATCATGCGCCGCTTTTTTGACCAGCGGACAGGTATTGCGCCGCCAGATCGTCCATGAGCTTGTGGAACGACTCGTGGACACCGGGGCCGATCCGCTCTGCCTCGATCCGCTCAAAACGCTCGAACATCTCCTCCTGCTTTTCGGCCGACAGAACCCGATCCGCCATTACGAAGAGAACATCGTTCTCTTTCTGGATATGCGCGGTCAGCAGGTCGATGTATCCTTTCGCGGCCTTGGCGAATCCCTTGTCGTCGCCAGAGCCTAGTGACTCGGTCATCCGCCGGATGAATTCCCGACCGGACTCGTGCTCGTGAAGCATGACTCCCACAGGCCCGCCATGCCTGGCGATCCCGGCCTTCTCAAGTTCCGGGAACAGGACGTCCTCTTCCTTGCCGTGATGGCACTTGTCGACGAACACCCGCAGGAATTCGATGATCTTGCCGACCTGGTCTCTGTCGAAGAGCTCGCCGTTCTCCGCCTTGCGCGCCAGAACCCCAAGCACTCTGAGCATGAGCTGGACGCCTTCATGCTCGGCGCGCAGATCTTTTGTCGCTCTCATACCACAGCCCTCATGTCGAACCCGCCTGATCGGTTGCGGGGAAAAAGTGTTTGCACTGAAGTGACTTGCCGAAAGATATGTACCATATGGCAGATAGAGGGCCGCTTGACCAGAAAAGTTTTTCATGCCCATCAGACTGTTGAAAAGCCGTCTTGGCTCTTCAACTCCGCAATGCTTGAGCAAGGCTCACGCATTGCTCACGGATGCCGCGCGTCTGTTCGCATCCGGCGGGCCGTCCTGGCCCGCGCAGCCTGTTTTTCAGCAGGTTGCCATGCCTGCAACTCCGGTACGATTGCCCGCGGGAGACCTGTTGAGCTATTCTCCGTTATGATCCGGCAAGTCCGACCAGGAGGCGGAATGGAGCAGCGCACGACCATGGGCGGAAAGGCTGGGGCGCGGGACCGCGAAGCGGGTCACGGCGTCAAAGGGCAGGTGCGGCTCAGGCCGGCGGAGGTCTGGACACGCCTGGCCGCCGTGCCGCTGCTTCTCGCGTCGGCCTGGTCGCATACCCTCCTTGGCTGGGCCGCGAGCCTCGCGCTCATGGCCGCCGTGGTGGCGCTGGCCCTGGGTCTGCCCCTGCTCCAGCCGGCCGTGGAACGGCCCGTGGGCTGGGCCGGCCGGGTCTGCCTGGCCGAACGGCTGTGGTTCAGCCGGGGCCGCAAACATCTGGCCATCGCGGACGCGCCGCTGCCCCGCTTCCTGTTCGGATTCTCCACGGCCACGCTGGTGGGCGCGGTCTGGGCCGCCACGCTCAACCTCCTGGGCGCGACCCTCTTCCTGGCCGCCGCGTCCCTCGCGGCCAAATTGGCCTTCCAGGACCTGCTGGCCGAGTCGCTGCGCCGCTAGCTTTTTGCGCGTGAGCTGGGAGAGGGCGCCGCCCTCTCCCAGACCCTCTCCCGCCAGGGAAATGATTTCCCTGGACCCTCTTTTTTCAAAGCCTTCCAACAGATTGCCGAAAAAGCCGTCCTGGCTTCCTGGCCCCGCCAGCCCTCCACAAACTCCTCAAGACGTGCCAGGCTTCTTTCGCCATGTTGGCCTCCCCGCCTCGTTGGTGCCAAAGAGCACGGGTTTGCTGGCAATATCCGCCAGCTTGAGGGAGGAGGCCAACATGGTCTTCCAACTCCGCAATGCCTGAGCAAAGCTCATGCATTGCTCACGGATGCTGCGCATCCCCGGCGACCAGACGCTCTCCGGGAACCGGCCCTCACAAGTCCTTGATTCACACTACCAGAAGCTTTTGGGGAAAGGGTGGGGGCTCGGGGGAGGG